>UQRR01000014.1 GCA_900543455.1 uncultured Dialister sp.
CCCGGAACAGTTCCCGATTACCGAGAACAAACGGATTCAGAAATACAAAGCGAAATTTGCGGCATAACAAAATGCCGCAAATCCCATGCTGATGCTAAAACACCAACATGGAATTTACGGCAGTAATTTTTTAGATATTTGCCATGTCTACCTTGACAGGGGCTGATCACTCCTTTTAAGTGCGCTTTTTTGTTGGGAAAATGAAATAAGCGCTACAACTTACGAAAATGATAAAATTATGATTAATGGAGCATTATATCAAAAAACTACAGGATATGAAGATACTCTTGTAGAAGACTCAAACGATTTGATACTAAAAGGGCAAACAGTAACAGTTAAAAATAACATAGCTCCATAAAAAGGAGACCAAAAAATAATATACATACCTTCTAAGTGGATAGGAAACATTGAGATATGGAACCACTATTCACCTGATGACGGTTGTTCTGATTGGGAATCAAAAAGAGGATCTTTATCTGCAAATTCAACAGAAACAGAAATAGAAACATTTAACAAAAATACCGGATATTTTGTTCAGAAAAATATCGATGGAAGTATAACATTATATTATTCAAAAGGAGGAAAAGAAATAACCGAAAGAGATTTAGGAAGCGAAAGCCAAGAAAGATGGGATGAAAACACAGACAGATGTACGGTAACTATAACAACAACCCTTAGCGGAGGAACATATAATCAAGCAGAAAAAAAGGTAACATTAACCAATCTTAGTGATGCAGCCATCACTGTCACGGAAAACAGCTCCCTCACCGGCAAAGCGGGCGTACAAACAACCAAAGCCATCAACGTCAATACCAATTCCACGCTCACTGCAGCAGGGACAATCAATGCTTAAAGCATTACTGCAGATGCATCTAATATTACCGGAGCCAGCATTACAAGCAACCAAGAATTAATTGCTACCAATGGTTCTACCGTCAGTGCAACAGACACAATTACAACAGAAACATTAGCCATAAAAAGCAATAGTAAAAATTCAAGCCCAAAACTTAACAACGAATCTAATATTCATAGATGAAAATAGTATATTAGATATATCAAAAGGAACACTAATGATTATAAGAGAAGACGGGGAATGGAGCTCACCAATGCAAGTAACCGGTAAAATCAAAGCTAAATTTCTGTAAGTAAAGAATGAGAACGGATTTCTCAATAGCATCGGATCAGATACCCATATTACAGGTGACTTGACCCTTAAACGGAAAAGCCCAGACAGTTTCTTCCGGGGCTGCAAACACAGATGTCATCAATAAAGTACAAATGACCACTGCGTTAAATAATGCCAAGCCTAAGCTAGGAAAAACATACAGCGCAAGATACGGAATCAACCTAAATACAAATAATGCCGTAGGACTTGGCAATGCTGCTGCGTATACAACTGCCGACAAAAAAAGAATTTCTCTGTTCGGAGCAGCCAAAACATACTTAAAAGGAGTCAATACAGGCAAAATCTCAGCAACATCCAAAGACCTCATTAATGGTCCTCAGCTTTATTCTGTACAACAAAGCATTGCCGGATTTGCTTGACCGCATCCAAACAAACAAAAACCAGCTGGAAAGTTTGAAATCCTCCATCAATGCGAAAAAACAGAATTATCCGGCATTCAAAAGAATCTGAATACCATCAAGGGGACAAAACTTAGTCAGGATATGAGCAACCTCACAACTAACGGAGAAGCCGTTATCAAGAGCCAAGTCAAAAAAGCCATTCAAAAATTCCAAAAGGATATGGATGTATCCACGGTTCAGACCAATACACAAGAAGCCAAAGTCTCTGGTGCTATGAAAGCTAAGCCTACCGAAAGCTACGAACCATCCATCATGCTGGCAGATGCACCGATAGAAGCCACGAACGAACCAGTTAACGCCGTGTCTGCTATTTCAACGGAAGATGTAGCCGCCAAAGCAGACCTTTCCCAAACAAAGGTAAACCTCGAAAAGAAAGCGACCTTAAACACTATGAATGTTTCTGCATATACAAAACAATTATCCAAAGGTCTGGCTACCGGGGAAAGCGCCTACCATGCCCTTCAGAAAGTCAAGGAATACCGCCTCATGCAAGCTAAGGGAAAATTACCTTAACCGTAGGAGTAAATGGCGCAGAAACGAAAATAGACGCATCCAAGAAGAATTGGACAGGTATATATTAGTGGACGAAAAAGAAGCTGGCTCTATGGCAAACGTAGGATACGTGAACCAGACGCTTTCGATGGAAAGCTCCTATGACAAACTGAACCTCATGAAAAAGGACCTGGAAAAAGATACCAATAAAGGCATCACCAAAGCCGCTGCCCTGGCAGCATTGAAACCCATTGGCCATGATGAAGAAGACAAGGTATCCTTTGCCATCGGATATGGACATTACAAAGATGGAAATGAAGCAGCCATCGGTACGTTCTTTAGACCAAGCCAGAATATCTTAATCCACTTAGACGTTACGGCCGGTGTAGGTAAACCAGGCATGAACACAGGGGTAAGCTTTAAAGTAGGGAAAGGAAGCAGCTATGCATCTATGATCCGTGAACAACTCACAGAAGAAAATGCAGCTATGAGAAATCTGGCCGAAAAACAGGCTGAAAGAATTCAGATACAGAAAGAAAAAATCGAATATCTGGAACTCGTGCTGCAAAGCATCCGGTTCTAATTCCATCAGAAAGGAGCCGTCATCTGGCTGCTCCTTTTTTGTGCAATCAATGCCATTAATTTGCCGTAAATTATCGTAAATTACAGTAAATTACCGTAGAATATCGTAATTTATCGTAAAGTAATGTAAATTACGGCATTTGAAATAAGAGAAGAATCTCAAAGAGAGAAAAAAGAAAATTTTCTCATTTTTCTGCAACACTGTTGCAAAACACTTTCGGTTAAAGGAAAAGCGCAAAGAGGCTTTTCTTAAAAGAAAAGCCCGCAAAAGCGATTATTTCAAAGTCAGAAAGAAAGGAGACCCTATGAAACAACTTGAAATTCTGGTACTCCCACCAGGAATGAACGAGGAGGACATGTGCATCATGAAGTTTGAAAAAGAAAGGGAATTTATTGAAATGCCCCCATACCATTACAGAAGAAAGGCTGCAAATGCATCTTTTTGAAGCCAAATGGGGCTACTTTGGTGGGTGGTATCGCATAAATGGCGGAAGAGAGATGATGGGAAACGCAGAAATGTGAGCTTGAAAAAGTAACGAAAGGGAAGCAGCAAAAGCTACTTCCCTTTAATTTATCTAAAAAGTCGGGGATCGGCTTTTCATCAATGAAAAGCGTGTCCCGTTGTCTTTATTTTAAAAGGAGGTGAAACCATGAACAAAAAAGCAATCATTTCCATCATGACAGCACTCACTCTGTCAGGATATACAGGATATATATCTCCCAGAAGCACCCACACCATTGTGGATAATCATCCAGAAATGGAAAAACAGGGAAAAGAAGTGATGGAACAGGTGGAAAGCTACATGAAAGACAAATACCAAGTGTCATTAAACGAAGAGATGACCATTGTCAACACATATGACTACGGGAAAGATGTAGAAACATACAAGCTAAAAAAGACGCAGCCTATGCAGTCAAATACTCTGCCGCTGTTTCTGTTCCGGATAGGAATCTCATCATTCTCAACATGCAAATCGTAACACCTGAAAGCCTATCGATTCGTTCTGACCCATGAACTGGTCCATAAGTACCAGGCCATCAAGGCAAAAGAAGAACAGACGACCATGAACAAAAATGTGGGTCTGGCAGAAGGAATGGCCGACATCATTGCACAAGACTTGACGAGCATCTGTTTGGAATCCAAGGACAAAGACATCTCAAGAAATGAGCTGGCAACACCCGAAGACTTCAAAAAAGCAGTCAAAACCTATGGCGAAACCAAAGTCTATGAACAAGCAACGTATGAAGCAAAGATGTACAAGAAAAAACATCCCAAAGCTTATATGAAGAATAAAAAAGAACCGGATATATCCGATTCTTTTTTGAAAAGCTTCTTTTGCTGCAAAAGCAAAGAAAACACCTAATAACGGAAACGTCCATCATATAAACCGCTGCTGTACCCTGCCTGATGCCCATCAGAATAAGCCTTTTTAACTGCCGCATCCATCTCTCGATGGAGCAGATTCATCTGCTTTTGACGATTGACCTCGTTGATATAGAGCTGACAGGCACCAGCGAACGAATCCGCTTGGAAACCAGACAAATAGGAAATCAGGCGAGAACAAGCATGGACATTCTGAAAATCAGGAGAAAGGAAATTAATGGGAGCAAGACGCTCAAAAAAAGCAGTGCGAAGCGACCTGATTTCCTGCGCCATCGAGGAAGAGAGAGACTCAAAAGCTTCATTACGAATGATCTCAGGATTCACATGATCCTTTTTGAACAAGTCACGAGTTGCCTCGACATGGGAAAGAGCCTCTGTCACTTTCTTATAGTCGGCTGAATGGGAATGGGAGCGAAGGAAGAGCCAACCCAAAAGAACAAAAAGAGAAAGAGCGGCTTGAATGATTCCGCGCATCAGAAAAATAGAGCCATAAGAAGCAAATTCGAAATAAACAATGGAATCATAAAGGAAGTAAAGGGAACCAAGAATGATGCCCCAATTCAGATAGAAAAAATACTTAGGTCGATTCGCAATCAATTGAGATTTAAAACGAGAAAGATTTGCAATCTGGGCATCCAGTTCATCAAACGTAGGATACTCTTCTATGCACTTGACGTACTCGTTATTGAATTTATGAAATGAAGCCGTCTCCAGCTGATTCTCTGAAGCAAAAGAATCATGCAGAACCCTCAAAGCTTGAATCAGCTCTTCCCGGGAACGAGGCGGCTCACCATGAGCAGGGCAGGCGTAAGAGCCCAGAAAATTGGACGGCAAGGATGAATAAGCCAAAAATACACACTCCTTTCAGAAAAATAATCGTCTTTTTCTTATTATAAAGATGAAAGAAGAAAACAGGCAATAGAAAGAAAAAGAAAAAAAGAAAGAAATTAAAGCAAATTTCTGAGAGGTAGAGTAAAATAGGAAATAGAAATAGAAAAACAAAAGTAAAGGAGAGAAATATGACAGAAAAGAATTTTGATACTATGAAACCGATGACAAGAATAACTTACCGCGTAAGGCTCATCGACTTAAAGGAGGAACTGGGATATGATGTTCCCATCATGAGTGGGATTGCAGGAATCGATCAGCTGACTTATAAAGAATATGAAGAAGGAATCATGGATAGAAGCAGCCTGCCCGTCTTTAAGCGATTAAGCTATTTAACCGGCCTTTCCATGGACTATCTACTGGGAATCACAGATATCCCGGATGCCTATAAACCGGGCGATGGCTACATGGACTTTGATATCTCAGACAGGGTAAGGGGCTGTCAGACTGAATTATGCCATGTCAATCAAGAAAGCCGCTACCTTGATCAATATGGAAGAAGTGCCATTCCGCTACCGGGAAGTCAAATCATACAACCAGTCATTTTCTCCCATGGAGCTTGTAAAGCTGGCAAGAATCTACGAAACATCCGTAGACTATCTGGCACGCATCACAGATGATGACAGACCCAATATGAAAGAACACTGCTGCACAAAGCTCCTCACAGAAGAACAAATAGAGAAAGTGAAAGAACGAATCATCAAGCTCTGTCCTACGCCGGTACCAAGAACCCCCATTGAAAAAAATACGCCAACCGGGTGATTGAACTTCGAGAAGAAAACGGAGCAAGCAGGGAAGATATTGCAAGACTTCTGGGAATTGTCCCCAGTGAATATAAAGAAATGGAAGAAGCCCCCACACTGATGAAGGCAAGAGAACTGAAGCTTCTTGCAGATCTCTACAACGTATCCCTTGACTACCTCATGGGACGAACCGACATCCGAAACTACATTACGAAGAAAAATGGAGATACGGTCAGGAAAAGAACCGGAAACCAAGAAAATAAAAACAAAACGAACAAACTTATGTAAATGCAAAGAAAGGAGAAACCCCAATGATTGGAGATATTTTATTTGGCGCTTTTATGGGAGCCTTGATGTTCCTGCCCATCATGTTCATGATTTTTTACTGGGGCGGGCTTGCCGTAATGAGCTTTATTGGCGCACATGCCATTTTCTTCACCGTATGCATTCTGCTCTGGCTGACCAAAATCGCTATTAAGAAAAAAAGCAAGGATAAAAAAGTCGCTGAAGAACGAAAAGTTCGAGAAGAAAAACACATCACGCCGCATTACACAGCACCCACTGTCACCCGGACAATTGATGTGACTCCGCCTCCCATCAAACCGATGACAGAGCATCCTCGTCTTGCCCCTAAAGAACCAAGGAAAGATCCTCCCTATGTTCCCCGGAAAGTAGCTACGATTGCTCCGATTCGGGCAAAAAACCGTCCAAGAACAACCATTCACGTCGCACCTTCTCCTAAAGAGAAGAGCAAAGCTACCCCAAAAGAGACCATGGGACAGGCCATTTTGGATAACAAACAGCAAAGCGTAGACTTCAAAGCTGAAAAATTTTATTATCCATAATAAATTAAAAAAACCTGCCAAAGACTTGAGAAAGTCATCGACAGGTTCTTTTTATTTCATGCATAAACGAAAGGTTTGCTGCGCGACTTCATAAAAGCGAGGGAAGCCTTTCATACAAAGAGCGCCCAGCGCTTCGATGAGCGCGGCCAGCCAGAAAACTGCAAAAAAGAAGAAGTGCTTATCCATAAACATCATAAACACAAGGAATACCGCCAACCGAATACCGGCTTCCACCGTATTCCCGGATAAAATGCGATGGACGGAAAGGAAACCCAAAAAGATGGCAAGCCATACATACAGTCGTTTCATAAGGAACCCCCTTCAATCCAAAGCTGCAGGGAATCTCGATGAGATTTGGGATTCCGAACATATCTATAGGTAAAGGAATGACCATCTCTCGAATAGAAGGTCAGATCTCCATAATGGAGAATACTACCAAAAAATCCCTGCTTGCAGGAAACCAGAGCCAGATTGTCGCGTTCCATTTTCTCTTTGTCAGGAGAACTGCTCTGGACTGGAAAGAACGTTGCCGGATATGAGACAAAAATCTCGAAAGTATTTAATAATACGTCAAATGGGAAGAAAAACAAGGAGGAGGATGCCAAAGAAAGGAATATACAAGGAAGCAAGAAAAATCAGAGAAAGACTTACCCACAAGGAAAATCCATGTTCCAGCGGTTCATACAGGCAAATTCCCATAAAGAAAATAATCAGACCACCCACAAAGGTGGACATATGCCCCTGGGGAGCGCTTAAATCCGTGGAAAGTAGAGAAATTCCTTGCAAAACCGAGGAAAATGGATGCAAAGATATCTGCTGCTGCTCACGATTAGAAGTCAGTAAACGCCACAGCTGCATAGAAGGAGGAACGGTATCCCCTAAACTATAGACAAAATCATCAAAAGACGCGAAATGAAAATCAACAAAAAAGCAGAACGGGTCTGCGAAAAAGAAATTGCATGAAAAGCTAAATCTGCTGAATATTCCAAATGGGAAAGGTTGTTACTGACAAAATAAATAAAAGGTTCATAAACCTGTATTCTGCACTTGGCAAGAAGCCCCAAGAAAAGCCAGTCCTGCCCATGGTCTAAATGCTTGGCCAAAATCATGGAAGAATCAGGAATAGAAAAGCGCTGCTGTAATTGGGTATAAACATCTGCATTAGAAACAACCACGCAAAAAGGAATTTTCTTAGTACGAAGCAAATGAAAAAAAGAAACAGCTGGCGGAGTATCCCATGAACTATCCCATTCCGTAAAATCAAAAAGAAAAGCAGGACGGACCTTACTAAATAAATCCTTTGTATGAAGCCTACTGCCAACAGCAAAACAAGCCACATGACTAGTATATGGAGCTAATTTTTCAAAACAGCCAAAGAAAGAATTGCCGGAAATGGTTAAATCATCCAGCAATAGAACATTTCTACCTTGAATCAGTTCAGGATGTTTCACTTGCCCGAATCTATTGTATCTGATAAATATCGAGGACCTTTTACCGTATGCAGCGAAACAATAGACTTTGTACGTACCAGACAAGAAGACGCATCAATCAAATGAAGACTTTCTCCTGTAAGCTCCATAACGCGGGAAATCAACCGATACACGGAAGACTGACCGGCTTTTTCAACCATAGAAGGAGGAACTGCAGCCAAAGCAACGCCAGGCACCAATTCCTGACACAAAAAATATGCCACTAAATCAACAATTGTATGGTCATTTTTCTCAAATGAATAGACGAACTCCGAGGAACGCAAATCATGAAACCCTTTATTGAAAGGGATATACTCACACAGATAAAAACATTGAGCAGTGGCATCTTTCACATGCCGGAAAAAGGCCGAACGCTCCTGGGCAGGGAATTCAGCCATATAATCATCATATTGCTTCAAAATCCTAGGATAATCTTTCCATGGAATAGACGCTCTTTTTTATAGAAGTAGGGACGGAACAAAACAATTGCGTATATTTTCCAAAAAACTTCATTGATACATTCCCCCCAAAAACATATAAACTCCGAAAGGCTTTTCTGATAATACTCCGAAAAGCCTCTCATGAAAAGACAGAAGATATGTTATACTTGAAATTGAGAATGCAAAAGGAATTTTGAGACAAAAAATTTTTTGAAGAAAAAACGCATAAAAGCATAATGATAGCAACAAAAAACAAATTAGCCCCAGTAAGTCGCAATAAGAGGGAAAAAGAGGAAGTAATAATATTATTGATTTTGTCATAAAGTATCGAGCATTATCTGCTTATAAAACTTTTGTCAAAACTCCTCGAAATATATTATAATTGTTGCAAATTACATCTTTTACGGAATGATGGATGGATGACCCAGAAAATATCACAGACATGACAGCAAAACTGCACAGCAGAAGGGCGCGGCCGGTATTCTGACAGAGTGGAAAGCGGCGCGCGAAAGATTCCATCCATCTCCAGAAATCGAGGACATGATGACACAAGAACGAGCAGCCTGCCGCTGGCACATCCGGGCCGGCGAAAACGAAACCAAAGAAATCCCTGCGTTTTTCAAGAGGCATTCGATCACAGATGGTCTTGCGCGGATTCTGATGCGGCGCGGACTGGATACAGAAGAAAAATTATCCCATTTTTTATACGATGACCTGTCAGATCTCTCCGATCCTTTCCTGATGAAGGGGATGAAAGAGGGCGTCACCCGTCTGCTTTCCGCGATCGATCACGGAGAGAAGATCGTAGTCTACGGAGACTATGATGTAGACGGCATCACATCGACTTCGATCCTCGTGCGCTGCCTGAAAGGCATGGGCGCCGATGTCGGATACTACATCCCCCGGAGAGAAACGGAAGGATATGGTCTGAATGAGAAGGCTTTGCTTTCCCTCCGGAAAGAGGGCTATACGCTCCTCATCACGGTGGACTGCGGGATCAGTTCGGCTGCGCTCATCGCAAGGAAACCCGAGGGGCTGGATATCATCGTGACCGACCATCACACGCCGCCGGAGCAGCTGCCGGCATGCATCGCCGTGATCAATCCGCACCAGAAGGACTGCCCGTATCCATACAAGGAGCTGGCAGGCTGCGGCGTCGCTTTCATGGTGGCCAGAGCACTGCATCTCTCGCGGGACGGGGCTGATTTCACAGACAATGTAGAGCTCGCCGCGCTGGGGACGATCGCAGACGTAGTATCCCTTACCGGGGAAAACCGCATCTTGGTACGCGAGGGGATGAAGCGTTTCCTCACGACCTCCATCAAAGGACTTTCCTCGCTCCTGATCGCATCCGGCATCGTCCATGAGGATACGAAAGCAATCACGCATGCGGATCAGGTATCCTTCGGTCTGGCACCCCGTCTGAATGCGGCCGGACGCATCGCGCACGCCAGAGAAGGCGTACAGCTGATGACGACCGAGTCCAGCGAAGAAGCGGAGCGCCTCGCGAGCCAGCTCTGCGATACGAATGTGACGCGCCAGCAGATCGAGCGGAATATCTTCGAGGAAGCGCAGAAGCGCATCGCCGAGCTCCATATCGAAAAGGATATGGCCCTTGTCGTGGACGGGAAGGACTGGCACCCCGGCGTCATCGGGATCGTGGCGTCGCGCATCTTGGAAATCTACCATCGTCCGGTACTGGTGCTGACGGTCCGAGACGGGGTCGGGAAGGGCTCTTGCCGCTCCATCCCCGCTTTCAATATCTATGAAGCACTGGCGGCGGAGAAAGACCTCCTGCTCCAGTATGGCGGACACAAAATGGCAGCCGGATTTTCTATCGCAGCGGACAAGATCCCCGAATTCCGAAAGCGTCTCAATGCCTATGCGAAAGCAAAGCTCACGGAAGAAGACTGTATCCCTGTCCTTGAGGTGGAGGAGTGCCTGCCGCTCTCCGAAATGTCGATCGATTTCATTCACTCGCTCGATCTCTTAGAGCCTTGCGGCTGTGACAATCCGAAGCCCATCTTCGCGACGCGGCAGGCTTTCGTGGAGACGGCGCGCCGCATCGGACAGGACAGGCGGCATTTCAAATGCCAGTTGTCATCCGGGAAGGAGCTTATCGATGCGATCTTCTGGGGCGTGGGGGATATCGACCCCTGCCGCGCAGGGGATGTGGTCGATCTTGTCTTCGAACCGGAAGTCCATGAATGGTATGGCGAGCATGTGCAGCTCATCTGCCGCGACATCCGAGAGGAAAATGAGAAGCTGCTCTCCCGCGATCTGCTGGTAGGCATCTACAAGAAGCTCACCGCTTTCCTCAAAGATCTGCCACGGCCCGTGAAAGAAGTACAGAGCCACCTCATGGCTGAGGGCGGCTTCGAAAAAGTCAGCCTCAGCATGGGACTTGCCGTTTTTGAAGAGCTTGAGCTCCTTTCTCGCTTTTCCCGAAACGGAGAAGAATTTTACCAGCGCCGTATCGCTACGAAAAAAATGGATCTCATGTCATCGGAAGTCTATAGAAAGCATAGGATGTAAAGGGGTTCGGCTGGTTCTGAGGGTTCAAAAGGTTCACAGGTTTTCCGTTTTGAGCCGAAATCATGGCTAGTGAAACGCTGATTCAATCGCAGAGTCAAATCGAACAACGATTTAATCAGTGTCTCCCTAGAACGCCCACGGGCTAACCCTGAACGCCCTATTTTGATGCTGTAAGGAGGCACTGCTATGAATGATACAGAAAACAATAAAACAGAAGTACCGGTAGAAACGAATGCCCTTCCAGCACCAAGCGTATTCAATCGGAATCTCAATGAAGAGACCATCCATACGGATGCCTCCGCTTCGACGCTGGCTGAGTTTCTGATCCATCAGGATGAATATGTAGAGCGCATGAAAGAGCGGCAGGATTTTGCCGGAGAAAAAGAAGAAGAGCATAAAAAGCTCTTCGACAAACTGAAAACGTACATGCACGATGAGAAGTCACTCGAACTCATCGAAGAAGCCTATGAGCTGGCAGAAAAAGCCCATGCAGGACAGACCCGGCAGACGGGCGAGCCGTACATCATCCATCCCGTCTCCGTGGCTTACATTCTGGCGGAACTGGAAATGGACAAGGAAGGCGTCATGGCCGCACTCCTGCATGATGTCGTCGAGGATACCGGCTATACGCTGGAAGATCTCAAAATGCTCTTCGGCGAAGAAGTCGCCTTCCTGGTCGATGGGGTGACGAAGCTCTCCCAATTCCACTACAAGGACAAAGAAGACCAGCAGCTTGAGAATTTCCGCAAAATGTTCCTCGCGATGGCCAAAGATATCCGCGTCGTCGTCATCAAACTGGCGGACCGCCTGCACAATATGCGTACACTCGGTATCTTCCGGCGGGAGAAGCAGATCCGCATCGCGCGTGAAACGATCGAGATCTATGCCCCGCTCGCACACCGTCTCGGGATTTACAATATCAAGTGGGAACTGGAAGATCTCTGTTTCCACTACCTGCATCCGGAGGAATATGCAGACCTCGTGCGCCAGATGAAGCAGAAGCGCAAGGCGCGTGAGGAGATCGTCGATGATACCATGCGCGTGCTCCACGAACACATCGAAGAAGCGGGCATCAAGGCGACCATCACCGGACGGCCGAAGCATTTCTACAGCATTTATAAAAAGATGAAAAGGGATAACAAAGACCTATCCCAGATCTATGACCTCTATGCGGTGCGTGTCATCGTGGATACCATCCCGCAGTGCTATGCGATCCTAGGCATCGCGCACTCTCTCTGGAGACCTCTTCCGAACCGCTTCAAGGACTACATCGCCGTTCCGAAGCCGAATATGTACCAGTCGCTCCATACGACCGTCATCGGGACGAAGGGGCAGCCGGTAGAGATCCAGATCCGCACGTGGGAAATGCACCATATTTCCGAATACGGTGTCGCTGCTCACTGGCGCTACAAGGAAGGCAAGCATGCCGGCGGTAAGGACTTCGATGCGAAGATCTCCTGGCTACGACGCATCCTGGAATGGCAGGATACCAGCAACCCGAAGGAATTCATGAATGCCCTGAAGCTCGATGTTTTCTCAGATGAAGTCTTCGTCTTCACACCGAAGGGCGATGTCATCAACCTGCCGAAAGGCTCGATCCCGATCGACTTTGCCTACCGCATCCATACCGAAGTCGGCAACCGCTGCATCGGCGCGAAGGTGAATAATAAGATCGTCCCGCTCGATACGAAGCTGAAGAATGGGGACATCGTCTCTGTCATCACTTCAAAAAATGGCAAGCCGAGCTATGACTGGATCAATATGGTCGGCGCGGCTGACAGCAAGGCGAAGATCCGCAGCTGGTTCAAGAAAGAAAACAGGGAAGAAAATATTGCGCGCGGGCAGCAGCTCCTCCTCGAGGAAACAGACCGTCTCGGCTATGAGTGGAAGAAGCTCATCGGGAAAGACCGTTTGCTCGAGGTCGCGAAGACCTTCAACTGTCCGACCACCGACGACCTTCTTGCTGCCATCGGTTTCGGCGGTATCCCCGTAAAGAGCACGATGGTGAAGCTCACGGAAAGATACAAGAAGGAGCTCGCTCTCCAGAAACCCGTACTCCAAAAGACCGCCAAAGATCTGGAAAATCTCAAGATGCGCAGCATGAAAGCGCGCTCATCCTCCGGCATCCTCGTCCGCGGGGAAGTGGGACTCGAAGTCCACCTCGCCAAGTGCTGCACTCCGGTGCCGGGTGACTCCATCGTCGGCTTCGTGACACGCGGCCGCGGCGTCTCAGTTCATTGTGCGGACTGTCCGAATGCCATCAATTTCCCGGACAAAGACCGCATGATCGATGTGTCATGGGAAGAAGAGACGGGCGGCATGTTCCTCGTCACGATCGAAGTCATCTGCTACGACCGTACCGGTCTCATGGCGGACATCCTGGCGGTATTGACTGAGATGAAGCTCTCCGTCTCTGCGGCGAATGTCAAGGTCGAAAGCAACGGCATGGCTGTCATGAACCTTGGTATCCAGATCAAAGATCTGGCGCAGCTCGACTTCATCATGACCAAGGTCCGCCGCATCAAGGGCGTCCACTCCGTGCGCCGTATGCGCTCATCGAAGGGGGAAAATTAGTGGGAATTGGTGACTTGTGACTTGTGACTTGTGACTGAAATGCCATCTTCGGGCATCGCCACTATTTTATACTCTGCGGCGCTTCTGAGTTTTTATGCGCCGCACCACCATTCCTAATTCCTCATTCCTAATTCGCGCAAAGCTTTCATTCATAATCAGTGGACGGAGCCGCCCAAAGGGCTACCCCCGAACCCTGAACCATTTTATAAAGGAGACCTATCTATGCGTGCTGTCGTTCAAAAATGCAACTGGTGCAAAGTAGACTCCGAAGGCGAAGAAACCGCTTCCATTTCCAAAGGCTTCGTTGTCCTTCTGGGCGTCAAAAAAGGCGATACGGAGAAAGATGCCGAGTACATCGCAGACAAGATCCTGCACCTTCGCATCTTTGAAGATGAAAATGATAAACTGAACCTGTCCCTCTTGGACGTGAAAGGGGAGCTTGCGATCGTTTCCCAGTTCACTCTCTATGGAGACGCCAGAAAAGGGCGCCGGCCCAGCTTTTCACAGGCCGAGCTTCCGGAGCGGGCGAATGAGCTCTATGAATATGTCGTTGACATCTGCCGGAAAGCCGGTGTCTCTGTCGGGACCGGACGTTTCCGTACCCATATGAAAGTGGCCCTCGAAAACGACGGGCCCGTGACACTGCTTCTTGACAGTGAAAAGAATTTCTAAGGAAATACCGATTCTGCGATTGAATCAGCATTTCCTTAACCGTGGTCATCGCTCTAAAAGCGCGAATCAAAGGAGGATTTGTGATGAAAATCAAATACACAGTACTCGGTCCTTTTATGACAAACACCTATATCGTGTACAATGAAAAGACCATGGAAGGGCTGGTGGTGGATCCCTCCTTTACGCCGGAGCACTACATCCATGCCATCCTGCAGGATCAGATCGAGCTGAGATCTATTTTTCTGACCCATGCCCATGTGGATCATATGGCAGGCATGAATGCGCTGCGCGCCCGTTTCCCAAAAGCCGAGCTGTACATGAGCCGCGGAGACGCCTCGTATCTGAAAGACCCTTCCAAGAATTTATCCTATACATTCCCCGACCACGTACTCGTAGAGGATCCGGAGCACTGGGTGAAAGGGGAAGACCATATCAAGACCTGCGGACTGGACTTCACCGTGATCGATACCCCGGGGCATACACCGGGCGGGATTTCCTTCTATGAAGCGAAGGAGGGGATCGTCTTCACGGGAGACTCCCTTTTCCATGGCTCCATCGGACGCACCGATTTCCCCGGAGGCAGTATGACGACACTCGTGACCGCCATCCGGAAGAATCTTTTCTGCCTGCCGGATACCGTGACCGTGCTTTCCGGACATGGTGATCCGACGACCATCGGCCATGAAAAGAAGACAAATCCCTTTCTGGTGGGAGGCGGCCTATGAGATGGGGCGCTGAATTTTGGATGCGCATCGCGATCGCACTCTTTTTCTTTGGGCTTGTGGTCGCTGCGCCCATGATCCTCTTTCCGTTCACGGTCTCTCTCGTGCTCGCGATCCTTTTGAATCCGCTCGCGAAATTCATCCATGAGCATATCCGCGTCTGCCGCGGGATGGCGAAGATGCCTTATGACGTGGCGATCCTGATTTCCTTTGCCATTTTCGTCGGCATTGTCTATATGATCCTCGTCCACATCGTCGTGCCATTCATCGGTGAATTCCGCGCCTTCGTGAAAGGCATCCCGGATATGATGACAGCTGTGCAGCAGGCGATCCCGGAGATCGAGCGGCAATACCAGCTCTCCCTGATGCCGCCGGAAGCGAAAAATTTCATTTCCCGCATCATTCAGGATATCGGAGAGTACACACTGAAAGTCGCACAGTTCAGCCTGTCCGCGATCTTCTCTTTTGCCAGCACGGTGGTCGAGCTCATCGTCGTCCCCTTCATCACCTTCTACATGATGAAGAGAGGCAGCTATTTCGTGCATGTCTTCATCGGTTTCTTTCCTGACCGTTTCCATCATCATCTCGAGACGATCTTCAAAGAAATCCACTTCATGCTGAATGCATACCTGCGCGGGCAGCTGCTCCTTTCCGTCATCATGGCCTTTGTCGTTTTCCTCGGCATGTGGTCCATGAACATTCCCTATCCTCTGGTCATCGGACTTCTGGCAGGCGTCGTGGAAATGATCCCCCTCATCGGGCCGATCATCGGAGCGCTCCCGCCCGTCTTACTCGCTCTGCTTCAGGGGACAGGCGTCATGGCGAAAGTCATCATCTTCTACATCATCGTCCAGCAGCTCGACGGTCATTTCTTCATGCCCAAACTCATGGGCAGCATCATCGATGTGCATCCCGTCGCGATCATTGCCGGTGTCCTCATCGGCGGGCAGCTTTTCGGCGTCATCGGTATGATGATCTCCGTCCCGCTCGTCGCCGTCCTGCAGGTCATCCTGCGGCATATGTGGTTTTATGACAAGTACAAGACGGGAAAATAGTGACTGGTGGCTTCGGATCGAAGCATTCCCTTCGATCATCTTCCATTTGTATCCTTGTGGCGAAGCCGCTACCATTTCACATTTTTAAGGAAACGCTGATTCAATCGTTGTTTCCTTAATTGCTCATTTCTCATTTAAAAGCGGAGGCATTTTCATGAAAAAGTCCACGGTTATGAATACGCTGAGGAAAAAAATCCGTGAGCACAAATATAAATTCACTTCCCAGCGTCAGGTCATTCTGCAGGCCTTCCTTGACAGCAAAGAAAAACACCTGAGTGCAGAAGACCTGTATGCGGCGGTGCGGGATGAGAATCCGGACATCGGACTTGCGACAGTCTACCGCTCGCTGGAATTATTCACATCACTGGAGCTTCTCAAAAAGCTCGACTTCGGTGATGGGCGCAGTCGCTATGAGCTGAATGATCGCTCACTGAATCATTCCCATTACCATCTCATTTGTCTAGGCTGCGGGAAAGTGATCGAATTCTCCCATGAATTATTTCTTTCCGATGTGAAGGACAAGATCCAGAAAGAGAGCGGATTCCACGTGGTCGACTACCAGCTGAAATTCTACGGCTATTGCAAAGACTGTGCAAAGATGGAGAGCGATGAGTAGCTGAGATGAGGCACGTTGGGTGACTAGGGACTGGTGACTGGTGACTAAAAGACTTCAGACTCCCGTATCGTCATTTCGAGCGAAGCGAGAAATCTTTCCTTGCAGACTGGCAAATGATGCATGTATGAAAGATAAGTAGCTAGTGACTAGTAATTAGTAGCTAGGGATTAGGTTTACGATACGAGAAAATCGCCAATTTCAAACCTCCGCGGCGCTTAGGGAAACACTGATTAAATCGTTGTTCGATTTGACTCTGCGGTGCTTAGATCCTTCGACTCAGTTCTCACATTTCAGATAAGCCATTTTTCAACATACGACGTTTTTCTCCGCTCAGGATGACGAAATGCGCCGCGCCAATCCCTTTGAACCCGTAGAACCTGCTGAACCTCTTTTGCGAGAAATCAAGGGACAGCACGTCCAAAGGCTAACCCTGAACCTTGAACCCTTAATCCCATTTTTCATTTGCCATTTCCCCTGTAGAAATGGTACAATTTAGTTTGTTAATGTCTTTGATAGCCAGAGGAGGGGAGTCAAGCTCCTGTTCCTTTGGAATAGCTATCAAATCAAGTAAAGAGGTGTCACAATGCAGGCATTAAAAGGAACCCATGATATCCTGCCGGACGAAGTCTACAAGTGGGACTACATGGAAGGCGTCATTCGTGACGTATGTGCGCGCTACGGATACAAAGAAATCCGTACCCCGATCATCGAAGCGACAGAATTATTTCAGCGCGGCATCGGCGATACCACCGACGTCGTGACGAAGGAAATGTATACCTTCAAGGACAGAGGCGATCGCTCTGTCACCCTGCGCCCGGAAAATACAGCGTCTGCTGTCCGCGCGTATCTGGAACATAAGATGTATGGAGACCAGCAGGTGCATAAGATGTTCTACATCGGCTCCATGTTCCGCTATGACCGTCCCCAGGCCGGCCGCTACCGTGAATTCCACCAGTTTGGTCTGGAAGTCCTCGGTGCGTCCTCTCCGCTCGCGGATGCAGAAGTCATCGCGATGGCTTGCGAAATTTTCCATAAACTCGGACTGAAGGATCTCGATCTCCATCTGAACTCCATCGGCGATGCAAACTGCCGTCCGCAGTATCGGCAGAAGCTCATCGAATTCTTCGAACCCAAGGAGAGCCAGCTCTGTGAAGACTGCAAGGCAAGGCTTCACAAGAATCCGCTTCGCCTGCTCGACTGCAAGGAAGAGGGCTGCAAAGCGGCGGCTGTCGGTGCGCCGGTCATCACGGACTATCTCTGCGAGGACTGCCATCAGAAGTTCGAAGCTCTGAAATCCTACCTCACAGCACTTGGGATTTCCTACACCATCGACCCGAAGCTGGTGCGCGGGCTCGACTACTATACGAATACCGCTTTCGAGATCCAGTACCCGCCGCTCGGAGCGCAGAGCGCGGTCTGCGGCGGCGGCCGCTATGACGGCCTCGTCGAGGAAATCGGCGGCCCTTCCACACCAGGCATCGGCTTTGCGATCGGTCTGGAACGTCTCCTGCTCGCTCTGGAAATGCAGCATCTGATCCCCGAGCCGAAAGCAGAAAAACACGTCTACATCGCCGCTCTTGGCGAAGAAGCGCAGGCAGAAGGCGTGAAGATCCAGTTCGCACTGCGTCAGGATGGCGTCATCACGGATATGGACCTGCAGGGCAGAAGCCTCAAAGGCCAGATGAAGCAGGCCGGCAAGACCAAGTCGGACTTCACCGTCATCATCGGCAGCAATGAACTCGAAAGCGGCAAAGCCATGGTCAAGAACATGGCTGAAGGCACACAGGAAGAGATTCCTTTTGCAGAAGTCGCTTCCTATGTGGCAAAGTTTGAGAAATAATCGTTTTGTGACTGGTGACTAGGGATGCCATGCATCTCCCAACTGAGCAACCCCTTGGAGAAGGGGCGCGCCAAAGGCGCAGGATTGATCTGCCTCGAAGAGGCAGCCTTCTGCATAACGACTTGAAAATGATGTGAGACGACCATTCCCTTGTAATCAATTTCAAAGTTTAAGAATGAGTTAGCTAAGGAATAGGGAAACGCAAGTGACTGGTGACTAAATACCACTTCTCATTTCTCATTCGAGCAGAGCTTTCATTTGCCATCGAGCTATAGCTCCCCTTGATCCACTCACAACCAATCTAACATATCATTTATTTTCGCTGACGGGATCTCCTCGAGATTTCTCGCAGCGTCAACATTTTTATAAAGAGGTGCTCTAATATGGAAACAATGGCAGGGATGCATAGATCCTGCGGATGCGGTCTGGTAACAGAAAATGACTGCGGCAAAGAACTGACACTGGCAGGCTGGGTGAATACCCGTCGTGACCATGGCGGTCTTATCTTCATCGACCTTCGCGACAGAAGCGGTATTGTACAGCTCGTCATGAGCCCACAGTACGGGGAAGAAGCATTCCACAAGGCGGAAGCCTGCCGCAGTGAATTTGTCCTCGCTGTCAAAGGCAAGGTCAGAGAGAGAAGCGAAGAAACTGTCAACCCGAAGATGAAGACTGGCAAGGTGGAAGTCGTCGTTTCCGAGCTTCGTATCCTGAATAAAGCAAAGACCCCGCCATTCTATGTCGAAGATGGCATCGACGTCGATGAAAACGTCCGTCTGAAATACCGCTATATCGACCTGCGCCGTCCGGAAATGCAGAACCACCTCATCATGCGTCATAAGATCGTACATGAGATGAGAACCTTCCTCGATGAACACAATTTCCTCGAAATCGAAACCCCGATGCTCACCAAGAGCACTCCGGAAGGCGCACGCGACTACCTCGTACCATCCCGCGTGAACCCGGGCAAATTCTACGCGCTCCCGCAGTCCCCGCAGCTCTTCAAACAGCTGCTCATGGTTTCCGGTCTGGAACGCTATTTCCAGGTCGCTCGCTGCTTCCGCGATGAAGACCTGCGTGCCGATCGCCAGCCGGAATTCACCCAGCTGGATATGGAGCTCTCCTTCGAAGACCAGGACTTCATCCTGGACCTCATGGAACACATGATGCAGAGAGTCTTCAAGAAAGTCCTCAATGTCGATATTGAGATCCCGTTCAAGAGAATCAAATGGGATGACGCCATGGCTCTCTATGGCTCCGACAAGCCGGACCTTCGCTTCGATATGCATTTCTATGATGTATCCGACCTGCTCCGTGACACCGGATTCAAAGTATTCCGCTCCGTCCTTGACAATGGCGGCTGCGTGAAAGCCATCACCGTCAAAGGCGATGCCGGCATCCCGCGTCGTGAACTCGACGGCCTCGTCGAATACGTCGGCCACTATGGCGCCAAAGGCCTCGCATGGATCGGCTTCAATGAAGACGGCAGCCTGAAATGCCAGATCACCAAATTCCTCGGCGAAGACAAGATCCGTGAAATCGGCAAAGTCTGCGAAGCAGAAAAAGGCGACCTCGTCCTCATCATTGCGGACAAGCCGAAGGTCGTCGCACAGGCTCTTGGCGAACTCCGTCTCGAAATGGCTCGCCGCATGGGCCTCATCGACCCGAATGAATTCTGCTTCCGCTGGGTCACCGACTTCCCGATGTTCGAATACAGCGAAGAAGAAAAACGCTACGTCGCTGAACATCATCCATTCACCGCACCAAGAGATGAAGATGTACAGTACCTCCTCACCGATCCGTCCAAGGTCTATGCGAAAGCCTATGACATGGTCCTGAACGGTGTCGAAGCCGGCGGCGGCTCCCTTCGTATCTACCAGCAGGATCTGCAGGAAAAAGTATTCGAAGCCATCGGTATCTCTCAGGAAGAAGCAGAGCAGAAATTCGGCTTCCTGCTTGATGCATTCAAGTACGGCGCTCCGCCGCATGCAGGCATCGCCCTCGGCCTTGACCGTCTCGTCATGCTGATGCTCCACCTCGACTCCATCCGCGATGTCATCGCCTTCCCGAAGACCCAGAGCGCGATCGATCCGCTCACCCAGGCACCGTCCGTAGTCGCTGATAAGCAGCTGAAAGAACTGCACATCAAGACCGCTCTCAAGAAAGAGAAAGAAAAAGACCTCTTCGCAAAACCGGTCGACTGATTTTCCGACAGAAAAGAACCCCGAAGCCTGCCTTCGGGGTTCTTTTCTGTGCATCTACTGTAACAAGGGAAGGTGGAAAAAATACAGGAAAAACCTTTCCCGTATAGTGTATAATGAATAGGAAATCATGGCGCGAAAGGAGGCATCCCATCAAAAATGAAGAAATTCCTATTTCTCCTGCTGTTCTTTCCCATGCAGGTGCTGGCAGCCGATGCCATGCCTATGGCAGACGTTTTTAGGCACCCGATCGTAGAAGGTCTCTTATCCGCCGTCATCCTTATCTCGCTGCTGGCGGAGATCAAGACCGCCGGATTCTCGGGCGGGGCACTGGCAGCGGCGATCGCTGGCTGTCTTCTGATCGGAGCGAATTGGTCAGAAGGCGATCAGATGCTCGAAGCTGTCTTGTACTTCGGCGGACTGGCGCTGGTCATTCTGGATATTTTGGCACTCATGACAGGCGTAGCGGCTGTCATAGGCCTCGTTCTCCTTCTCTCCGGGCTTTTCTTCACCTTCGGCGGAGATATGACGGCCCTCTATATCCTGTCGGGTGGCGTACTTCTCGCCGGAATCGGTTTCTATTTCTTGCTCGATCACCTTTCACAAAGCCGGCTGTGGCAGAAAGTCACATTGCGCGATTCCCTCACCGGACAGAAAGGCTTCAAGTCTTCTGCTGCGGATCTGTCTTCCTATGCCGGGAAAGAGGGGATGACGGACTCAGTCCTTCGCCCGTCCGGCAAAGTGGATATCGAAGGCCATATCCTGGACGCTGTCTCTCGTGGTGACTTCATAGAGAAGGGGAAGAAGGTCATCGTCATCAAGGCAGAAGGAAGCTATCTTGTCGTGAAAAAAGCGGATGCCCGCTAGGCAGGTGCGATAGGATTGCCAGCGCCGATCCTATCGCAGAGGCAGATCCTCTGACCCTTTGACCCATGGCTTCGGCATACTCTTTCCGAAGCCGCAAGCTGAGAGTCCTGCCAAGCGGACTCACATTGATTCCTGATTATAAAAAGGAGGCATGTATGGAACTTTTACTCTTTCCGGTGATCATCTTTTTCATCGCCATCGCGGCTCTGTCCGTCCTGCTGCACTTCGTGCCGATCGGACTCTGGATCTCCGCGCTCGCCGCGGATGTGAATATCTCCCTCTTCAATCTGGTGGGGATGCGGATCCGCCGCGTCTCTCCGCAGATGATCGTGCTGCCGCTCATCAAAGGCACGAAAGCGGGACTTTCTCTCAATGTGAACCAGCTCGAAGCGCACTACCTCGCAGGCGGCAATGTGGATAACGTCGTCGATGCCCTGATCGCAGCGCACCGCGCACAGATCGATCTCTCCTTCGAGCAGGCAGCTGCCATCGACCTCGCAGGCCGCAATGTCCTTGAAGCTGTCCAGATGAGTGTCAATCCGAAAGTCATCGAGACCCCGACCATTTCTGCGGTCGCAAAGAACGGCATCGAGCTCAAGGTCCGCGCGCGTGTCACCGTCCGTGCGAATATCGACCGCCTCGTCGGCGGGGCAGGGGAGGCGACCATCATCGCCCGCGTCGGGGAAGGCATCGTCACGACCGTCGGCTCCTCCGAAAAGCACACCGACGTACTGGAAAATCCGGACCATATTTCCCGCACGGTCCTCGGCAAAGGCCTCGACTCGGGGACAGCCTTTGAAATCCTCTCCATCGATATCGCTGATGTCGACGTAGGCAGAAATATCGGCGCCCAGCTCCAGACCGATCAGGCAGAAGCGGATAAACAGATCGCGCAGGCACGAGCTGAAGAACGCCGCGCCATGGCTGTCGCCAAGGAGCAGGAAATGCGCGCCTATACCCAGGAAATGCAGGCAAAAGTCGTCGAAGCCCAGGCCGAAGTACCCAAGGCTATGGCAGAAGCCCTTCAGAAAGGAAATCTGGGGGTCATGGATTACTATCAGATGAAAAATATTGCAGCCGATACCGAGATGAGGGAGAATATCTCCGGAAAGAAAGCATAATCAGGCGGGCTGTGAAACAAGCAAAAAGAGAGCCGTGAATCGTTTGATTCACGGCTCTCTTTTTATCTTTGGTTACAAACTTACGCTATATAGCAGTCAGTTCAGTGATCAGCCTTCAACTTTAACGTTAGCAGCCTGAGGTCCTCTTGCACCATCAATAATTTCGAAATCGACCTTCTGGCCTTCATTCAGTGTTTTGAAGCCGTCAGCCTGAATAGCAGAGAAATGAACGAAAACGTCGCCGCCTTCTTCTCTTTCAATAAAGCCGTAGCCTTTTTCTGCACTGAACCACTTAACTGTACCTTTCATGGAAATTCCTCCTAAAAAAATGACTTACACTGCTCTTATTGAGCATGATTCAACAATACCATAAATTCATAGTTCAGTCAACCAAAAACATGAGAAAATGCGTAGAATATATGGGGGTTTCGGGGTTAGCCCGTGGAGCGGGTTGCCCTTTGATTACGTTTGAAAGTTTCGCTTAAATGAAAAATGCGAAATGGTGGTGCGGCGCATAAAAATAGGGAAGCGCCGCAGAATTTTGATAGCGCTTCGCGCCGTCGTCATCTCGAGCGTGCCGAGAGATCTTCCTTGCAGAACGGTCAACGTGTCAATTGCGAAATTTCGATCACCGCTTGCTTCTAATCCCTAATCCCTAGCTACTCATCCCTGCTTTCAAACTTTATGCAATGGGAGGGACTAGTGACTCGTGACTGGTGACTAAATGCCGCTTTCAGGCATCGCCGCCATCCATATCCTGCGGCGCTTCCCTATTTTTGCGCCACGCCACTTCGCATTTCTCATTCAAACGCGACTTTGAAACAGAGCTACCGGGTGATACGCCCCACGGGCCACCCCTATAAACCTCGCCATTCCTCTTTCCATTATGCTATAATATATCCGATTTATACTGCTGCCGGAGCATTCAACACGGCAAAAATTTCATGTATACCAGAGGTTTAGACTATGAATACGAATACCATTCAGCATTATCTGAGCGCGGACGGCATCCGGCTGACTGTCGCGGATACGTCGAATGTATCCCTCGAAGCGGAAGCGATCCATCATCTGCCGCCGGCGTCTGCGAGGATCCTCGCGAAGGCGATGACCGGAGCGGCGATCCTGATCAATGATTTCAAGAATCACGAAGGGATTTCCTTCCAGTGGGTGACGGGAAGCCCCTTGGGGACGATCCACGTCGATGCCTATGACGGGCGCTTTGTCCGCGGTTTCCTCGATCATCCGGAAGCTGGGGAAGGCGTGCCTTGTGACGATGTGCATGAGGCGGCGCTGGTGGCTGCGAAGGGGCAGCTCTTCGTGACGCGCTACTCGCTCCTGAAGCTCCCGTACACAAGCACGGTGAACTTGTCTCATGGAGATATGTCGGCGTGCCTCACCGAGTATATGAATACGTCTGAGCAGACGCTGTCGGCGGTGAAGCTGGATCTTTCCATGACCGAGAAGGGCGACATCCTGCGCTCGGTCGGCTTCATGGCGCAGCTCCTGCCGGAAGGAAATATGGGAAAATTCGCCGAGCTTTTCCGCGAGCTGGATCGCTGGGACCTGACGAAGGATGCCAAAGAAAAGGGCTCTCTGGAAAAACTTCTGGTCGAAGGCAAGTTTGAACTGCTCAAAGACGGGCCTTTGACCTTCCGCTGCACCTGCTCGGAAGAACGCATCAAAGGGACGCTGAAGTCTCTCCCAGAGGCGGAGAAGCAGAGCCTGCTCGCCGATCCGTCCATCGAGATCGTCTGCCCGTACTGTGATAAGAAATATACGATCGATCGAGATACACTTTCGAAATGGTTCATGGAAGGAGATCATGTACAATGAAAAAAATCGCTTTCATCGGCGGCACCGGAGCGGAAAATTCTGTCCTGCTGCAGGACGTGACGGAGCATATCATCGAGACACCTTATGGCGAAGCGAAGTATGAGGCCGGTTTCTTTGAAGGCAGGGAAATCATCCATCTGTCCCGTCATGGGGCGCATCACACGATCCCGCCGCACAAGATCAATTACCGCGCCAATATGTTTGCCCTGAAAATGCTGGATGTCGCCGCCGTCATCACGACGACGGCAGTCGGCTCACTGAATCCGGACTATAAGCCGGGCGAGCTGGTGCTTCTGGATCAGTTCATCGATATGACGAAATCCCGCGAAGGGACCTTCTATGATGGCGAGCGCTATGGCGTCGCGCATCTCGACATGAGCCATCCGTACTGCACCTCGCTTCGAAACGCGATCCTGGCCGCCGGCAGGAAGGAAGGCATCACCGTACATCCGACGGGGACATACATCTGCACCGAGGGGCCGCGTTTCGAGACTCCGGCAGAAATCAAGGCATACCGCATGTGGGGCGCTGATGTCGTCGGCATGACGAATGTACCGGAGTGCCAGCTCGCCCGTGAAGCGGAGATCTGCTACGCGAGCATTTCCATGGTCACGAATTTCGCGGCCGGCATCACAAAAGAAGAACTGAGTCATCAGGAAGTTCTGGACTGCATGGCGGAAAACAGCCGCAATATGTATCGCATCGTGACCGATGTCTTTGCGACGTATGATGTAGAGAAGGACTGCCACTGCCGCCACGCAGCAAAAGCCTTCGGAGGATTTCACGTATGAGCGCGCTGAAATCACTTGCTTGGGAAGGGGAGAGCCTCCGCCTTCTTGACCAGACGAAGCTCCCCTCTGAGATCACCTATCTAAGCTGCACGGACTACCGAGAGGTAGCCGATGCCATCCGCATCCTTGCGGTGCGCGGAGCCCCGGCGATCGGTGTCGCAGCCGCCTACGCCGTCCTCCTCGCCTATAGGGAATGCCTTTCCGCGCCCGATGTATCCGCTCACTTTCATCACGCCTGCGAGGAAATCAGCGCGGCGCGTCCGACAGCGGTGAATCTCTCATGGGCGGTTTCCGAGATGGAGAAAGTCTTCGCTCGATATCCCGCCAAAGAAGCGGGGGATGCGCTCCTAGCGCGCGCGAAGGAGATCGAAGCAGAGGATATTCACACCTGCCGGTCCATCGGTGAAAATGGCGCAGACCTTTTCCACGGAAGGAAGGGCCTTCGCATCCTGACCCACTGCAATACGGGAGCGCTGGCGACCGCAGGCATCGGCACGGCATTCGGTGTCCTCTCCGTCCTTCATGAAAGGGGCGCGATCGAGTGCGTGTATGCGGATGAGACGCGCCCGCTCCTGCAGGGGAGCCGCCTCACCGCGACCGAGCTCATGGAAGGACATATCCCATGCTGCCTCATCTCCGATACGATGTCCGCCGCCGTCATGCGTGATAAGGAAATCGACGCCGTCATCGTCGGAGCCGACCGCATCGCAGCGAATGGCGATACCGCCAACAAGATCGGCACCTACGGCCTCGCCGTCATGGCAGCCTACCACCATATCCCTTTCTACATCGCTGCACCATTCTCGACATTTGACTTTTCCATCTCCTCCGGGAAGGAAATCGTCATCGAAGAAAGAAATCCGGACGAAGTGCGGAAATTTGCCGGCATCTACACCGCGCCGAAAGACGTCCCTGTCTATAATCCCGCCTTCGACGTCACGCCATCCTCTCTCATCGCCGGCATCATCACAGAAAAAGGCGTCCTGAAAGCGCCATATGAAGAGACGATCGCGCGGTACAAGAAAGAACTTTCAAAATAAAAAAGTAGCTGGGGACTAGTGACTAGTGACTGGTAGCTAGGGATTAGTGGCTAGGGATTAGGTTTGCGATACGAGAAAACCGCTAGTCTCAAACCTCCGCGGCGCCTCCATATTTTTATGCGCCGCACCACCCCCGTTGAACCCTCTGAACCTGTGTTGAACCCGCTCCCCCTCTTTTGCACGCAATCAAGGGACGTCCCGCTCACGGGCTAACCCTGAACCCTGAACCTTTAACCTTTACTGTTTTCCGAAAGGAGTCCATCCATGTCTGAATCCATGATTCGTGATATTTCCCTTGCTGACGAAGGTCTGCAGCGTATTTCCTGGGTCGAAAAATTCATGCCCGCGCTGAATACACTGCGTGAAGAATTCGTCAAAGAGCAGATTTTCAAAGGCAAGACCATCGTCATGTCCATCCACCTCGAAGCGAAGACCGCCTACCTCGCGCTCACGCTGAAAGCGGCGGGGGCGAATGTCATCTGCACCGGCAGCAATCCGCTCTCCACGCAGGACCCGATCGCAGCCGGCCTCGTCAAGAGCGGCGTCACCGTCTATGCATGGCATGCCTGCACCGAAGAGGAATACTTCATGTTCCTGAATAAGGCCCTCGATCACATGCCTGACATTATCATCGATGACGGCGGCGACCTCGTCCACCTGCTCCATACCACCAGAAAAGAGTGCCAGAAGAACCTCATCGGCGGCTCCGAAGAGACCACCACGGGCGTATACCGTCTGAAAATCCTTGAAAAAGAAAACAAGCTGGAATTCCCGATGATCGCAGTCAATGATTCCTACTGCAAGTACCTTTTTGATAACCGCTACGGCACCGGACAGTCCGCCTGGGACGGCATCATCCGCAGCACAAATCTCACTGTCACCGGCAAGACCGCTGTCATCGCAGGCTATGGCTGGTGCGGCAAAGGCTGTGCGATGCGTGCGAAAGGGCTCGGCGCGCATGTCATCGTGACAGAAGTCGATCCCATCAAAGCCATCGAAGCCGTGATGGATGGATTCGAAGTCATGCCGATGGCAGAAGCTGCTAAGCACGGTGACATTTTCCTCACCGTCACCGGCGACATCGACATCATCACCGAACCGCATTTCCTCGCGATGAAGGACGGCGCCATCTGTGCGAATGCTGGCCACTTTGACTGCGAAGTCAGCCGCAAGGATCTGGAACGCATCGCCGTCTCTCACTACGAAGCCCGCAAGAACATTGAAGGCTATGTCCTGCCAAACGGCAAGACCGTCTTCCTCATGGCTGAAGGCCGCCTCGTGAACCTTGCAGCAGGGGATGGCCATCCGGCAGAGATCATGGACCTCTCCTTTGCGATGCAGACCCTCGCAGCCCGCTACCTCCTCCAGCACGGCAAGGATATGAAGCCGGCCGTCTACACCCTTCCGCATGAACTGGATACCAAGATCGCCTCCATCAAGCTCGCTGCCATGGGATACCAGATCGATACCCTGACAGAAGCACAGAAAAAGTACCTGGGACTCGACTAAGCAAGGAGCATTGATATGACCACACTGATCAAAAACATCGGACTTTACCAGAACGGCAAAGTCACCGAAAACCAGAATATTTCTTTAGACGGGAAATATATCAAAGATTTCCCGGAAAACCCAAAAGACGAAGACTATGCGGAAGTCATCAATGGGAAAGGCATGCTGGCCATGCCCGGGCTCGTGAATACCCACACTCACGTTGCGATGACACTGTTCCGCTCCTACGCCGACGATATGGAACTGATGGACTGGCTGCAGAACAAGATCTGGCCGGCTGAAGACCACCTCGACGACGACATCGTCTACTGGGGAAGCATGCTTGCTTTCGCAGAAATGATCCGCGGCGGCACCACCGCCTTCTGCGACATGTACATGTTCATGGACTCCTGCGCGAAGGCAGCTGACAAAGCCGGTATCCGCGGAAATCTGGCACGCGGCCTCGCAGGCATCAGCCCGAATGCACAAAGCGGCCTTCAGGAGAATATTGAGCTCTTCGAGAAATGGGAAGGTGCCGGAGACGGACGCTTCCATGTCATGCTCGGACCGCACGCTCCCTACACCTGCCCGCCGGACTACATTAGGCAGGTGCGCGACGAAGCGATGAAGCACGGCATCCCGATCCACATCCATCTCTCCGAAACAAAAGGGGAGGTAGATAATTGCCTCAAGGAATACGGCAAGACACCGATCGCCCTCATGAATGACCTCGGTCTCTTCGAGCTGCCGACACTCGCAGCCCACTGCGTCCATGTGACCGACGAAGACATCGCCATCATGCAGGAAAAGCACGTCCGCGTCGCACATAATCCGGGCAGCAACCTGAAGCTCGCCTCCGGCATCGCACCGGTCGTCAAGATGAGAAAAGCCGGCGTCACCGTCGGCCTTGGGACCGATGGCGCCTCCTCCAATAATAAGCTCGACATGTTCGCAGAAATGCGCCTCGCCTCCCTCATCCATAAAGCGAATACCTACGATCCCTTCGCCATCACTGCAACCGAAACCATGGAGATGGCGACCGTCGATGGCGCCAAATGCCTCGGCTATGATGACCTTGGCAAACTGGAAAAGGGCGCACTCGCCGATATCATCCTCGTGGACAGAAGCGGCTTCCACTGGCACCCACGCTTCGACAGCGTCTCCCTTGCCGTCTATGCAGGAAACTCCATGGACGTTGACACCGTCATCATCAATGGCAAGACCGTCATGCGTCACAAGGAGATGACGACCATCGACACAGAAAAACTCTATGCCGAAGTCGACCGCGTGACAGAAAAGCTCTATGCTTTCAGCAAGAAATAAATGGTAGATATGCAAAAAGAACCTGCAAAGCGGGTTCTTTTTTTGATGGAAAAGGGAAAATGATGGGTTCAGGGTTCAGGGTTCAAGGTTGTGGTGGCGGCTTCGCCGCAGTATAAATCTGGCGATGCCCGATGGTCTGCGATGGCAGGTTTCCCTCGTATCATCAGCCTCCCGGGGAAGGTGCCCCGTAGGGGCGGATAGGGCACTGGCGGTATGAAAGAGCGTGGGGAAATGCGTCTCAAGGTCGGAAAATGAGAATACCGCCTTCCCCGCGTGGGGAAGGTGGCGAGCATAGCAAGCCGGATAGGGTTCTAGCCGTATGAAAGACAGATGAGGAAAGCGGAGAGGTGCGCGGTCACTCATCCCTGCTTTCTTCAAACTTGTGGTGAACTGCGTCAAAACCCGAAGCGCCGCGTATTTATACGGAACATCTCTCCATGATCCTGCGAACGCGCATTCGTTTGAAGCACATGTCGACTCAAAAGAACGACCGTTCGTCTTTCCTTCCCAATGGGGAAGGTGCCCCGTAGGGGCGGATAGGGCACTGGCGGTATGAAAGAGAGTAGGGAAATGCATCTCAAGGGCGGAAAATGAGAGTACCGCCTTCCCCTATGGGGAAGATAGCGAAACGAGAACACCGTCTTCCCCGCATCAAAGCCTTCCCCGCGTGGGGAAGGTGGCGAGCGAAGCGAGCCGGATAGGGTTCTAGCCGTATGAAAGACAGATGAGGAAAGCGGAGAGGTGCACGGTCACTCATCCCTGCTTTCAAACTTGTGGTGCACTGCGTCAAAACCCGAAGCGCCGCGTATTTATACGGAACATCTCTCCATGATCCTGCGAACACGCATTCGTTTGAAGCGCATGTCGGCCCAAAGGAACGACCGTTCGCCTTTCCTTCCCAATGGGGAAGGTGCCCCGTAGGGGCGGAGAGGGCTCTGCTAGGCAAGCTGAATGAGAATAGGGGAAAAAGCGACGCTTCACGCCGAATATAGGATGGCGTCGAAGCCGCTGCCTTCCCCGCCTTCCCCATTGCACCTTCCAGCCATTCCCACACAGCCTAAATTCGCGATTTCTGAAGAAATCCGTGAAGCGGCCGTCATTTTATGGTATAATTATCGTTACAGATGAAGAGACGCAAGTCTAGTCAATATAAAGTAAGGAGAGACATAAAAGTGGGTTTTTCTTTGATTAATATCGGTTTTGGCAATATGGCAGCTGCAGCGCGCGTGATGGCGATCATCAGCCCGGAGTCTGCACCGGTGAAACGTATGATCCAGGACTCCCGTGACAAAGGGGATCTCATCGATGCCACCTACGGCAGAAAGACGAGAGCCGTCCTCATCATGGACAGCGGGCAGATCATTCTTTCCGCCGTACAGCCGGAAACGATTTCTCACAGACTGATGAATAAAGATGTGATCACTTCTGAAGGAATGGATGAAAACTGATGGCACAGACAGCGAAAAAAGATGAAGGCATTCTTCTGGTCGTCTCCGGCCCGAGCGGTGCGGGGAAGGGGACCATCTGCAATGCCATCCGCGAGAAATTTCCGGATCTTCAGTATTCCGTCTCGATGACGACAAGAGATCCCCGAAAAGGGGAAGTGGAGGGGGAGAGCTATTTCTTCCGCACCAATGAACAGTTCGAGAAGCTCATCGAAGAAGATGCCTTCCTCGAATACGCCAAGGTCTATGACCACTACTACGGCACGCCGAAAAAGCGCGCGCTCGATATGATCAGTGACGGGAAATCCGTACTGCTTGAGATCGACATCCAGGGCGCCATGCAGGTCAAGAAACGCTATCCGAAAGGCGTCTTCATCTACATCGTTCCACCGTCTTTGGAGATTCTGTCCGATCGTCTCTACGGACGCGGTACAGACTCTGAAGAGACCATCCAAAAGCGCCTCGCACAGATCACCAGTGAGCTCGCTATGGCACACCAGTATGACTATATCATCGTCAATGACAAACTCGAAGATGCAGTGAGAAAGACCAGCTCCATCCTGGAAGCCGAACGCTGCAAGCTGTCCCGCAATGAAGGGCAGATCGAGACCATTTTCAAACAGTATATCAATAAGGAGGTACCCTTAAAATGATGTGTTATCCTTCTATCGACAGCCTTGTCAAAAAGGTGGACTCCAAGTACACCCTCGTGACCCTCGCCGCTCTTCGTGCCCGTGAACTGACAGACGGACAGACCCCGCTCATCGCTCACGCAGAAGGCAAGAAACCAGCGACCATCGCTCTCGAAGAGATCTATGAAGGCAAGATCACCTACTCCTTCAGCAAATAAAAATAAGGTCAGGCAGTCCAAGAAAGGCTGCCTGACTTTTTGTACGTTCAGGGTGACTGGGGACTAGTGACTGGGGACTGGGGACTAGTAGCTAGGGATTAGGTTTGCGATACGAGAAAACCGCCAGTTTCAAACCTCCGCGGCGCTTCCATGTTTTTATGCGCCGC
>UQRR01000015.1 GCA_900543455.1 uncultured Dialister sp.
AAGGAATCATCTGACGCGAATAGCGAGCTATTTAAGGAGGATGATGACGAAGCTATGTATAAAAATCCATATGAAATTCGACTCTGCGATTTAATCAGCGTTTCCCTAGCCCTTATTCTCCTTCATCATCGCTTCGAGTTCTTCGAAGAATTTCGCTTTCATGCGATAACCGATGATGCGGCCTTTTTCTTCGCCATCCTTATACAGGATAAAGGTCGGCACGCCGACGAGGGAAAAGCCTTCGGCGAGTTCCTCCTGCTCATCGACTTCCATGCGCACCACTTGGATTTCCCCGGAAAAACGTTCTTCCAGTGCCTGCACAGCGGGTGCCATGACCTGGCAGGGACGGCACCAGGCCGCCCAAAGCCATAGAAGCACATAGCCTTTTTCCTCCGCGACGAGGCGGTCCATGTCCGCGGCGGAGTGAATATCTTCGATCATTATCAAATTTTCCTTTCATTCACGGGATGGCAAATGCCAGCAAAACGCTGTCTCCATATCAGGTTCAATATATTCCTAAAGACCCGAATCCCTAATATTGCGTTTTCTAAATAACTGGCATTTAAGTCAACTTCCGAATCAAGTTAGGATTGAGGAGTTAGGAGTGAGGAGTGAAGGTACGGCGCATAAAATGAGGAAGCGCCGCAAAGTTTTATATAAATGATGGACAAACTGTTTTATATAATGAGGGGGTATTGGGGCACTATATGCATTGTGTACCCCTTCCAGCACTTCTAACTTCTAACTAAGTCCAGAAGTTAACAAATCGCTATACTAGTCACTAGTCACTAGTCACTAGTCACCAGTTACTAGTCACCAGTACCCAGTATACTGTATCCTTCTCTCATCAAGGCTCCATTGTCTTCGACGATGACATCATGATGAACGATAGCCTGAAGCCGCTCCTGCATATCTTTCGCCTGAAGGCGTCCTGCCACTTCTTTTTCACAGCGGATGAGGATGCCACTGCAGAAAGGCGCACGGCTTTTCTGCCGCTCCAGATCCTCTATGATCTGCTGGGCCACCGATTCTGCCGAAAGGATGCGGCCCTGTCCGTGACAGAGCGGGCATGTCTCATAGTAATTCTGCCAAAGGCGATGGACGGTACGTTTCCTCGTCATCTCGACCAGGCCCAGCGAGGTCATGCCGCAGACAACGGTCTTCACACGATCCTTCCGCACTTCCTCTTTCAAAAGCTCGACCAGACGGGCTTCCTGCGATTTCTTTTCCATATCGATGAAATCAATGAGAATGATGCCGCCGATCCCGCGCAGGCGGATCTGGCGGGCGATCTCTTTCACGGCGGACTGATTCAGAAGAAAGGCCAGCTCCCCGTGAGGCATATTTCCCCGGAAGGAGCCGGAATTCACATCGATCGCAGTCAGTGCTTCCGTGTAGTCGATGACGAGCGAGCCGCCGGAGGGGAGCGGTACTTCGCGGTCGAAGAGTGCTTTCATCTGCTCATCGACATGATAAGCATGAAAGAGCGGCTCCTTTCCTTCATAGCAGCGGATCTTTTCTACCGGAAATCCCTCTCCTTCCGCCAGCTGCTTCAATCGCTGAAAGGTCGCCCGGTCATCGGTGATGAGGCTTTCGACATCCGGCGTCATGTAGTCACGCAGACTTTTCACCGCGAGGTCGCCGTCGCGATACAGGAGCTTGGGTGCCTTCTCCACCTTGAAGCGGCGGCTGACAATCTCTCCGACGGCGGAAAGCGCAGACAGATCGCGCCGAAGTTCTTCCGTCTCTGCCTTTTCTGCTGCCGTGCGCACGATGGCTCCCATACCGGAAGGGCAGATCGAGCGCGCCATAGCCCGAAGCGATGCACGCTTCTCTTCGCTGCGGATCTTCTTGGAAATCCCGATATAGTCCGTTGCAAGGAGCGCCACCGCATATTTCCCTGCGAAGGAAATCTTCTCCGTCAAGAGCGGGCCTTTCGTCTCCGTGCTGTCCTTCTCCACCTGCACGAGAACAGAGGCTCCCTCGGTATGCGGCTCTTTGGACAGGATATCTTTCGTGCGGAGGAATCCGTTCTTGCCGATACCGATATCGACAAACATCCCATTGATCGAAGGCACGACATTCCGGATGACGCCCTTGTACACACGCCCCACCAGATCCGTTTCCTCTGCTTTCTCGACAGAAATGTCCGAAAGTACGCCCTCATCCAGGACAGCAAGCACCTTTTCCTCTTCTGTCACATGGAGCAGTATCTGTTTCATTTCTTCTTGACCCACGCATCAAAGACACCGGGATCAAAGGGCGTCTTTCTCTTTCCCTCTTCCTTCCGATACGTCCCGGTACGCGAGCAGATGAAGGCATCCGGCGTCCAGGGAAGGCCGAAGGACTCGGCAAGCATCTTCCATACATCCTTGGGCTGCACCGTACCTGTATTGCTGCGGATCAGGGAGAAAGTGAGATACGCTCTTTCCCCTTCGATACGGACCTTCATCGGCTCCATGATCATCGGCTTTACATCCATCTCACGGATCTTTTTCGGCGTGACACGTTGGTAGATGAAGGATGGAAGTGCATTGAAACGGTCGATCGCCTCTTGGGCCGCTTCAGCATCAGCGCCCTCCGTCACAGGGCCTTCCATTTCATAAGCGTCTTCATTGAAAAAAGCCACGAATTTCGGCCATTCCTGTGCCGCTTCTTCGATGTGGTAAATGGTCATGCCCTTGGGCATCTCGCGCTGCATACGCTCCTTCACTTCTTCGATGGGCATATCCTTTTCGAGTTTGATCTCCATATAGAGCGGATCTGCTGTAACGCCCACAGCCAGCGCCGAGTCCAGGGAAATTTTCATATGTGGATTGAAGCCTTCCGAGAAGGCGATCGGAATCCCTGAACGAACCACCACACGCTCCATGGTACGCAGGTAGTCCAGATGTCCCAGGAAACGGATCTCTTCGCCTTTGGTAATCGCTAAAAACAGTCTCTTCATGACGTCTCCTCTTTTGCTAATGCCTAGGGAAACGCTGATTAAATCGCAGAGTCCGATTTGGCATGTATTTTCATGCAATGCTTCGTCATAACCCTCCTTAAATAGCTCGCTATTCGCGTCGGATTATTCCTCGCCTTGCATGAAAATACAAGAGCCAAGTCGGACAACGATTTAATCAGTGTTTCCCTAGAATGTATCTATGAAATTATACAATATTTGCGCTGGCAGGGAAAGGGGTTCAGGGTTAGCCCATGGGACGTGCCGTTCCTTGAGCGCGGATGAAAGCTCGGCCCGAATGAGAAATGAGAAAAGGTGGTGCGGCACATAAAAATATGGAAGCGCCGCGATGTATAAATAGGGGGATGCCCGAAAATAGCATTTAAGTCACCAATCCCTAGTCACCAATCCCTAGTCACCAGTCACTAGTCACCAGTCACTAGTCACTAATCCCTGCATTCAAAATAGAAGAACTACCGCAAACGAAAAAGATTCCTTCACTTCACTCGAAATGACGATACAGGAATACTGACATATTCAAACTCGCAGCGCTGTAAGCTGCACCACAACCTTGAACCCGTCAACCTGAACCCATCTCCCTCAATGAAAAAGACGGAATGACCCAAACCATCATTCCGCCTCCCCCTATTTCTTTCCCACCATGCACGACGGGCATATATCACTCAGAAAGCAAGTCTCGCAGGCAGGCTTCCTCGCCGTACACACGCGGCGGCCATGCCAGATGAGCCAGTGGTGTGCGTCAGACCAGTCCGCCTTCGGGATGGCCTTCATGAGCCCCTTCTCCACTTCCAGTGGCGTCGTACCTACAGCCAGCTTCAGCCGGTTCGCCACACGAAAGACATGCGTATCGACCGCAATGGCAGGATATCCCCACGCGACGGAGCGGACAACATTCGCCGTCTTTCGTCCGACACCGGGCAGCTTCACCAGCTCATCGAAATCCTGTGGCACTTCGCCGCCATAGTTTTCGATCAGCATGTGACACATGCCGAGCAGGTTCTTCGCCTTCGCTTTATAAAGGCCGCAGTCCCGGATCTCATTTTCCAGCGCTTCCTGACTGAGCGCACCCATCTTCTCCGGACTCGCAAGCCGCGGGAAAATGCGGCCGGTGATGACATTCACCCGCTTATCCGTACACTGCGCTGACAGGATCACCGCCACCAGCAACGTAAAAGGGCTGGTAAAATGAAGCATCGTACCATCGTCATGGTATACCTCAGAGAGACGCTTCAGCTGCTCTTCTTTGATCTTTTTCGTAACTCGCATCTGTTCACTTTCTTTCATCATTGACCGGGAATGGGACAAGAATGGCCGGTCACTGAAATTTGATTCATAGTTTCATCTTGTTTAGGAAACGCGGATCCCATCATGATCAGATCAGATCCGCGTTTCTTGAAAAAGCATCGCCGGAAACCTACTGCCTCAGCAAGTATTCATGGGCCGAGAGTGCCGCCGCTGCGCCTTCCCCGGCAGCGATGATGACCTGTTTGTAGGGAGAGTCTGTCACGTCCCCCGCGGCAAAGAGGCCTGCTACATTCGTGCATCCCCCCTTGTCTGTCACGATCTCACCAGCTACATTTTTTCTGACATCTGCAGGAACGCACTGGTTATTCGGCCCGCCTCGACGAAGACACCCTGCACCGAGAGCTCTCTTGTCACACCGTCAGCGCGATCCTTCACGACCAACCCCGTGACTTTCTTCTCGCCTTTCACTTCTTCCGGTGTATACCCCAGAAGGATCTCTACATTGGAAAGCCCCTCAAGTCGACGTGCAATGATCTCCGAAGCACGGATGCGGCTTCGGACCACGAGGTAGACCTTGTTCGCCAGACGTGACAGCTCGATTGCAGCCTGCACCGCACTGTCTCCCCCGCCGACGACTGCCGTGTCTTTCTTTCGATAGAAAGGCCCATCGCAGGTCGCGCAGTAGCTGACACCGCGGCCGGTATATTCCATTTCGCCGGGAATATCCAGCGTGCGGCTGCGTTTCCCTGCCGTCACGATCAGGGTTCTTCCCGCAAGTACCTTGCCATCATCGAGATGCACTTGGAAATGCCCCTCGCTGTCTTTTTCCACGGAAAGAACGCCGGCAAAGACAAAGTCTATCGAATACTCTTTCGCATGGGCTTCCATCTTGTCTGCCAGTTCAAAGCCGGAAATATGCGGCAGCCCCAGATAGTTCTCGATTTCTCCCGTGAGAAGCATCTGCCCGCCGATGTCCGTCGATACGACCTGTACAGAAAGCTCCTTGCGCGCAGCATAGAGCGCTGCATTCAGGCCCGCCGGGCCTGCTCCGATAATGATCACATCTGTCATAGGTATCCTCCTCTTTCTCCATATCGAAATTTATCGTTATATAGATTATAGCGTAAACAAGAAGATTTGGCAAATGAAGGAAAGGTTCAAGGTTAGACCACGGGGCAGCTCGCCCTTTGATTCTGTTTGAAAGCTCTGCTTGAATGAGGAATGAGGAATTAGGAATGGTGGTGCGTCGCATAAAAATCAGAAGCGCCGCGGAGTATAAATAGGGCGATGCCCGAAGATGGCATGTAAGTCACCAGTCACTAGTCACTAGTCACCAGTCACTCCTTCTCCGCCTGATGCACGACAAGCTGCGGGAAGGGGATATCGATCCCGGCTGCATCGAAGGCTTCTTTTACGCGGATGTAAAGGTCATTCTGCGCGTCATAATATTTCCCGCGCTCCACGGTAGCGCGGACATAGATGCGGATGGAGGACTCAGCCATGCCGCTCACATAGATGGTGAGCTTTTCCTTATCGACCACATACGCGTCTTCTGTGAATACCTTTTTGAGGAGCGCCACGCAGGATTTCAGATCTGTGTCATAGCCGACATCGAAGGTCATCTCCAGATTTCTGGTATCATAGGCAGAAAAATTCTTGATGACGCTGCTCGTCAGAGAGGAATTCGGGATGACGATGCGCTGATTTCCCAGCGTCGAAAGCATGGTGTACATGATGCTGATCTCCGTCACTGTCCCCTGATTCGAGGCAACCTGAATGTAGTCGCCCACGCGGAAGGGACGGAAGATGAGGATGAAAATACCGGAGGCTACATTGCCGATATTATCCTTGAGTCCAAGACCGATGGCAAGCCCCATGCCGCCGAAAGCAGCCGCGAGAGTCCCTGTGCCGACGCCTGCCGTCCCCAGAGCGACCAGCACGACGATAGCCAGACAGAAGAAGAAAATAATTTCTTCGATAAAGGTCTTTGCTGACGGATCGACTTCGCTCTTCTCCAGAATGTGAGCGACCGCGCGGCGGATGTAGCGGCAAATGATGTAGCCGATGATGAAAATGATGAGTGCTTCCAGGAAATCGATCCCGCGCGTCATGGCGAGTTCCTTTAGTCCATTGATGAAGCGGGTGGTGATGCTGAGCTCGTCTGTGACGACCTTCGTGACAACATTGGGGTCCATAAGTATTCTCCTTTATTCTTGATCGCTGGTAGTCTTTTTTTCATTGTACCACAATTTTAGGATCCTAGGGATTAGGGATTGGGGATGAGGAGCGCCGAGCGACCAGTGACTGGTGACTTGAATACTACCTTCGGACATCGCCCCATACATATTCGCGGCGAAGCCGCCACTTTCATTCCTAATTCCTCACTCGAAGCAGCGCTTTCATCCGTAATCAAGGGCCGCCCCGCCCCACTGGCTACCCCTGACCCCTTTTCCCTTGTCATTCTCCCCCAAATAGTCTATGATGATATTCAACTCTCATCCATCGTAACAGTTTTTAGGAGGACTCTTATGATGAGGAAAAATGGCGCCGCCATGGCGGCTTTGGCAGAGGCCTTTCCACTGACACTCCCCATTTTCGCGGGATTCTGGTTTCTTGCCTTTGCTTACGGTTTCTATATGAATACACTCGGCTTCTCCTGGGTCTATCCCATGGCAATGGCCGCGATCATTTTCGGCGGCTCTTTGGAATTCGTCACGATCTCCATGCTGCTTTCTTCCTTTGCCCCGGTCGAGACATTCCTCGTCGCCTTCACCGTGCAGGCACGCCACCTCTTCTACGGAATCCCGATGCTGGAGAAATATACCGGCACCGGCTGGAAAAAGCCATTTCTCATTTATATGATGTGCGATGAGACATTCGCGCTGAACTACTCTGCCACCATTCCCTACTCGATCGACAAAGGCTGGTTCTACTTCTGGGTCTCTCTCTTAAATTTCCTGTACTGGTGCTCGGGTGCAGCGATCGGCGGTCTCTTAGGCGACCTTATTTCCTTTGATACGAAAGGTCTTTCTTTCGTCATGACGACCATGTTCCTCGTTATCTTCCTGGAGCAGTGGATGAAAGAGAAGAAGCACTACACTGCCCTCATCGGACTCTCTTCCTCCATCGGCAGCCTTCTTCTTTTCGGAAAAGAGAATTTCATCCTGCCCGCCATGGGCCTCATGCTCCTCATCATGACACTGTATCGTAAACCATTGGAAAAGAAAGGAGGCTTCTGATGAGCCCGCTTCCCTTCTGGCAGCAGTGCGTCATCATCGCACTCTGTTCCCTCGCCTCCATGCTTTCCCGCTTTCTTCCCTTTCTCCTTTTCAAACCCGGTGCATCTCTCCCCTCCTACATCCGTTATCTGGGAAAAGCGCTGCCGTCTGCCGTCTTCGCGCTTCTCGTCGTGTACTGCCTGAAAGATGTTTCTTTGCTTTCCGGAAATCACGGCATTCCGGAAGCCGTCGCCCTCCTTGTAACCACACTGATCCACCTCTGGAAACGACAGATGATGCTCTCCATGGCCGCCGGTACGATCCTCTACATGGGACTTGTGCAGTATGTGTTTGCTTGACTGGTGACTAGTAACTGGTGACTAGGGACTAGGGATTAGGGATTGGGGATTGGGGATTGGGGATTGGGGATTGGGGATTGGGGATTGGGGATTGAACTAACATATCGGTTTGTTGTTAGTTGCTTGTTGTTTGTAAAGCGGCGCGCAGCGCCGCTCTTTCATTTCATGAAAAAAGCGCCTCGATTCTTTCGAATCGAGGCGCTTTGCTTTGGTGACCGGTATGGGATTCGAACCCATACTCTCTGCGCTGAGAACGCAGCGTCTTAACCGTTTGACTAACCGGCCATGTGCAAGTAATTATACACGACACGGGTCAAAATTGCAAGAGGGAAAATGAAAATGGATTCAGGGTTCGCCCCTGAGGCGTGCCATCCCTGCTTTCAAGCTTTGTCATGCAAGAACGACAATTCCCCAACATCCGCGAAACCTCTTACGCTTCTCTCTTCTTATCCCCTTTATTCTTTTCGTAGAGGACGAGGAGGCCTTTCAGTGTCAGCATCGGATCTACGATGTCGATGGTCTTCGAAGACTTCGCGATGAGTGTCGCAAGGCCGCCGGTCGCAATGACTTTGACACTCTTCTCATTCAGTTCCTCTTTGATGCGGTTCACGATCTCATCGATCTGTCCTACGAAGCCGTAATAGATCCCTGCCTGCATCGCGGAGACGGTATTGCGGCAAATGATGCTCGGCGTCTTGACCAGCTCGATGCGCGGCAACTTCGAGGCTCTCTGGAAGAGGGCTTCCATGGAGATCCCGATGCCCGGTGCGACAGCACCGCCCAGATAGTTGCCCTTGGTGTCTAAGACGCAGAACGTGGTCGCAGTCCCCATGTCGATGATGATCAGCGGGCATTTGTACTCATCCACGGCAGCGACAGCATTCACGATACGGTCAGCCCCCAGCTCCTTCGGGTTATCATAGAGGATATTCAGCCCCGTCTTGATGCCGGGCCCCACAAGGATCGGTTTGGTATGGAAATAGCGCTGAGACATCGTTTCCAGAATAGGGATGATCGGAGGGACGACAGTAGAAATGATGATATCTTCTACCTCTTTGAAGCTGAGACCAGTCAGTTGGAAAAGATTGCCCAGCAGTGCAGCGTACCCATCCGCGGTCTGCAGGGTATCAGTCGCTACCCTCCAGTGACGGATCAGTTTTCTATCCTTATATACACCACAGACGATATTTGTATTTCCTACATCAAAAGCAAGAAGCATGTGCATCTCCTCCAAGTGAATGGCGCATAGCCAATAATTTCAAGGGGTATTCTTGTCCTTCCGAAATCATCCCCCTTGTTACCATGTGTATAATGCAACAAAGTTTCCATTCTGTCAAGGGAAAAATGATTATTCTGATATGAATGAAAAATCCCATGCAAAAAGAGTTATGAATAAAAAAGTGCAGGGCCGGGGCCAGGGAATGGTGACTAGTGACTTGTGACTGGTAACTTGAATGCTACTTTCGGGCATCACCATTATTTTATACTCCGCGGCGCTTCTATATTTTATGCGCCGCACTACCATTTCTCATTTCTCATTTCTAAATCCAGCGAATCCTTCAAACGCAATCAAAGTGCGCCACGCCCACGGGCTACCCCTGAACCCAACAAAAAACGTTTCACCATGAAATGAGATGAAACGTTTTTTCGAGCTATGTAAGGAAGGCTATGACGAAGCTATGTATAAAAATTCTTGTAGAATCTGACTCTGCGATTGAATCAGAGTTTCCTTAGATTCTCAATGTTCCAAGGACGGATAGAATCCTGCCTGATGCAGCGCCTGACGGATGCGGGTACCGGCAAGGACGCCCAGAATGACTTTGATGAGATCAAAGGCAACGAAAGGGAAGACCGTCATGGTGAGCGCCGTCCAAAGCGGCATGTCTTTGCCAAGGCCGTACTGGAAATAACCCATGAACCATACCGTCCCCAGCGCATAGCAGGAGACAAGACCGGCCAGCGCACAGGCGATCTGGCGCGCGAAATGCCCCTTCTGTGCCAAGCGGAAACCCGAGAGCCATGCCATGACGACGAAGCCCAGATAGTAGCCGCCGACCGGAGAAAGGAAGATGCCGATGCCTGCTTTCCCCATAGTGAGGATCGGGATGCCCAGCATGCCAAGGGCGAGCCAAAGGCTGATGGAAATCGCGCCCCACTTCCGTCCCAATACACCGCCTGCCAGAGCACAGACGAAGCTCTGCAGCGTGATCGGCACAGCACCGATGGGGAATGTAAACTGTGACAGGATCGCCATAATGCCCGCAAATAAAGCGGCACTGATCATATCATGCATATGTCCTTTTTCCAAAGGAAAGACCTTCTTTCGTGAATGAGGAATAAGGGTTCAGCGGGTTCTATAGGTAGGGCGGGGGTGATGCGGCGCATAAAAACCAGAAGCGCCGCAGAATTTTGATAGCGCTTCGCGCCGTCGTCATTTCGAGCGTAGCCGAGAAATCTCTATTGCAGTACGCTCATTGCCTGATGTGAGACAGCACCAAGACACCGTTTTTCCTTAGCACATACACGCTGATTTTCTGCAGTGCAGTAAAGATCCCTCGGCTACGCTCGGGATGACGATGCCAGAGAACCCCAGTCACTAGTTACCAGTCACTCCTAATCCCTAGCCACTCCCGCTCCCCAGCCACTCATCCCTGCTTTCAAACTTGTGGTGGCGGCTCAGCCGCAAATAGAAAGAGGAACGATACGAGAATGCCACTATTTCTGAACTCGCGGCGCTCCCATATTATTTTGCGCCGCCCCTCGTTGAACCCATTGACTCTTCAGAACCTGTTTGTTTTTCACCACTTGCCGGCCAACCGCACTTATCGTTTCGGGAGCGGCGCATCGATCGGGCGGATGGAGACATCACCTGCGATGACGCGCTCAACCTTTTCACCGGTATCGACAAGGAGACAGCCATCCTTATCAATGTCGACCGCCTTGCCGGTATAGTTTTCCTCGCCCATGATGACGCGGACATCCTGACCTAAGGTGACGGAGAGAGCTTTCCAGTCCTCAAGCACCTTGTCAAAGCCCTGTGTCTGTGCGATCTCGTACTCCTTCTCCAGCTCCGCCAGAATGGCAGCGAGGAGATCCTTACGGGAAACATCGATCCCCTCTGCCAGAAAAGAGGTGGCACTTTCACGGAAGAGCTCCGGGAATTCGCTTTTCTTCATCCCTGTATTGATACCGGCACCGATGATGATGTAGTCGATCTTTTCCATGGAGGCAGACATTTCCGTCAGGATGCCGACCAGCTTCTTGCCGTGATAAAGAATATCATTCGGCCACTTGATGCCCGCATCCTGAAGCCCCAGACGGCGGATCCCACGGCAAACACCAACGGCTGCCATCAGCGTACATTTGGACGCTTCCATCGGGAAGAATTTCGGACGGAGAATCAGCGTAAACCAGATCCCTTTCGCAAAGGGGCAGTAGAAGGAGCGCGTGAGACGTCCGCGACCGCCCGTCTGTTCCTCCGCTACGACGATGGTCCCCTCTTCTGCGCCCTCGCGCGCGATCTTCTTCGCTTCTTCATTCGTCGATGTGGTGCTAGAGAGATAGACCACGTGACGGCCAAAGGTCTCCGTGTGCAGCGCGCTGTCGATTTCCAGCGGTGTCAAAAGATTTGGCGCATAGATCAGTCGATAGCCCTTGCGCGTGCTGGACTCGAAAATATAACCGCGTTCTTTTAAAATATTGATGTGCTTCCAGATGGCCGTCCGCGACACATGCAGATCCCGGGAGATCTGCTCGCCGGAGATAAACTGTCCATTGGCTTTGCGGAAATAATCCAGAATTTCGTTTCGCATAGAAATGCCCCCTATACAGGAAATGTTTGATTGACCATTATTTTTCTTATTATAATCAGTTGTAAACCATTGGTCAACTATTTTATAAAGCATGATTGACATTAGAAACAGGTTCAGGGTTCAGGGTTCAGGGTTAGCCCCGGGGGGGCGTGCTGCCCATGGATTGTGGATGAAAGCGTTGCTCGAATGAGAAATTAGAAATGAGAAATGCGAAATGGTGGTGCGGCGCATAAGAATATAGAAGCGCCGCGGAGTATAAAATAATGGCGATGCCCGAAGGTGGCATTTCAGTCACTAGTCACAAGTCACCAGTCACTCGAGGCTTCTAATCCCTAGCCACTAATCCCTAGCTACTAATCCCTAACCTCCAGTCCCATAAGAAAAGGCCAAGCCATCCCATGATAGCTTAGCCTTTTCTCATTATTTCGTTTTTCCTTCCATCTGCTTGAAGGCTTCCTGCATCTTGATATTCCGGATGACTTTCTGCCCATCCTCGCTCCGAAGGTACGTCAGCGTGGTCTTCGGTACCATGCGGTAGACGGTCTCCCAGTCATCTGCCGCGAGAGCGCGGCGCACCGAAGAGGCGGAGACGATCTGGTCTCCCTTCTGCTCCCGAGGAATGACTTTGAGCTCGATCCCGTTTTCAGCAAAGACTTCACGCATGGCCTGGTTGTAGGCCAGCGTGGTCTTGTCGGTCGGTTCTTCGCCTACGAAACGGACAGAGATATTCAGCGCAGGTGCGATGCGGGTAGCAAAGATGGTCGCATCCAGTTTCGTCTGCGCAGCGAGCTCATCCGTGCCTTTGATGAAGTAAGTCGGGAAAGTCGCATTCGAAATGATGAAATCCCCGCCGGAAATGACTTCGACGCCCTTCATGTCCTTCACGCCCTGCTTGATGAGAGTGAACCGGTTCGAGAAGGGGAAGACGCTCCTGTCTTCCTGCACGGCAAAGATGATGACTTCGTCGCAGTTGTTGTGCGCGTACTCGACAAGGCTTCTGTGTCCTAGGGTGAAAGGATTGCAGTTCATGACGATCGCGCCGCGGTTCTTCCCCTCCCCGCTCCCCAGGAAGGTACGCACGCGCGAGAGGTAGTCTTCGAGCGTATCCGTCCCCGACTCCAAAAGCGCCGCATAGGGCTCAGCGATAGCCACACACTTGAAGCCCATATGTTCAAAGACCGGTACATTCTTCGGCTTCGTGAAGATCTGATTTCCATTGATCCCGCGGCGGTTGGATTCCCCCTCGAGGTTTCTGATGATGCGGTGGGTCAGGCCTTTTCGCTGATAGTCGCTGCTGATCGCAATGTCTCGCATGACGCGCCCGCCGAGCGAACCAGTGCCGATGAGCTTGCCATCATCAAACAGCCCCATGGTATAGTCAATGATCCCCGTAAAGGTCAGATCAAAGCCTTTCAGAAATTCGACAACCTTTGCTTTTTCTTCAGGATCGGTCAGGAATATTTCACGTTCAGTAATCATATCGAGGTCCTCCTATAGGAAATCGCAGCCATGCCGCAAGTAGAAATAGTCTTCTATTTCGTGTTCCCATTATAACATATGAGCAGATGTATGTATAACTGTTTTAGATAAATTTATCTATTTTAGAGATGATGGTTCAAGGTTCTGGGTTAGCCCGTGGGGCGGGGCGTCCTTTGATTACATGCGAAAGAGGTTCGGCAGATTCAACAGGTTCATAGGGTTCAACGGGGGGGCGGCGCATAAAAATATGGAAGCGCCGCGGAGGTTTGAAACTAGCAGTTTTCTCGTATCGCAAACCTAATCCCTAATCCCTAGTCCCTAATCCCTAATCCCTAGCCACTCATCCCTGCTTTCAAACTTGGGTCCAAGGCAAAAAACGGTTACACCGCCCCCTGGCGATGTAACCGTTTTTCCTAGGGAAACACTGATGAAATCGTTGTCTGATTTTACTCTTGTAAAATCAGACTCTGCGATTGAATCAGCGTTTCCCTAACTATTTTCAATTTCCGATCTTCTTTGCCATCCACTCCATGGCTTCGCCAAGGATGTAGAGGGAGCCGCAGATGATGACGACATCACCCTCTTTGGCTTCTTTCTGTGCTGCGTCCAGTGCTTTCGTGACAGACGGCTCTGCCGTATGCACGGCCGCTATCTTCTGCTCATCGATCATGGCAGCGATTTCTTCCGGCTTTCTGGTGCGCGGTGTCGGTGCTTCCGTCAGGAAGACGCGGTCCCCCTTGCGAATGAGGAGCTGGATGACGGTCTCCGTATCCTTGTCCTGAAGCGAGGTGAAGACGAGGACACGGCGCTTGTCCGGGTACTGTTCTTCGATCGCTTCCTTCAGCGCTTCCGCGCCCGCCGGATTGTGTGCGCCGTCCATGACGAATGGGATGCCGCCCAGATCATGGATCTCAAAGCGGCCCTTCCACTGGGCACGGGCAAGCCCTTCACGCAGATCGTTCTCATTGACTCTCTCGTCCTGCTTCATGATGAGCGTGAGCGCCATAGTCGCGACAGCCGCATTGACTGCCTGATGCGCGCCGACGAAAGGCACGAAGAGGAGACAGTTTTCGAGTTCCTTGGGCATGTCCTTGCGCTTGACGACGACGACCTGTCCGTGGCCGTACTTGCTGCGGGTATCGATCTCAAAGTCTCTTCCGTAGAAATACAGGCGCGCTTTCTTATCATGCGCTTCTTTTTTCAGCTGCTTCAGCGGCACATGCTGGGCTGCGGTGACGACAGGGATGCCCTCTTTGATGATGCCGGCCTTCTGATGCGCGATTTCTTCCAGATTCTTGCCGAGGTATTTCTCGTGGTCCATCGCTACATTCGTGATGACGGAAACGACCGGGATGATGACATTCGTCGAGTCGTAGAGCCCGCCCATACCGACTTCCATGACGGCGTAGTCGACTTTCTGTTCCTTGAAATACCAGAACGCCATAGCCGTCAGGAGTTCAAATTCAGTCGGAGCTTCGACGCCGTCAGCGATGGCTTTTTCCGCCGCCTCGCGGACAACGGTCGCAGCCTTCGCGAAGTCTTCCTTCGAAATATCATGGCCTGCGATGTGGATGCGTTCGGTATAGTCGATGAGGTGCGGGGAAATGTAACGGCCGACTTTGAGAGTCGCATTTTCCAGCACGCTGGTGATCATGGCCACCACGCTGCCCTTGCCGTTCGTACCGGTGACATGGATGACTTTGTAAGCCTTTTCCGGATGATCCAGACGTTCGAGCATGGCTTCGATGCGTTCGAGACCCGGCTTGATCCCGAAGGATGCCGCCGCTTCCAGATAGGCGATAGATTCTTCGTAATTCATGATTTCTCCTTATGAGTATCGTAAGTGGCTGGGGATGAGGGATGAGGAGCGGCTGGCGGCTGGTGACTGATTCCACCTTCGGGCATCGCCCATTTATATGTGCGGCAAAGCCGCTACCAGCACGCCTCAGAGGTTTTTCGTAAGCCCGCCCCATAGACTGTCCCTACATTAGCCAAGCTGTTCCAAGAACTGCAGACGTTCATCCAAAGACTTCATCTTTTCTTCGAAGGTTGCCAGCTTTTCTTTTTCCTTCGCTACGACAGCCTCCGGTGCCTTGGCGAGGAAGCCCTGATTGGAGAGCTTGCCGGACGTGCGGGCAATATCTTTGGCAAGAGCGTCCTTCGCCTTCTGGATCTTTTCCTTTTCCTTTGCGGTATCGATGAGGCCTTTGAGCTCGAGGTAGACTTCCAGTCCGGTGACGACAGCCGCATTTGCATTTTCCGGCTTTGCCGCATCGGCTGCGAGGAGCTTCATGCCTTCGACATGACCGAGTTTTTCAAAGTATTCCTTGTTATTTTCAAGGCAGGCTTTGAGGTCATCACGGAGGACAGCGATCTGGATGTGGCAGGCCTTATTCGGGGTGACGCCCGCTTCAGCGCGCATATTGCGCACGGCCTTGATGCAGTCCATGATGCGGTCGAACTGTTCTGCTTCGGTCGGGAAACGGAGAGCCTCGTCTGCCTTCGGCCAAGCCGCTCTTGCCAGCGTTTCGCCTTCATGCGGCAGATGCTGCCAGAGGTGTTCGGTAATGAATGGCATAAATGGATGGAGCAGCGCCAGCATGCGGGTCAGGTTGTACACAAGGACATACTGGGTGACCTTTCTGTCCGTATTGTGCTGGCCATAGAGACGGCCCTTCGCTGTTTCGATGTACCAGTCGCAGAAGTAGTTCCATGCGTAGTTGTAGATGCTGTCTGCCGCTTCACCGAGTTCATACTTGTCAAGGTTCGTGCCTACATAGTCTTCGGTGTAGGCGAGACGGTCAAGGATCCACTTGTCTGCCAGCGTCAGCTGCTCCTTGGTCGGGACGAAATCTTTATCATAGTCATCGAGGTTCATCAGGGTGAACTTGGTCGCATTCCAGAGCTTGTTGGCGAAGTTTCTATTTCCTTCGACACGTTCATAGTAGAAACGCATATCATTGCCCGGGGTATTGCCGGTCACCAAGGTGAAGCGGAGCGCATCTGCGCCATATTTTTCGATGACTTCAAGAGGATCGATGCCGTTACCAAGGGATTTGGACATCTTGCGGCCCTGAGAGTCGCGGACAAGACCATGGATGAAGACGTATTTGAATGGGATCTCCTTCATGAATTCCATGGACATGAACATCATGCGGGCTACCCAGAAGAAAATGATGTCGTAGCCGGTGACCATGGTGGAGGTCGGATACCACTGCTTCAGTGTCGGGGTCTGATCCGGCCAGCCCATCGTGGAGAATGGCCAAAGCGCGGAGGAGAACCATGTATCGAGGACGTCCGGATCCTGATGGATATGGTGGCTGTGGCACTTCGGGCATTCCGTCAGGTCGGTGCGGGACGCAGAGACAGCGCCGCAGTCATCGCAGTACCAGACCGGGATACGATGTCCCCACCAGAGCTGGCGGGAAATGCACCAGTCATGAATGTTCGACAGCCACTGGATGTAGGTCTTGGAGAAACGTTCCGGGACGAACTTGGTCTTGCCGGAGGTGACAGCTTCCATAGCCGGGCCGGCGAGCGGTTTCATCTTGACGAACCACTGCTGGGTAGTCATCGGTTCGACGACGGTCTTGCAGCGGGAGCAGTGACCGACTGCATGCTTTGTCTCTTCGATCTTGACGAGAAGGCCTGCTTCTTTGAAATCAGCAATGATGGCCTTTCTCGCTTCGTAGCGATCCATGCCGGCATACTTGCCTACCTTTTCATTCATCGTGCCATCTTTATTCATGATGACGATGGTCTCGAGCTGGTGTCTCTGTCCGACTTCAAAGTCGTTCGGGTCATGCGCCGGTGTGATCTTCACGCAGCCGGTACCATAAGCCATGTCGACGTATTCATCGGCAATGATCGGGATCTCGCGGCCGGTGCCGGGCAGTGCGACCTTCTTGCCGACGAGGTCTTTGTAGCGTTCGTCCTCCGGATTCACAGCGACAGCGGTATCGCCCGGGATGGTTTCCGGACGGGTGGTCGCGATCTGGATGTATTTCCCCGCTTCGCCTGCGATCGGGTAATTGAAGTACCAGAGATGTCCGACTTCATCCTCATGCTCGACTTCGATGTCGGAGAGTGCCGTCTGGCAGCGCGGGCACCAGTTTGTGATGCGGAAACCCTGATAAATCAGGCCTTTTTCATAGAGGGAAACGAAAACTTCGCGAACGGCACGCGCACAGATATCGTCCATGGTGAAGCGTTCACGGGACCAGTCGCAGGAAGAGCCGAGACGGCGGATCTGCAGACCGATGCGGTTGCCGTATTTTTCCTTCCACTGCCATACACGTTCCAGGAATTTTTCACGGCCGAGGTCATATTTATTGAGACCTTCTTCCGCGATCTGCTTTTCGACCTTGACCTGCGTCGCGATGCCGGCATGGTCTTTGCCCGGCAGCCACAGGACATTGTAGCCCTGCATTCTCTTGTAACGGATCAGAATATCCTGAAGGGTATTGTCGAGTGCATGCCCCATGTGCAGCTGGCCGGTGACATTCGGCGGCGGCAGCACGATGCTGTACGGTTCTTTTTCAGAGTCCGGTTCATCATGGAATACACCATGTTTTTCCCAGAAGCTATACCATTTCTGTTCGATCTGACTGGGGTCGTATTTTCCCAGATCTTTCATGTCTTCTGCCATATCTTTCACTCCTACAATAAAAAATCTCCTTCATCCACATAGGACGAAAGAGTGCTTCCGCGGTACCACCTAAATAATCAGTAACTGATCGCTCATTTGCGCGTAACGTGCGCCGCGGACAGATCTCGCTGTCAGCTCCGGGGTGACCCGCTGTTTCCTTCCTGCCGCCTTTCCAGCCCCGGCGGCTCTCTGTGAGAAATTTCCCAGCTTCTTCCCATCTTTGCTTGTACATATACGTTAGTATGATAGCAGGATTTAAAGCAAAATGCAAGAAGAAAATAGGAAAGGTTGGCGGGTTCAAGGTTAGCCTCTGGGGCGTACTGCCCTTTGATTCCGTTTGAAATCTTCGCTTGAATGAGAAATTAGAAATGAGAAATCCGAAATGGTGGTGCGGCGCATAAAATAATGAAGCGCCGCGGAATTTTGATAGTGCTTCGCGCTGTCGTCATCGGAAGCGTAGCCGAGGGATCTTTCTTGCACTGCGGTCAGTATCACATAAGCACCGGTACGGAAACGACGCCTTGGCGCTGCGTATTTCTACTTTCACACATCCTTCGGTTAGCGGTCTGCAAGAAAGATTTCTCGACAACGCTTTCAATGACGATACGAGAGTCTCATGTCTCCTAGTCACTCCTAATCCCAAATCCCTAGCCACTCATCCCTGCTTTCAAACTTCAGGGGTCAGGGTTAGCCCACGGGCGTGTCGCTCTTTGATTCCGTTGGAAAGCTTCACTTGAACGAGAAATGAGAAATGGTGGTGGCGGCTCCGCCGCAAATATATATTTTGCAGCGAAGCTGCCACCACAACCTTGAACCCATCAGCCTGAACCCTGAACCCATTATATGATCTTCCTCTCCCTATAGATCACGCATGCAGCGAGGAAGAAGCAGAAGGCCGTCGACCAGAAGACCATACCATAGCCCCACTGCATGGCGATGGCGCCCGACGCCATGGGGCCGGCAACATTGCCCATGAGTGCGAAACTGGTCGAGAAGCCCACCACCATCGTCCGCTTTTCCGCTGGCACCGCCTGCGCGAGGATGGTATTTGCGAGCGGCATGATCATCCCGAGGGAGAAGCCGGTGAGCCCGCGCATGAAGCCCAGCGTCCAGACCTCCGGCATCAGGTACTGGAGAATGAAATTCACGCCTGTCACAAGAGACGCAAAGATGAGGATCTTCGGCATAGAGATCCGTTGAGCAAGGCGCGAGACATTCAGAGAAGAGGTGACGCTCGTGGCGCCTGCGATGAAGATGATGATCCCTACGATCGTCGCGACTGCCATGGCATCGCCTCCCATCATTTCCTTGATATAGAGCGGGAGGATCGGCCCGATCCCTGTCATGCCGCAGTTGCAGAGAAACTGCAGCATGACCATCAGACGGACGACGGGATTCTTCATGAAGTAGGAAAGCTGCTTCATGAAAGGCTCCTTTTTCCTTGCCTGTTCCAGTCCGATCTGCTTTGGCACCATGAGACGCACCGCGACAAGGCAGAGAAATGACAGGGCGCAGAAAATGACAAAGGGCATGCGATAACCCAGAGTATCCGCGATCATGCCGCCTACGAGCGGGCCGAACATGACTCCCATGACCATGGATGCCTGAAAGACCCCCATTGCCCACGTCAGCTGCTTCTTGGGGGTCACATTCATGACGAGAGACATGCCGACTGCGACAAAGCCGCCGGACATGCCCTGGATCATGCGAAGGATCAGAAGTTCTACGGGCGATCGCGTGAAATACATCCAAGCAATGACCACGCCCAAGATGAAAAGGATCATGGACAGCGCAAAACGCGGTCCCCGGCGATCGGCCTGCATGGACCAGAAAGGCGCCGCGATCGCGACGAAGAAAGGCGTCACACCGGAAATCAGACCCGCCCAAAACGCTGCTTCTCCCGGATCCGTGACCCCCAGCTCAGATGTCAGAAAGAGCGGAATGAAGGCGACGACGCCGATGATCGAGATCCCCGTCCCGATCTGTATGGCCGCCATGGTATACACGATTCGTTTCCAGTTTTGCATAGTATCAATGCCTCTTGAAAAAGTGACTAGGGACTAGGGACTAGGGACTAGGGATTAGGGATTAAACATCTAATGACTCACGTCCGATGTCTAGTGCCCAATGTCTAATATCTGACGTCTGATATCTAGTCACTAGTCACCAGTCACTAGCTACCAGCCCTCATCACGCCCTGATTCTCTCAATCAATTTCGTCGTCGAGTATCCATCGACGAAGGAAAGGATCTCCACGCGCCCGGCGTACTCTCTTCCGGCGACTTCTTCCACCTTGTAGTCCCCGCCTTTGACAAGGATATCCGGCTTCAGATGAGACAGGAGCTCGGTCGGGGTGTCCTCCCCAAAGATCACGACGCCGTCCACGCTGCGAAGGGCAGAGAGCATGAGCGCACGGTCGTTTTCTCCATTCACTGGGCGCGACTCTCCTTTGAGCCGCTTCACCGACGCATCCGAATTCAGTCCTACGATCAAGTGGTCGCCCAGCGATGCCGCCTGCGCGAGGTAGGTGATGTGACCGCGGTGGAGCATGTCAAAGCATCCATTCGTAAATACGACAGTCTCGCCGTGCGCTTTCCATGCTGCGATCTGCGCTTCCGCTTCTTTCCATGTCAGGACGCGCTGCTTCATCAGTTCCCTTGTACGTTCTTCTCTATCATTCATCCTATCTTTTCCTTTCTACCTCTGCTTGATCCTCCAAGCTGCCTCTGCCAGTTCCGCGAAGCGCTCATACCCCTTCCCATTCGGATGGAGGCCGTCATAGTACCAGCCATCCTCCAGCGGGAAGGCTTTCGAAAAATCGATGGCTAGCGCGCCGATGTCCTTTGCGAGCTTTTTTAAGAAATCCCCATACGCCGCAAGATCTGCCTGATTTCTCTCATACACCGCTTCGCTCTGCCAGCCCGTCCAGATGCTCTCCTTCGTCGCAAGCGGCGGGATACCGATCGCAAGCGGGACTTTTTCTGAAAGCCGTGCCAGCCGCTCCTTCACCTCAGCTTCCACCACAGCAAGGCAGAAACCACAGAGGATGTCATTCGTACCGCCCATGAAGAAGAAACCTTCCTTGGGCCCGGCAAGAGCCGCCGTGCCTTCAAGCGCGTCCAGGATATCCTCGGTGAGCGCGCCGCACTGGCCATGGTTGTACCACTCCACCTTCGGATGCCGCTTCGCGAGCACTTCCACCCAGCCCTTGCCGGGAAGCGCCCCGTAGCCCGCCGTCAAACTGTCACCGAAGCAGTGGATGGTGTGGATCGTTTTTCTGTCCCAAAGCATGAGAGCACCGCCTTTCATGTTGATTCATTCTTAGTATAGCACAAGGAGCACGCTTCGTGAAAATGCGCAACATATTCGAAAGGTGCAACGGATTCAGCAGGTTCAACAGGTTCAACAGGTTCAGAGGGTTCAAAGGGGGTTGGTGCGGCGCATTTCGTCATCCTGAGCGGAGAAAAACGTCGTATATTAGAAAATGGATTATCTGAAATATGAGAACTGAGTCGAAGGATCTAAGCGCCGCAGAGAATGGCTAGGGAAACGCTGATTAAATCGCAGAATCAGATTCCACAAGAAATTTTATGCATGGCTTCGTCATAACCTTCCTTAAATAGCTCGCTATTCGCGTCAGGTTATTCCTCGCCATGTATAAAATTTCAAGAGTAAAATCTGACAACGATTTAATCAGTGTTTCCCTAGTAGCCATGCCATGAGCTGACATTTCAGTCACCAGTCACTAGTCACCAGTCACTAGCCACCAGTCACTCCACAAGAAAAGAGCCGCGAGCACAAGGCTCGAGGCTCTTTTTCATTTACGACATATCAGTCTTCCGTGACGACTTTTTTCGTTCTCTTGAACCCATGAATGTGTTCAATGACAACGAAGAGCATCGGAACGATGAAGATCTGGAAAATGGTGGCAGAAAGCACACCGAATACAACGGCGATCCCCATTTCAGAGCGGGAATTGGCACCTGCGCCGGTCGAGAGAGCCAGCGGGATGTTACCGACGATGAAAGCGAGAGACGTCATCAGGATCGGGCGAAGACGGATCTTCGATGCTTCGACAGCCGCCTGAAGCGCTTCCATCCCATGATCGGTACGGACTTTCGCATACTCGACGATCAGGATGGCGTTCTTCGCGGCCAGCCCGATGATGGTTAAAAGACCGATCTGGAAGTAAATGTCGTTATAGACATTGAATGCCAGGGCGGCAAGGCTCGCGCCAAAGAAGCCGGTCGGGATCCCGAAGATAACCGTGAATGGCACCTTCCAGCTTTCATAAAGAGCTGCCAGAGACAGGAATACGAAGAGCATGCCGAGCGAGAGGGCATATACGGTCTTGCCGCTCGCTTCACGTTCCTGCGCGGAGGATTCGACAAATTCGAAACCATACCCATTCGGAAGGACCTGATTGGCAGTTTCTTCGAGCGCATCAAGCGCCTGCCCGGAGGAATACCCGTCCTTCTGCTGCCCGCCGACCATGACCGCCGGGAAGTTGTCGTAACGAGTGATGACGGAGACGGCATTCGATTTCTTCGGCGTGATGAAGGTGGAAATCGGCACCATATTGCCCTTATTGTCACGGACCGTCAGGAACTTGTTATCCCCCGGGTTCGTGCGGTACTGGGTATCCGCCTGCGCGACGACCTTGAAGTTACGTCCATAAATGGTGAAGTCATTGATCTGGACAGAGCCATAGTAGGCCTGAAGGGCGGTGAAGATATCACCGACAGCCACACCATTTCGCTGTGCTTTTTCTCGGTCGATATCAAAATTGTACGATGGTGTATCACTACGGTAGGTGGTGTAGGCCATCTGGATTTCCGGACGCTGGTTTGCCGCGCCGAGGAATTCTCCGACAACGCGCTGGAATTCTTCATCCGATGCGCCGCTCTTGTTCATGATGTAAAGGCTGAAGCCGCCGGAGGAACCCAGCCCCGGAATCGGAGGCGGATTCAGCGCCATCAGAGATACATTCGGATGGGTCGCCCCATACGCCATGGCTTTGCCCATGATGGCATTGATCTGTTCGTTTGGCGCTTTACGTTCATCCCACGGTTTCAGTTTGATGAAGGAAAGGCCTGCATTTGGTTTCTGGCCGCCGGACAAAATATCAAAGCCGGTGACGCCCTGCGACTGTTCGACCGCCGGATCCTTTCCCATGTAGTCCAGATAATCGGTGATCGCTGCATTCGTTCTGACATTGACAGAGCCTTCGGGCAGAGAGAACGCCGCGATGAAGAAGCCGTTATCTTCCTGCGGAAGGAATGCCGTCGGCAGCTTGAAGAAAATACCGAAGGCTGCGACCGTGATGACGACAAGGACGATGATCGGGGCAGCGATCGCATGTCCCATCTTCTGCAGGATCGCCCCATAGATTTCTACCATACGGTCGAAACCGTCATTGAAGGTATCCCAGAATCGATCGAGGAAGTTTTTCCTATTCTGCTTCTTCGGCGGCTTCAAGAGGCCGGCGCAGAGAGCCGGAGTCAGAGACAGCGCGACGAAAGCAGAAATCAGGACAGAGACAGCGATGGTGAGAGCAAACTGTTTGTACAGGATACCCATGATCCCGCCCAAGAAAGCGACCGGTACGAAAACCGCAGCCAGCACGACCGCGACGCCGATAACCGGGCTCTGTACCTTCTGCATCGCAGCGACAGTCGCCTCTTTCGGACCAAGGTTGTTGTAGCGCATTTCATACTCGACGGCTTCGATGACGACGATCGCATCATCGACGACCAGCCCGATGGCCAGAACCATCGCGAAAAGCGTCAGGGTATTGATGGTGAATCCGAGAAGCAGGAAGGAAGCAAACGTACCTAAGAGCGATACCGGAACCGCGATCATCGGGATGAGTGTGGATCTCCAGTTCTGCAGGAAAATGTACACGATCAGTGCTACGATGAGGAGCGCTTCGACGAAGGTATGCATGACTTCCTTGATGGAGGCATAGATGAAGTCCGTGTTATCCGCGCAGATGACATAGGTCATATCATCCGGAAAGCTCTTCGCATCTTCTTTGAGCTTTTCCTTGATCGCACCCAGCGTTTCCAGCGCATTCGCATCATCGGTCAGAGAGAAGGCGAGGATCGCCGACTCCTGTCCTGCCGCACGGGAAATGAAGCTGTAGTCCTTCGCGCCGAGCTCGATACGGGCCACATCCTTCAGGCGGAGCATGGAGCCATCATCATTGGTGCGAAGTACAATATCGCCGAATTCCTTTTCCGTCACGAGACGCCCCTTCGCCGTGATGATGTACTGGAAGGAAGCATTCTGATCGACCGGCGCACTGGAAATGTTGCCAGCCGCGATCTGCTTGTTCTGCGCAGAAACGGCAGCAATGACCTCGCTCGCGGTGATTTTATTCTGCGACATCTTCGTCGGATCCATCCAGATACGCATCGCGAAGTCAGAGCCGAATTCCTGTACGTTGCCGACGCCCTTGATGGACTTCAGCTCGTCCAGATAGTTCATGGAGAAATAGTTCTTCAGGAAGACATCATCATACGTGCCATTCGGCGAGAGCAGACCGACGACGAGTGCCATATCCCCCGAAGATTTCTTCGTGGTGACCCCGATGGAGCGGACCGTATCAGGAAGCCCGGCATCGGCAGCTGTGACACCATTCTGCACACGGATGGTCGCCATATCCGAGTCCGTCCCCGTCAGGAACTGGACGGAAAGTGAATAGGAACCATTCGAGTTCGATGTCGAAGACATATTATCGAAGCCCTCGGCACCGACGACATTCTTTTCTATGACCTCGGCCACCGTCTGCGCTACGACCTCAGAGTCAGCACCCGGATAGGTCGCATGGACAGAGACCTGCGGCGGTGTGATCTTCGGATAGCGGTCGATCGGCAGTGAGAAAATACAGAGTGCCCCGGCGATCGTGATGACAAGAGCCACGACGATAGCAAAGATAGGGCGTTTAATAAAGAAATTTGCCATAGCTCCTCCCCTTATTTCTTAGCATCTGCCGTGCCATGCTGCACAGAAACGGCCTTGATCGCCGCCTGTTCCAAAGCCTCGCGCGTGGTTTCTTCCGGAGCGACTGCCTGTCCGACACGGACTTTATTCTGGCCTTCGACGATGATCTCATCATTTTCATCGATGCCGCTTTCGATGATGGTATAGATGCCATAGGTCGCCCCGAGCTTGACTGCCTTCTGCTGGACCTTGCCATCGACGACGACATCGAGCATGTCGCGGTTCAGGAGCTGTACTAGTGCCTTGGTCGGTACCAAAATGCTGCCCTTGGCGATTTCTGCATCAGAAACAACGGTCGCGTACATGCCCGGTACGAGCAGATTATCCGGATTTGCATAGGCTGCCTTCATGGTCAGCTGCCCGCCGGTCAGTCCCGGATTGATCTGGACGATCTTGCCCGTTTCCTGATAGATGGAGCCATCGGCAAGGCGCAGCTTCAGGGCATCCCCGAGCGTCTCTGTGCCGCTCTTATTCTTGGTGAGCGAGAGGTATTCGCTTTCTGACATATCAAACTGAACATACAGCGGATCTGCCGAGGAAATCGTGACGAGCGGCGTCTGTCCTGCCGAAGCGAAGGTACCGATATTCACATCATCCATGGAGAGAGTCCCTGTGAAGGGCGCTGTCACGATGGTATCGGAAAGATTATCCGATGCGATCGCTGCCTGCGATTGGGCTGCTTCGACGACGGCCTGATAGGACTCTGTCGCTGCCTTCTGTGCATCATAGGCCTGACGGGAAATCGCCCCCGTCGCAATCAGCTGCTCATAGCGGGCCAGATCGCGCTTCGCATTTTCATAGGTAGCCGAAGCCTGCGCCACCTGCGCCTGTGCCGCAGCCAGAGAGGAGGAATAGGTGCGTGTATCGAGGCGGAAGAGCGGCTGCCCTTCTGTGACATGGTCACCGCCCTTGACGTATTTTTCCATGACTGTACCGGATACTTTCGAGCGGACCGGCACTTCCTGCAAGGCCATGATGGAGCCGGCATACTCTCTCTGGATCGGCGTGTCCGACTTGAACGGTTTGAAAGTCGTGACCTTCATCGCCTGCTGCTGCCCCTGCTGCTGTTTGGCAGACCCGCATCCGCCGGTCATCATGCCGGCAGAAAGCAAAAAGCCTGCCGCCATGGCAGCTGCTAAAAACTTTTTATACTTCATACTCTGCCCCCTTACACATATCGCCTTCATCGTGCGATACTGTAGAAATCGCTAGTAATCGAATATAGTCTATCATAGCAAAGAGTTGACTTTAAGTCAAGAAGAGGTTCACTCAGTTTTCTCAATCACCAGTCACCTCTGATTCCTGACTTCTATTTCACACTCACCCATTCCACCGGCACCTTCACGACAGCTTTGCGAAGCTGCCGGCTGCCGCTCTCTCCCTGGCAGAGCGGGCGATGGAGGTCTTCGGGGAAGAAGACGGCAAAACGGCCTGTCTCAAAGTACACCTTCGACTCGCCTTTGGGCGAAGACTTATAGAAATAGAGGTCACGCTCCGGATGGCTCTCGATGCACTCTCCCGCTTCGAAAATCGTCTCCACGCCGAGCCATTCTTCTTCACCTTCCACTTCGTACTGGATGTCGATCATTTTCTTGTGACCTTCAAGCTTTCTATCCGCCGCCGGCTCGGTCACAGGCGACTCCACGCCCATATCGCAGCCATTGATTTTGTACTTTCCGTCCGATATAGCAGCGAAATCGAAAGAAGCGACTTCTTTCAAGCACTCGTAGATGAATGTCGGCAGCTGTTTTTTGTAGTTTTCTAAATGCTTGATATCTCCGGTAATCATAGTGTTTCTCCTTTTCTTATTTGTTAATGTTCGCTGTGAGCGGCTCACTACATGCGTATCTCGCGTTCAGAAAACATGCACTTTTTCTTTTCTTTTTTCCGCCCCTATAGCATATATTTTACTCTTTTCTTCTTTCATATGCCAACAGTCATTTTTCTTGATAAAATCGATGTTTCCAACGCTCATTCAGTGAGATTTTAAATTTCCATTCCGTAAGATTTCGAGTTTTCATTCATACAGATTTCATGTTTTCATTCAGTGAGATTTGGAAACACGTTTCACGAAATAGATCCTTCGACTCCCTCTTTACCGTGCGGAACCTCCTTCCCATGTATCTCCCTATACCCGCTAGGGAAACACTGATTAAATCGTTGTCAGATTTTACTCTTGGATTTTTACGCATAGCAAGGAATAACCTGACGCGAATAGCGAGCTATTTAAGGAAGGTTATGACGAAGCTATGTATAAAAATTCTTGTAGAATCTGACTCTGCGATTGAATCAGCGTTTCCTTAAGGTAACTGGAATCATAGAGGCTGTGCACTCTCCCCACGATAAAACCGCCCTCTTTGCAGAGAGCGGTTTCCAAAGAATACCGATCAAAACTGAATCGCCACTTTACCGAGGACATGATCCACGGGCACGGGTCCGATGAAGCGGCTGTCCGAGCTGTGGTTCCGGTTGTCTCCCATGACGAAGACCGTACCCTCCGGCACTGTATAGGAGCCGTCCATGGAGAATTCCATCGGTTCATTGATGTATGGTTCATCCAGCTTCTCGCCATTGCGCCATACATGGCCTTCCTTAAATGCCAGCGTGTCACCGCCCTTGCCGATGACGCGCTTCACCCAGACATTGTGCTCACGGCTCGAGCGGTCAAAGATGGCGATGTAGTTCTTCATCGGTTCTTCCAGATCGTCCATCCAGGAGCGCTCGCGATGCGTGCGGCTGTCGATGATGACGATATCCCCATACTCCGGCGTCTCACGGAAAACGTGGCTGATCTTCGATACGATGAGGTACTCGCCATTATTCAGCGTCGGGTACATCGACTGCCCTGACACCTTTGTCGGGACGAAGAGGAAAATGTGAATGATCATGGCGATGAAAAGCGCCACGACGATGGAATAAATCCAGTCAAAAAGTTCGTGCATGAATGTATGTCTCCTTATATATAAGTGACTAGTGACTAGTGACTTGGGACTTGGGATTAGGGATTAGGGATTGGGCGTTGCTGGTGACTAATCATTTCAAACATCAACCGCTCTCGCGCTGTCATTCCCAGCGATAGTCAGAGAAATGCTGATTCAGGAAACACGAAGGTTTCGATAAACAACGCCCCTATTGTACACCATTCTACGCGGATGGTCTAGGGAATAAAGTGACTAGTAGCTAGTGACTAGTCACCAGTGACTAGTCACCAGTCACTAGTCACTAGTCACTAGTCACTAGTCACCAGTCACCAGTCACTAGTCACTAGTCACTAGTCACTAGTCACCAGTCACCAGTCACCAGTCACTAGTCACTCCAATAGATTCATCTACCGTTTTCCTGAGTGTACACAATGCTTCATACAATTCCTTAAATGGCCGATCTTCATCCTCTTCCGGAACCCAGCGGAAGAATTTATCGCCGAATCTGAGCTCTGCGCGGGTGAGGCGCTTGATGGGCCCATACTTCTCCCTTTCATACGCATTCGTCTGGATGGTCGTCGACTTCGTGTCGGTTACAAACTGCTTCTGCGGCAGCTGATAGAGAAATGCGATCTCCTTCGCAAAAGTCTCCCTCACCTCGCGCGGCAGCACTGCCTCTTTCTTGACGGGGACGCCGCTTCGCCAATCATAGCGCACGCAGGTCCCATTTCCAAAATCAAACGCATAGTCAAACTGCCCGCCCTTTTCTACAAGATAGCCATCGGTGATGGAGAAGCGAAAGCTCCCGTGCAGGATGTCCTCCATGGCTTCTTTCTCACTGATTTCCTTCTTCTTCAGATGATCATAGATACCTTCACCGGATCCGGCTGCCTTGACCAGCTCATCGAATTGATATTTTGCCACGATGGTTCTCCTCTTCTTGATTGACTTTCATTTTTACTTTACTCGCAGAATGAAAAACGATGATACAGCGTATCAAATACAGACCACCGCTATCATTCATTTCTCGGCGTACCTTCGTCATTCATGGTATAATAATACCATATAAATATGTCACGCAGTAGCATTTCTTCTACCGCGTGAAATGATCTGTCACGCGGCGCTTTCATGCTTTGACGCGCCGCTTCTCTATTTTTCATTTCTCATTTTCAAACGGGGGCTTTCCATTGCACTATCATAAAAAAATCGGCGCGCTGGCTATGGCGTTCCTGATCGCAGGCGGACTGGCTTCGATCGATGCGCGTACCATCCTGCTTGTACCGCAGGATGACCGTCCTGTCTCTCTCGACTACACCGTGTCCACCGCAGAGAAGGCTGGCTACACGGTGCTGACACCGCCGAAGGGCTATCTTTCCGGAAAAAATTATCAGGGCAGTCCTGATCAGGTCTGGCGCTGGGTCGAGCAGCATATCCGCGAGGCCGATGCAGCAGTGATTTCTACGGACACCATCATCTACGGCGGTCTTGTCGACTCCAGAAAGCACAATGAATCACTCGATACGCTGATGGCGCGGGAAAACCGTATCCAGCGGCTTCACCAGATGTATCCGAATGTGCCGATCTATGCTTTCGGCACCATCATGAGAACGCCGTATGCTTCAAACAGCGGTGTCGAGCCCTACTACTACGCCAAGTACGGCCACGACCTCTATGTGCTCTCCGGCCTGCAGGACAAGATGGATGCAGGCACACTCACAAAGGATGAGGCGGCGGAAATGCTGTCCCTGAAGCTCTCCATCCCGTCCGAATATCTGCAGGACTGGTTCAAGCGCCGCACAAAGAACCATACGATCAACCGCCTGCTCCTCAAAGATACCAAGAGCGGTATCTTTGCCTATTTCTGTGAAGGGCATGATGATAACAGTAAGAACTCCCAGTCCGCCATGGAAGCACGGTATCTGGGAAAGGAAAGCGCGAAGCTGTCCCCCAAGGTCTACGGCTCCTTCCCGGGCGCAGACCAGCTCGCCCTGCTCCTCATCGCACGCTATCACAATGATGTGAATCACCTCACACCGAGCTTCACTTCCATCTATCCCTTAGGCCGCGCAGAGGATACGGTCCCCAGCTATGAAAGTCAGCCCATCGGAAAAACCATTGCCGAGCATGTAGAAGCCGTCGGCGGCGTCATGAATCCCAAAGGCCGTCCCGACATCGTACTCGCTGTGAATACCCCACTTTCCTCTACGGGTGAGTCCGGCCAGTTTTCCAATTACGGCATGATGAAGCCTTCCACCACGGAATTCATGAATCAGGTCAAAGCCGTCATCGATAAGGGCATTCCTGTCTCCATGGTAGACGTCTACTTTGCCAATGGCTCGGACAATACGCTCATGAGCCTCATGAAGCAGAATGATCTTCTCTACAAGGTCACCGCCTACAATGGCTGGAACACGGCCTCCAACACGATCGGCTATGCCATCGCGCAGGCCATCCTCGCGCCGGACATGAGCGAGACAGATCACCGCAACATGCTGACCGAGCAATACATCGACAACTGGGCGTATCAGGCAAACGTCAGGAAGAACATCAACCGGCTGACAGAGCTCGAAGGGACGAATTACATCCCCACCCCCGCCATGAAAGAGGAAATGATCGCCGAGGTGCAGGACTTTGCCAAACGGAAAATGGGACTTGACCCAGCGACGATCTCCGCCGATTTCCCATGGGGACGTCTCTTTGAAATCAATGCCCTGGTCTCGCCCACACCGAAATACACCGTCTACCTGACCGCTGCAGAGAAACAGCGCCGCGCGGAAGAAGCGGCAAAGAAGGCCGCCGAAGAAGCTGCTAAGAAAAAAGCAACCGAAGAGGCGGCAAAAAAGAAAGCCGCTGGCAAAAAAGCCACTGCAATCGTACCGGATCAGCCAGCGCCGGAAACATCTTCCGACGAGACAGAGAACCATGACGTATCCACCATCATCATTTATAAATAAGAAAAGCAGGAACGCGATGCGTTCCTGCTTTTGGACTAGAGCATGGTAGATGTACCTCAAGACTCATCTATGCTATAATAGCAACAGATTACAGCGGATAACTTCCGCTTGTAATTGGAAAAAGGTGCCATCCATCACGGTGGCGGCTTTCTGACCCCGACCTTAGTGGAAGGGGGTGGTAGCAATGACGAAATATGATTTTCTCGCCTTTGTACTGCTCACATTCTTATGTATTCTTGCAGTGAATAAATAATTACCCACAGAAAAACCGCCCTACCCTAGCAAAGTTCGGCGGTTTATCTGTTCTTTGGATATAGGGGTCTGCCGTTACCGGATAGCCCTTTTTCTATGTTTATTGTACTCTACCACACCATAGAAATCAAGAAAGAAAAGGAGCTGTGAAGAAATGAGGATTCATTTCTTTACAGCTCCTTCTTTTGTGTCCTTTTTCACTCCAGGTAGTAAA
>UQRR01000016.1 GCA_900543455.1 uncultured Dialister sp.
CCTTAAATAGCTCGCTATTCGCGTCAGATGATTCCTTGCTCTGTATAAAAATCCAAGAATGAAATCTGACAACGATTGAATCAGTGTTTCCCTAGAAGCAAGCGGTGATTGAAACAGCGCAATTAGCAAGCTGACCGTTCTGCAGGAGAGATCTCTCGACAACGCTTTCGATGACGACGGCGCGAAGCGCTATCAAAATTCTGCGGCGCTTCATTATTTTTCGCACCGCACCACCATTTCGCATTTCTCATTCAAGCGAGGCTTTCAAACGGAATCAAAGGGCGACCCGCCCCGCGGGCTAACCCTGAACCTTGAACCCATCAACCTGAACCCTAAATCATTTGACACCCGAGCGGTCTTCGCCGTACAATAGACTTACTATAAAGGAGGAATAGCATGTCTGTTGTCAGCCGTTGGCTGCTTTTTTTAGTGGCTTTATGGATTCAGTCCGCCGGGATCGTCTTGGTGGTGAAAAGCTTTCTCGGGACTTCTCCGATCTCCAGTCTGCCCTATGTCATGAGCGAGACTTTTCCCTTCACGTTCGGGGAGACGACCTTTGCGGTCAATATGGTCTTCCTTTTGGGACAGATGCTGATATTGAAAAAGAAATTCCCGAAGATGCAGCTGCTGCAGGCGCCCATGACGATGATTTTTGCGGCCTTCATCGACCTCTGCATGCAGGCTTTCGGAAACATCACGCCGGACGCTTACTGGCAAAAGCTCATCATTCTCTTACTCGGTGCGTCCATGGTTTCTCTGGGGGTGGCACTTCAGGGCATCGCAGACGTCCTGAAGCTTCCGGGGGAGGGACTGGTCTATACCGTTTCAGATACCTATCACCTGGACTTCGGTAAGGTCAAGATCGCAAACGATGGGATCCTCGTGACACTCGCCATCTGCCTCTCCTATCTGGAGCTCGGCTCTGTCGAAGGGGTCCGTGAGGGCACGCTGATTTCCGTCTTCATCACCGGCATCATCGCCCGCTTCTTCCTTCGCCACCTGAGCGGCTGGGAAGAGGGGAGACGCGTGCTGAGGATCCATTAGATGGGGAAGCCCTTACGGGAAAGCAAGGGGCGAATACGCTGCTTCATCGCCAAACAAAAAAGAGATTCCGTAAAATCGGAATCTCTTTTTGCTTGCGGGAAACTATTTCATTTCAACAGCAGAAGACAGTTTGCTTTCCTTCTCTGATTCCTCGTCCTTACCTACACAGTAGGAGGCGAAGAGGGAGCCGGACACATTGTGCCAGACGGAGAAAATGGCGCCTGCGATACCGCCGGCCGCTGTGAAGTACATGAGGGCCAGCGTGGAAGCCAGACCGGAATTCTGCATGCCGACCTCGATGGTCATAGCGCGGGTCTGTGCCTTATTGAGACCGAAGCGGCGGGCGCAGACATGGCCGAGCAGCATGCCGCAGAGGTTATGCAGGATGACGACGGCGAGGATCACAAGGCCGTTGTCAAGGATGGTGCGGCCGGAGAGGGAGACCACGCAGCCGACCGTGATGATGACGACCAGCGCTGAGAACATCGGCATGATCGTATTCACCTTCTTCACCTGACGCGGGAAGAAATAGTTGATGCCGACACCGATGAGCAGCGGCAGCAGCACCATCTTCACGATGGACATCATCATGGACATGAAATCGATATCGACCCAGGCACCGGCAATGAGCCACACCAGGAATGGCGTGACAAATGGCGCAAGGATGGTATTCACCATCGTCATGGATACAGAAAGAGCGACGTCGGCTTTGGCGATGTAGGAAATGACATTCGAAGCAGTGCCGCCGGGGCAGCAGCCGACCAGGACGACGCCGATCGCGATTTCCGGCGGAAGGGCGAAGAGATGAATCAGTGCAAAAGCAGCGGCCGGCATGATGATGAACTGTAGCACCGTGCCGATCGCTACATTCTTCGGCTGCTTGAATACATTCTTGAAATCACCGGGGGTGAGGCTCATGCCCATGCCGAACATGATGATACCGAGCAGCGTCGGGATCTTCGGGGCGAATGGCTTCATCACTTCCGGCCAGAAAATACTGAAAATGCCGATCAGCACGACGCCGATGGACATGTATTTCGTACAAAAACGAACGATGAGAGAAAGCATAGAGTAGCTCCTTTTCCAAAAGGGTTCAGGGTTCAGGGTTCAGGGTTCAGGGTTCAGGGTTCAGGGTTAGCTCATGGGACGTGCCGTCCCTTGGTTGTTTGCGAAAAAGGGAGAGCGGGTTCAACAGGTTCAGAGGGTTCAACGGGGGTGGTGCGGCGCATAAAAATAATGAAGCGCCGCGGAGTTTTGATAGCGCTTCGCGCCGTCGTCATTTCGAGCGTAGCCGAGAAATCTCTATGGCAGAGCGCTCATTGCCTGATGTGAGACAGCACCAAGACATCGTTTCCCCTCAGTGCATACACGCTGATTTCCGCAGTGCAGTAGAGATCGAGGGCTACGCTCGGGATAACGATGCCGGAGAATCCCAGTCACCAGTCACTAGTCACCAGTCACTAGTCACTAGTCACTCCTAATCCCCAAACCCAAAAGCGAATTATCCCAGAATGACGTTATCGATGAGTCTTGTCTTGCCGAAACGGACTGCAAGTGCGAGGAGGACCTGGCCTTCGATCGTTTCACCGACTTCCGGAAGGCCTGGCATGCCGTACATTTCTACATAGTCGATATCGCTCATCGGTTCGGCTTCGATTTCCTTCGTCACCTGATCGATCAGTTTCTGCTTACTTCTTTCACCGGCTTCGAAGGCTTCCTTTGCATGTGCAAGGCTTCTCGAGAGGACGAGAGCCGCGGTGCGTTCTTCCTTGGAAAGATAGACGTTTCTGGAAGACTTCGCGAGGCCGTCCGCTTCACGGACGATCGGCATCAGGCGGAGTTCCACATTCATGAAGAGGTCTTCGACCATGCGCTGAAGCACTTGCGTCTGCTGGGCATCCTTCAGACCATAGTAAGCGCGGTCGCATTCCGTCAGATTGAAGAACTTCGTGCAGACAGTCGCTACGCCGCGGAAATGGATCGGGCGCGTGCGGCCGCAGAGCACCTTCGTGATCGGACCAGTGACTTCTACCCATGTCATATCCTTATGCGGATACATTTCAGCGGGGGACGGAGCGAAGAGGAGATCCGCGCCGGCCGCTTCTGCGACCTTCGCATCGGCTTCGAGCGTTCTCGGGTACGCTTCGTAGTCTTCGTTCGGGCCGAACTGGGTCGGATTTACAAAGACAGAAGTGATGACGAAATCATTTTCCTTGCGAGCCGCCGCGATCAGGGACGCATGTCCTTCATGAAGCGCGCCCATGGTGGTCACAAGACCGATGGATTTCCCATCCTTCTTGCACTGGTGGACGTACTCTTTCAGTTCTTTGATGGTGTGGATGACTTTCATGATGATTCCTTCCTGGAAGCACAGCTTCCTTCGAATGCTTGGCGCGGGGTGCAGATTTCATCACTCGAAAAAACCGCATCCCAAATGAATGCGGTTTCAGAAGCATGCCTCCTGCAGTCAGCGCTGGCTGCTATGCACAGAAGGGCAAATAAAAAATACATCCCAGAGGGATGCATCCTGATTTGAAATCTCTGCATTCGTCTCGGTTATAAAAATCCAAGCGATATTAAAGTTTGACAGATAGAAAATCAATGCAGCGCCCATTGGCCTTTCCTCGATACAGCTCAGCTGATACTGCTCGAATGGCCGGAAATTCATGCTGCCGTCCTGATTTCTTTCAGACTCCCTTCGGGATATCCATAGAGCATGGGCGGATCTCACGTTTCTGTCAGAGAAAGAATACTCTATCAAGGAGGGATTGTCAAGAGGAAAGGGGGATGATGTACGCGTTCTGCTTTCCTCAGCAAATCTTTTGGCATACGCTCATTGTGTACAGAGGTACAAATCAAGCTGCCATTTTTCTTTTAGCGGCGTTTTTATTTGGCCGTGATCGACCTTGTCCCAAAGAGTGTCTTAAACCGATCCGGTGTATCGTCATAGTGATCGGAGGTGATGTCGTTCTCCGGTTCATAGAAATCGGGGAGGCGGATGCCCATCAGGGCGAGCTGGGTGTCGAAGACGAGGTCATTGGTCCAGCGGCTCTTTTGGCGGGCGGCAAGATTTCCCATGAGCTTTGGGTGGGCGGCGAGGTAGGTGTCGGAGAAGGCCATGTAGAAGGGAATGTAGGTCATGGCAGGGACGTAGGTGGCGGGATTGTGGTCGAGGTGCAGGTCGATGCCTTCGCCGTGGTCGGAAAAGTAGAGGAGGGTCTGGAAGTCGGGGCGGGCGGCAAGTGTCTCATACAATTTCTCCATCACGTAGTCGTGGAAGAGGATGGTATCGTCGTATTGGTCACGATAGGGGTCGTCGCTGTGAATTCTGTCATAGCTTTTGGGATGGTGGTAGGCGTAGGGCATGTGGCTTCCCATGTAGTGCAGGATGACGAGAGTCTTCTCGCTGCTCTTCATGCGTGTGAGCTCTTCGGTGAGGGCATCGTCGTAGACGTCAAGGTCAGCGGTGGTGCCGAGGTGACTGTTTCGCCAGTGCTGCTCGTCGGCTTCGGAGGCGATGATGGTGGTCGGGGTATCCCATGCGCTAAAGCGGATCTGGTTGCTGATCCAGACGGTGTGGAATCCGGCGGCTTTGGCGGCTTCGATGAGGGAGGGAGCGTCTGCAAGGGGAATGTCGTTGTACTGATTCTTCGCCGTCAGAGCATAGGAGAGTACGGGGACGGTCTGCACGTAGCAGCTGTAGGCGTCATCAAAGAAGAGAAAGTGCGGGTCGTTTCTGCGAGAAGAAAGCCAAGGGGTGGTCGGACGCGGGTAGCCGTAGACGCTCATGTGCTCGCTGTTCTCGGATTCGCCGATGGCAAGGACGTAGAGCCCGGGCGCCGAGGAAATCGTGAGATCCGTGAGACGGCTTGTGCGTTCTTTGGATTTCTGCTCAAAGTCGGCGTAGGCTTTCCTATAGTCCTGCACGCCGATCCACGGCGTGATGATGGGATTGCTGTAGGAAAGGGTGAGGCTGACGGGGGCCGCAAGGAGAAGAGTCAGGCGTGGAAGGAGAGAGGGGCAGGTGAAGATCTCACCTGTGCTGCTTTTTCTGGAAATCAGGCAGAGTGCGCCGAAGTAGAGCGGAAGGAATAGCAGCAGGGGAAGGGAGAGGTGTCCGGAGAGGTATCCGGCGGCTTCACTGACATTTGTCTGCAGAAGAGCGAGAAGTGTTTCCGCCTCAGGGAAGCTGCCTGTCAGGAAGTAGCAGACCCATGTCACGAGGGCGGGGAGCGTCATGAGAAAGCCGGCAAGAAAGACATAGCAGGCTCTGCCTGTGACGGAGCGCGCGGGCGGTGAAAGAAGTGCGAGGATGCCCCATGCGGCAGCAGAGAAGGCGAGGGAGTCGTAGAAATCCCAGACAGGGGTGAGGAGGCCGGTCAGAAAGCGGATGGAAATCGCGGAAAAGGCGAAGAAAAGGAGCGGCAGCTGCCAGAGTGCGGGGCGGTAGAAGGTGAAGAGGAGGGACAGCGTCACGCAGGCGAAGAAGATGGACGCATCGTTCCATGGCGGGAAGACTTCGCGCGTCACGACCAGGTGGAGTCCGTAGATAAGGGCAAAGAGAGCAAGCCCGGTGGCCGCAAAGCGGAGAAATGAATGTAGAATGGGACGCAAGGGAGACTCCTTTTGGTATAATGGGGTTGGGTTCAGGGGTTAGGGTTAGCCCATGGGGCGTGCTGCCCTTTGATTGGGGATGAAAGCCTTGCTCGAATGAGGAATTAGGAATGAGGAATTAGGAATGGTGGTGCGGCGCATAAAAATCAGAAGCGCCGCGGAGTATAGATGGTGGCGATGCCCGAAGGCGGTATTCAAGTCACCAGTCACTGGTCACTAGTCGCTCGAGGCTCCTAATCCCTAGCCACTAATCCCTGGCTACTATTTTTTAGTCACCAGTCACTCACCCCTGTTTTCAAACTTAGCCCCTAAGGCTATCCCCCCAAAAAAATTTAAACCATCATTTAACACATTCCATTATACCAAAGAGGACGAGCTATGGATGAAAAAATGAAAGAACTGGATGCGCTCTTCGATTTCTTCCGTGAAATCGACAAGGAGAAGCTGATCGAGAGAAAGACGTATGTGACAGGAGCGGTGCGCTGGGAGAATGATGCGGAGCATGCCTGGCACATGGCGCTGATGACGGTGCTTCTTTCTGAGTATAGCAATGAGCCCATCGACGTCTTGAAGACGGTGACGATGCTGCTCATTCATGACCTCGTGGAGATCGATGCGGGGGATACGTATGCGTATAGCGGCGTATCGAAAGAAGAGCAGCATGCCAAGGAAGAGAAAGGGGCGGCGCGTATTTTCGGGATGCTGCCGAAGGAGAAGGGCAGGAAGCTCTATGCTCTGTGGCAGGAGTTTGAGTCCGGTGAGACGGCAGAGGCGCGCTTCGCACACGCGATGGATAATATCCAGCCGATGATGCTGAATGATTATACCGATGGGAAAGCGTGGCAGCAGTTCGGCGTATCGCTTTCCAAAATTTATAAAAGAAATGAGCTGACGCCGAAGGGCTCCCGCGTCCTTTGGAAGTATGCGAAAGAAAAAATCCTCGCGCCGAATGTGGAGAAGGGGAGGATCAAGGATGAGTAGCTGGTGGCTGGTGACTAGTGACTAGGATTCTCCGGCATCGTCATCCCGAGCGCAGCCCTCGATCTCTACTGTCTTGCGGGAAGCAGCGTGTATGCGTCAAGGGAAAATGATGTCTTGGTGCTGCCTCACATCAGGCAATGAGCGTTCTGCCATAGAGATTTCTCGGCTGCGCTCGAAATGACGACGCCGCGAAGCGCTATCAAAACTCCGCGGCGCTTAGATCCTTCGACTCAGTTCTCCTATTTCAGATAAGCCATTTCTTAACATACGACGTTTTTCTCCGCTCAGGATGACGAAATGCGCCGCACCACCATTTCGCATTTCTCATTTCTATTTTCTCATTCAAATGAGCCTTTCAAACAGAATCAAAGGCCGACACGCCCCCGGGGCTAACCCTGCCCCTTTTTCTATTTGCTTTCTCCTTCTTGTTGTGCTATGCTGAGGTCATACAATTCCATACTTGTTCGATGGAGAATATTTCATTTCTATGCAAGGGATGAAGAATGTCGGGAGAGTGGCATAAAAGCACACCGAAGGGGCAAAACTCTCAGGTAAAAGGACCGGCATTACGACTATCCTCTGGAGAGTTCTTGGATGAACACCGAAGAAGCAGGCCTCGCAAGGGGCGTATCTTTCAGGTCAAAGGACAGAGGCGCACTGTATTTTACAGTGCGCCTTTTTTGTTGGCCCGAGGCGCACTGGCAAGGAGGAGAATATGGATAAGAAAACACCTTTATATGACAGACATGTCGCACTGAAAGGGAAGATGGTTTCCTTTGGCGGCTACCTGATGCCGGTGCAGTATGACAAAGGGATCCTGTCTGAGCACATGGCTGTGCGGACGGAGGCTGGGATTTTCGATGTATCGCACATGGGCGAGGTGCTTTTCGAGGGGAAGGGTGCGCTTGCGAGCCTGAATCACCTGCTTTCGAATGATTTCACCAATCTTGCCATCGGGCGTGTGCGTTACAGCACGATGCTGAATGAAGCGGGGGGCGTCATCGATGACCTCATCGTGTACCATCTGGGCGAAGACCGCTACATGGTGGTCGTGAATGCAGCCACGCATGACAAGGATGTCCGTCATATGAAGGCGCATCTGCTCAGCGATACGAAGTTTACGGATATTTCCGAAGAAACCGGCCTCGTCTCTCTGCAGGGGCCAAAGAGCAGGGAAATCCTTGCTTCGCTTGTGGAAAGCGGCGAGCTTCCGACGAAGTACTACTCCGAGACGGAGCATGTCGTGATCGGCGGCGTGGAGTGTCTCGTGTCCCGCACGGGCTACACGGGAGAATTCGGCTATGAGATCTTCTGCGGAGCGGATAAGGTGGGAATCATCTGGGACCTGCTCCTCGAAAAAGGAAATGGCACCGTCCTTCCCTGCGGTCTTGGCGCACGCGATACGCTCCGCCTCGAAGCGGCGATGCCTCTTTATGGGCATGAAATGAATGATACGGTCAGCCCGCTTGAAACCGGTCTTGACTTTGGAGTGAAGCTCGCAAAGGAAGAATTCATCGGCCGCGACGCACTTCTCGCGCATCCGCCGAAGAGGGAACGCATCGGACTCAAGGTGACCGGTCGCGGCATCGTCCGTGAAGAGCAGGAAGTGACGCTGGAGGGGAATCCGATCGGCGTGACCACTTCCGGCACCTTCTGCCCCTACCTGAAAGGTGCCTATGCGATGGCACTCATTACGAAAGGAGCGGCCAAGGTCGGCGATACCGTCGAGGTCAATGTCCGCGGCCGTAAGGTCGCCTGCGAAGTGGTGGCGCTGCCGTTCTATAAGCGGTAAGCGGTGGCGACCGCTTCCCTGAAAATTAAGGAAAATCTGATTTGAATGAGAAATTAGAAATGAGAAATGAGAAATGCGAAATGGTGGTACGGCGCATAAAAATATGGAAGCGCCGTAGAGCATAGATGGTGGCGATGCCCGAAAGTCTCTCGATAGCAGGTTTCCCGTTTTGAACTTTCCTATCATTGCCCACCTGACCGCGAATGACAAAGATTTCTCGGCAACGCTTTCAATGACGATACGGGAGTCTAAAGTCTCCTAGTCTCCTAGTCTCCTAGTCTTTTAGTCACTAGTCACTAGTCACCAGTCACCAATCACTAACCATTAAGCATACAATAATTATCCAAACAGGAGGAACATACCATGAATTTCCCGAATGAACTGACTTACGCAAAGACCCATGAATGGCTGAAGAAAGACGGCGATCTCGTCGAGATCGGCCTCACTGATTTCGCACAGGATCAGCTGGGTGATATCGTATTTGTAAATCTGCCGGAAGTGGGAGATGAGGTATCCATGGGCGAATCTTTCGCTGACGTGGAATCGGTCAAAGCGGTTTCTGATATTTACAGCCCTGTCACCGGCGTGGTAGAGGAGATCAATGAGGAGCTGCTGGATTCGCCGGAATCTGTGAATGGCGATCCCTACGGTGCATGGTTCATCAAAGTGAAGGAAGTCAGCGAAGAGGAAGAGCTGATGAGCGCGGCGGATTACGAAGCATTCTGCAAGACCTGTGTGGAGGAATAAGTATGGGAAGCTATGTACCCTGCTCTCCCGAAGAGACGGCAGCGGAGCTGGCATCGATCGGACGATCTTCGATCGATGCACTCTATCAGGCAGTCCCGAAGGAGGTCTATCTGAAAGAGCTGCCGATGGCCAAGGGTGAGAGCGAGATGGAAGTCCTGAAGGACTTGAAGAAAATGGCGGCGAAAAATACTGTCTATGATTCGATTTTCCGTGGCGCAGGGGCGTATCACCACTACATCCCTGCGATCGTCTCTCAGGTGATTTCCAAGGAAGCCTTTCGCACGACGTATACGCCGTATCAGGCGGAAATCAGCCAGGGGATCCTGCAGTCCATCTTCGAGTACCAGACGATGATCTGTGAACTGACCGGCATGGATGTTTCGAATGCCTCTGTCTATGATGGGGCGACGGCGGCCGCAGAGTCGGTCTTCATGTGTCAGGAGAGGAAACGGTCGAAGGTGCTGGTCTGCGGGAAGATCCATCCCGAGGTGCTCGCTGTCATGAAGACGTACTGCGAGAGCCGGAGCGTCGCGCTTGTAGAAATCCCGGCGAAAGACGGGACGACGGATCTCGCAGCGCTGAAAGAAAATCTCACACCGGACACCGCGTGTGTCTATGTCCAGAGTCCGAACTACTATGGCCTGATAGAGGACGCGGAGTCTATCATCTCGCTGGCCCATGAAGCGGGTGCGAAAGCGGTGATGAGCGTATCTCCGATTTCCTTAGGACTGATGAAGACGCCGGGAGAATACGGCGCAGACATCTCTGTAGGAGACGGACAGGCACTCGGCATTCCGCTTTCCTTCGGCGGGCCGTACATGGGATTTATGACCTGCACGAGCAAAATGATGAGAAAGCTGCCGGGGCGCATCGTGGGCGAGACGAAGGACAGCGAAGGCCGGCGCGCGTATGTGCTGACGCTGCAGGCCAGAGAGCAGCACATCCGCCGCGAAAAGGCATCGTCGAATATCTGCTCGAATGAAGCGCTCTGCACGATGGCAGCCGGCGCCTATCTGGCAGCGCTCGGCCCCTCCGGCATGGAAGAGGTCGCTTCGCTCTGCTACGACAAGGCGCACTATCTGGCTTCCGAGCTTGCCAAGATCGGCTATACCCGCGTCTATGACAAGCCGTTCTTTGATGAATTCCTCACTACGAGCCCGATCGATCCGGCAGAGGTCGGAGAGAAGCTCGCCGCACGCGGCATCCTAGGCGGGCTTGCTGTAGACGGCGGGATCCTCTGGTGCGCGACGGAGATGAACAGCCGTGAGGAGATCGACACCCTTGTTTCCCTTCTGAAAGGAGATGAATGACATGGAACTGATTTTTGAACGCTCGAAAAAAGGACACCGGATGGATCTGTTCCCGGCTTCTGACGTGCCGTCCTGTTCCAGAGACATTCCTCTCCGAGAGAAGCCGCTCAACCTGCCACAGCTCGCTGAAGTGGAGTTTGACCGTCACTATGGGGAGCTGGAGAAGCAGACCTTCGGTGTGAATCATGGTTTCTATCCCTTGGGCTCCTGCACGATGAAGTATAATCCGGCGGTGAACGAAGTGACAGCATCGCTTCCCGGCTTCACGGATATCCATCCGCTCGCACCGCAGGCTTCGGTGCAGGGGGCTCTCGAAATGATGTATACCCTGCAGGAAAAACTGAAGGTCATTGCAGGTATGGATGGTTTCACCCTGCAGCCGGCAGCCGGTGCGCACGGGGAATACACGGGACTTCTTCTCATTCGCTCCTATCACCTGTCCCGCGGTGATACCAAGAGAAATAAGATCATCGTCCCCGACTCTGCCCATGGGACGAATCCGGCATCTGCTGCGATGGCAGGCTATCAGGTCGTCTCTGTCCCTTCAAATGCAGAAGGCGGCGTCGATCTGGAAAAGTTGAAAGAAGCGGTCGGCGAGGATACCGCGGGCCTTATGCTCACGAATCCGAATACGCTCGGCATTTTCGATCCGAATATTCTGGAAATCACCCGCATCGTCCACGAAGCGGGCGGCCTTTGCTACTACGATGGGGCGAACCTCAATGCCATCGTCGGACGCGCACGTCCGGGGGATATGGGATTCGACTGCGTCCATCTGAACTTGCACAAGACCTTCTCGACCCCGCACGGCGGCGGCGGTCCGGGGAGCGGTCCGGTGGGATGCAAAGAATTCCTGAAAGATTTCCTGCCCTCGCCGATCGTGGTGAAAGAAGGGGAGAGCTACCATTTGGAAAAACCTGCTCATTCTTTCGGACAGGTGAAGATGTTCTACGGCAATTTCCTCGTCATGATCCGTGCGCTGACCTACATCCTGATGCTAGGCAGCAATGGCCTCGCCGAAGCCTCCGGTCATGCGGTGCTGAATGCGAACTACCTCATGCACCAGCTCGCGCCGCACATGGATATCGCCTATCTGGGCATCTGCATGCACGAATTCGTCATGACACTGGAACATTACAAAAAGGAAACCGGTGTCTCCGCTCTTGATGTGGCAAAGGGCCTTCTCGACCACGGCATGCACCCGCCGACGATGTACTTCCCTCTCATTGTCCATGAAGCCCTGATGGCTGAACCGACGGAGACGGAAAATAAAGAAACCCTCGATCAGGCAGCAAAAGCCTTCATCGAAGTCTTCGAGGAAGGCCGAAAGAATCCGGAAGCTCTTCACACCGCGCCGCATCACGCGCCCATCGGCCGTCCGGACGAAGTCGCCGCGGCCCGTCATCCGAAGCTGAAGTACGAGTTTTAGGGGAGCTCGTGACTAGTGACTGGTAGCTGGTGACTAGGGATTTGTGGTTAGATCAAGAGACTAGGAGACGAAGAGATATCAGGTTGTCAGATATCAGATGTCTGACGTCTAAAGTCTCCCGATCTAATGTCTCAAGCCGCCACCTTCATTCCTCATTCGAGCAAGGCTTTCATTCATAATCAGTGGACGGAGCCGCCCAAGGGGCTAAGTTTGAAAGCAGGGATTAGGGATTGGGGATTAGGCGTGACTAGTGACTGGTGACTGAAATGCTACTTTCGGGCATCGCCCTATTTATACTCCGCGGCGCTTCATTATTTTTCGCGCCGCACCACCACTCCTCACTCCTAACTGGCGAGTAGGAGCTTTCATTCACAATCAATGGACGCCCGCCCCAAGGGCGAACCCTGCCCCCTTTTTTCAAGGAGTCTCTATGCTTTCTTATTTATATACATATAGTAATACGTCTTCCTGCCACGATCCGTATCGGAACATCGCTATCGAGGAGTACCTTATGCGCCATGTGCCGGAGGATGCGGTGACGCTCTTTCTCTGGCAGAATGAGCGGACTGTTGTCATCGGAAGAAATCAGAATGCATGGCGCGAGTGTCAGGTGGAGAAGCTCTCGGCAGACGGCGGGCATCTCGCGCGGCGGCTTTCCGGCGGTGGTGCGGTGTATCACAATCTTGGCAATCTGAATTTCACCTTCTGCGCACCGAAAGCGCTCTACGATGTGAAGAAACAGGTCTCCGTCATTGGCGAAGCGGCGAAGAGCTTTGGGCTTTCCGTCGAAATGACGGGGCGGAATGATCTGTACTGCGAAGGACGGAAATTTTCCGGGAATGCCTTCTACAAGTCCGGCGGCCGCTGCTACCATCACGGCACCATTCTGATTTCCGAAGACATGAAGAACATGGTGAAGTACCTCGACACCGCGGGCTCGAAGCTGCATGCAAAGAGCGTCCCCTCCGTGCCTGCCCGTGTGGTGAATCTGGCGGATCTCAATCCCTCGGTCACTGTCACTGCTTTTGCGGAAGCGCTGGAAAAAGCCTTTGCAAAAGTCTATGGCCTCCCGGTGAAACGCCTCACGGAGGCGGAGCTGGACGCCAAAGAAATCGAAGACCGCGAAGCCTTCTTCGCCTCCGATGACTGGCGCCTCGGTCATCAGCTGCCCTTCACGGACAGCTGGGAAGGAAAATTTCCATGGGGGACGATCCGCTTCTATGTGAAGGTCACGGACGGTGCGATACAGCAGGCATCCATTGACTCTGACGGACTGGCATCCGATCTGCTGGCAAGGATCCCGCAGGTGCTGACCGGACTTCCCTATGAGAAAGAAGCCATGAAGAGAGCCATTCGCGCTATTCTTGCCGAAGAGAAAGAGGAGCGGGATGTGCTTTTCGATGTGGGAAATTTAGTGACTGGTGACTAGTGACTGGTGACTAGTGACTGGTGACTGGTGACTGGTGGCTAGTGACTGGTGACTGGTGGCTGTTTCCATAGAAGAATAAAGGAGAAACACGCTATGACATATGACGTTGTTATCATCGGCGGCGGACCGGGAGGCTACACCTGCGCCATCCGCTGTGCCCAGTACGGTCTGAAGACCGCGCTCATTGAGAAAGACGAACTCGGCGGGACCTGCCTGAACCGCGGCTGTATCCCGACGAAGACACTGCTCTTCTCGGCGGATCTGTTGAAGCGCATGAAGCAGCAGGAGACTTACGGCATCACGGGATGTGCGGCTGCACCGGATTTCCCGCTCCTGAAAAAGCGTGCGGAGGATGTCGTTTCTACCCTGCGCGGCGGCATCGCGAAACTTTTGAAGCAGAGAAAAGTCACGGTCATCCATGGCTTCGGACGCGTCATCGCTGACGGAGAGGTCGAAGTGGAGACCGAAGCGGGGAAGGAAGTCCTGACGGCCAAAGACATTGTCCTTGCGACAGGCGGCTTCCCGGCCATGCCACCGATTCCCGGCAGAGATCTTCCCGGCGTCTACAACAGTGACACTCTTTTGAAAGAGCTGCCGCAGCTCTCTCGTCTCGTCATCATCGGCGGCGGCGTCATCGGTGTGGAATTTGCGGAAGCCTATCATGGGTTTGGTGCGGAAGTGTCCGTCGTGGAAATGATGCCGCGTCTCCTCCCGCCGTTTGATGCAGATCTCGCGCGGCACCTCGCGGCAGATTTCAAAAAGAAAGGCATCCGCGTCGTGACGAAAGCGGCGGTGAAAGAGATCTCCCAAGGGGAAGACAGCCTCATCGTCACCTATGAGCTTGCCGGTGAGAAGAAGGAAATCGCGGCAGACGGTGTCCTCATCGCGACCGGACGGCGGACCGCATGGCGGGATATCCTTCCCTTTGACCTTGACGAGGAGCAGCATGTCATCCGGGTCGATGAGAATGGTCTGACCAGCCGTCCGCATCTCTATGCCATCGGTGATATCACGAGCGGCATGCCGCAGCTTGCACACGCGGCCGAAGCCCGTGCCAAGAGAGCGGCAGCGGCGATCGCGGGAAAATCCTCAGACATCTGTCTGGCGCTTGTCCCGCAGTGCGTGTATACCATCCCCGAGATCGCTTCCGTCGGGATTAGCGAAGAGGCCGCGAAGGCGCAGAAGCTCACGGTGAGCCGCGTGATGATGGGGGCAAATGCAAAGAGCCTCATCGCAGGCGAAGCCGGCTACATGAAACTTTTCAGTGACAGCGAAGGAAAAATTCTGGGCGGGCAGCTCATGTGCCGCGATGCGGATAATCTGGTGAGCGAGATAACGCTGGCCATCGCGAAGGGGCTCACTGTCTCTGACTTCGGAGCCATCATCCGCCCGCACCCTTCCATCGAAGAAGCGCTGGGCGAGGCTGCGGAGACAGCGGAAGGGCTGGGGATCCATTCCGTGGGAAGATAGACGCCTGCCTGGAAATGAGGATAACCTCCTTGCCTAGGGAAACGCTGATTAAATCACAGAGTCGGATTTCATATGGATTTTTATACATAGCTTCGTCATCATCTTCCTTAAATAGCTCGCTATTCGCGTCAGATGATTCCTCGTTCTGCATAAAAATCCAAGAATGAAATCCGACAACGATTTAATCAGTGCTTCCCTAGAAGGCACCAAAGATCTTTGGGTGAAAAGAGTGGGAACCGCGAAGGAAATCGTGTCCCCACTCTTTTTTCTTGTGATATACTTATAGCTGTCAATGGAATGTGGTGACGAAGGAAACACTGATACGATCGCGGCGTTCTCTTCGTATGCCGCGCTACCATTCCTCATTGTAATGATTAAGGAAACACTGACTCTGCGATTGAATCAGCGTTTCCTTAACGTTCATCCGTTCGAGGTGTATCACATGGGTTGTCTATGGAGCCTGTTTAAGGGCCTTATCTATATGGCATTGCTTGCGCTGCTTTTGGCGGGGGGATTTGCCGGAAATATGGCGTATGAAGAGCTTTTTCATGCGCCGTGGGATCAGATCCTCGGGATCGAGAATCATCGGCGAGATCTTTCTCAGATACATGCGATGGAGAATCGCTACGGCTGGCAGTCGGTGACGGTGCCCTCAGAGGATGGCACACGGCTCAAAGGCTCGTACATCGAAAGTGGAAATCGAAACCATCGCGCCGTCATCCTGCTGCATGGTCTGTACCAGAACCGTTCCATGTGCGTGCCATATGCGGATATCTACCGTGAGATGGGTTACTCCGTCCTGATGGTCGATCTGCGCGGGCATGGCGAGAGCGGAGGCGAGTATCCTGACTGGGGCGTGCATGATATCGAAGACCTGAATGCATGGGTCGATTTCCTGAAAGCGAAAGACCCCTCGATGCAGATCGGCATCCATGGGATCTCTCTTGGTGCAGCGATGGCGCTCCTCTACAGCGGCAGCAAAGAGGGCGAGACGATGAAATTCTATGTCGCAGACAGCTCGTACGCGAGCTTGATGGAGCTCGGCCGTGAAAAGATCATGCGCTACACAGGCGATGATCGTCTGGTGCTCGGTATGGATGTCTTGAATCCATTCTTTCAGGCGGCGCTCTTTGTACATGACAGGAAGCTGCTGCGCGATCTCGATCCTCTAGTGCAGTCTGCCAAAGCGCGTTCACCGCTTCTCATCCTCCACGGGAAATCCGACACGCTCATCCCCTACGGTGCAGCAGAAGACCTTTTCTCCGAAGCCGGCAGCCCCCGAAAGGAGCTCTATCTTTTCCAAGGCGCTGGTCACACGATGGAAATGGCCACCAATGGCCCTGCGTATCGTGAGCATGTCCAGAAATTTGTGAAAAGTTTACAGTAGCTTGATGGAGTTGTGGTAGAATAAGGGAAATGAAGTCTGAGCCATTATGGACAGCGGCGTAAGAGGTTCGTCGGGCTTTCCCGCCGTTCTGAAACGATCTATTTTCAAACGTCGGCTCTTCCGCCCCTGCTGCACCGGATGGACCCTTTTTCTCGGGAGGCGATACGCATGCAGAACGCAAATACTTTGGAAGCCATGGAAGTGGCACGGCAGCTGATCCTGGTGCTGAAGGGCACTGTGGAAAGTCTGCAGATGAACCTGTCGCAGGAACGCGATGACAATGAAGGACTGAAGCTCACCATCGAGTCGTTGGAAGACGAGAATGCGCGCCTTCAGGAAGAACTCTTCAAAGTCCAGGCGGGTGCCGTCGAAGAGAAGGATACAGCAAAGGAGAACCAAGCCGAAGCCATCGAAGCCATCGGTGAGAAGCTCGCCTTCTACTACAAGGATATGAAACGGATCGATCCGAAGAAGCTCACCGCAGAAGACGGCGAGACACTGTACAACATTCTCGACTATACCTTCAAAGCATTGAAGAAGGCCGGCGTGAAAATGGAGAAATAAAGGAAAGTGATGCTGCTTGCGGGCGGCATCACTTTTTTGGTGACTAAGTGGCTAGTGGCTAGTGACTGGTGACTAGGATTCCCTGCATGGTCATCCCGAGCGTAGCCGAGGGATCTCTACGGCACTGCGATCATCAGCACGTATGCATTGAGGGAAAACGATGGCTTGGTGCTGCTTCACATGCGACTATGAGCGTTCTGCCATAGAGATTTCTCGGCTTCGCTCGAAATGACGACGGCGCGAAGCGCTATCAAAATTCTGCGGCACTCCATTTTTTGGCGCCGCACCGACCCCGTTAAACCTCTTGAACCTATAGAACCTGCGGAACCTTTTTCGCAAACAATCAAGGGACGAGCCGCCCGAGCGGCTAACCCCGAAGCCTGAACCCTGAACCCTGAACCCTGAACCCCGAACCCTAAAAAGCTTTGTCAAGCAAAACCCCTTGACAAGAGCATTTTTCTCCTGTATAATAGCATCCGTTGTGGTGATGAACTATGTCTATTGAAAACATCGTAGAGAAGGGAGAGCTCCTGGATTGTTACGGAGAGCTCCTGACGAAGAGGCAGAAGGATTGCCTCGACTTATACTATAATGAAAATCTCACGCTCGCTGAGATTGCTGACTATTTCCATATTTCCCGTCAGGCGGTCCATGATGCGATGCGTCATGGAGAAGAGCAGCTGCTTTCCTATGAGGCGGCGCTTCACACCTGCTCCCTTCGCAAGAAGAGAGAGAAGGCTGCCTTACGGCTGCTGCATTTCATTCCCCAGGCAGAGCGGGGAGAGGCAGAGAGTCTTTTGAAAGTGATGACAGAATGAAGGTGACCGGATGCCATTTGAAAATTTAGGAGATAAGCTGCAGTCTGCGTTCAAGGATCTCCGCGGGAAGGGCAAACTTTCCGAAAGTGACATTGATGGGGCGCTTCGTGAGGTTCGCCGCGCACTGTTAGAAGCCGATGTCAATTTCAAGGTGGCGAAAGATTTCATCGCTCACGTCCGTGAAAAGGCGATGGGGGAAGAGGTCTTCGGCAGCCTGAAGCCTGACCAGACGGTCATCAAGATCGTCAAAGACGAACTGACGGAGCTTTTGGGTGGGACACAGAGCAAGATCTCGCTGTCTTCTTCCGGCATGACGATCATCATGCTGGTCGGTCTGCAGGGCGCCGGCAAGACGACGACTGCCGGCAAGCTCGCTCTGATGTTCAAGAAAAAAGGTCACCGTCCGATGATGGCAGCCTGCGACGTCTATCGTCCGGCAGCGATCAAGCAGCTTGAAGTTTTGGGCGAGCAGACGGATGTCCCGGTCTACCGCATGCCGCCGAATGTGGATCCGGTCCACATCGCGCAGTACGCGATCGATACAGCCAAGGCATACAACCGTGATGTCGTCATCCTCGATACCGCAGGCCGACTCACGATCGATGAAAAGCTGATGGCCGAGCTTCGCAACATCAAAGCAGAGGTCCATCCGCATGAGATCCTTCTCGTCCTTGACTCCATGACCGGTCAGGACGCCGTGAATACTGCCAAAGCTTTCGATGAAAATCTGGGCATCGACGGCACCATCCTGACGAAGATGGATGGCGACGCCAGAGGCGGCGCGGCCCTCTCGGTCAAGGCCGTCACCGGCAAGCCGATCAAGATGATCGGTGTATCCGAAAAACTCGACGGAGGCCTTGAGGATTTCTATCCGGACCGTATGGCCGGCCGTATCCTCGACCTGGGCGACCTCGCTACGCTGATTGAGACAGCCCAGAGAAATATGGATGAAGAATCCATGAAAGACGCAGCGGCGAAGGTGCGTAAAGGGGAATTCACCCTTGACGATTTCCTGAACCAGCTGAAACAGGTGAGAAAGCTGGGATCCTTCCAGAGCATCCTCGGGATGCTTCCGGGCATGGGCAAATTCAAAGACCAGCTGAAGGACATCGACCTTGATGGCAAAGAAGTGAAGCACATCGAAGCCATCATCCTCTCCATGACTCCGCAAGAGCGTGCAAATGTGAAGATCCTGAATGGCAGCCGCCGTAAGCGTATCGCGCAAGGCGCCGGCGTCAAGATCCAGGATGTGAACCGCATGATGAAGCAGTTCGCTGATATGCAGAAGACCATGAAGAAAATGAAGGGTATGAACCCGAAAAAGTTAAATCCATCCAAACTGGGCGGCCTTGGCGGTCTCTCAGGGATGTTCCGTAAATAATCGAGATCATTTCAAGGAGGTGAAATATCAATGTTAAAAATTCGTCTGACCCGTATGGGCGCTAAGAAGAATCCATTCTACCGCATTATCGTTATCGACTCCAAAGCAGCTAGAAACGGCGCACCGACCGATACCATCGGCTGGTACGACCCGGCTAAACTGGACGCTCCGGTAAAGATTGATGAAGAAAAGGTTCTGTCCTGGCTTGGAAAAGGCGCACAGCCGACCGACACTGTTCGTTCCATTCTGAGAAAGAACGGCATCCTCGCTAAGTTTGCAGAAGCAAAGAAATAAGGAGGACGCAAGATGAAGGAATTGGTGGAAACACTGGTTAAGGCTCTCGTCAAAAATCCTGATGCCGTCACCGTCACCATTCTTCAGAAAGGCAGCCTGGAGATCTACCAGGTCCACGTCGCTCCTGAAGACATGGGCAAAGTGATCGGTAGAAAAGGCCGGATTGCGAATGCCATCCGCACCGTAGTCAAAGCAGGGGCCCTGCGTGAAAATCGCAAGGTCGCTGTCGATATTATCTAAGGGGTGCCCTATGGATGAAATGCAGATCCTTGTCCCTGTCGCTGTGAAGTCCAAGCTGACAGAGGCACTGAAGACCACTTTGCTGAATGAAATCAATACGAACCTGTCGCGTGTCGAACATGATATGGCTCAGCTTGAATTTCAGGCAAACGGCCGCATTGCTGAACAGGCTAAAGTCAATATTCAGGCAGCTTCCCAGCTCCGTGCTTCCTTTGAAGCCCAGAAGGCGCAGATGCAGCAGGTGAAGGAAAAGCTGACGAACGATAAAGAACACCTGGAAAAGCTGGCTATCGGTGCAGAACTCAACCGCGCACCGATCAACCGTCTCGTGACCATTCATGTCGGTGACGATATGAATAGCATCGTAGGCGGGGAAATCCTGGTTGAAGACGGTAAGATTATTGCTTTCCGTGAATGATATGAAATCCGATGTCAATGTACTCATCGGCCGAATCGTAGCCCCGCATGGTGTGCGGGGTGATTTGCGTATGTTCCCCGATATCGATCGGCCGGAAGTGATCCGTTCGCTGGAGTATCTCTGGATCGGGGGAAAAAAATATCGGCTCATGTCCTGCCGTCCGCACAAGAATATTTATATTCTCCATGTGGAAGGCGTAGAAGACAGAAACCAGACCGAGCTCATGCGTGGCATGGAAGTCGAAGTGCCTGCCTCGGCGCTGCCAAAGCGGACAGACGGCACCTACTACTACCACGAGCTTTTAGGACTTAAGGTCGTGACTGAAGAGGGTGAGCCTGTCGGTATCCTGAAGGAGATCATCGAAACCAAGGCAAATAACGTGTACAGCGTCATTTCCGAAGAGGGAAAGGAGACCCTGATCCCTGCGATCCCGCCATGTATCCTTCATGTAGACCCTGCAGGCGGCACCATGACAGTCAGGCTTTTGGAATGGGAGTAAGTCCATGAAAATCGATATCTTATCGCTGTTTCCGGAATTCATAGAAGCCTTCTTCCATCAGAGCATGATCAAACGTGCTCTGGAAGGCGGCCTCATGGAGATGGCAGTGACGAATCCCAGAGATTTCACCAAGAGCCGGCATGGACAAGTCGATGACACGATCTGTGGAGGTGGGGCTGGGATGCTGATGATGTGCCAGCCTCTTTTTGATGCCTCACATCATGTGCTGCCGGAAAAAGGGCCGCGTGACCGTGTGATCTTCCTGTCGCCGGCCGGCATGCCCTTCACGCAGGACAAAGCAAAACAGCTGTATCGCGACTATGACCATCTGGTGCTCATCTGCGGGCACTACGAAGGCGTCGATCACCGCGTCGAAGAGCATCTTGCAGATGAGCTTATCTCCATCGGCGACTATGTCCTGACGGGCGGCGAACTCGGTGCGATGGTCATCGCAGATGCCGTGGCCCGCATGGTGCCCGGCGTCTTAGGCGATGCGGGAAGCGCGCAGAGCGACTCTTTCTATGAGCCGATCCTCGAGTATCCGCAGTACACCAAGCCGGCGGATTACAACGGCTGGAAAGTGCCGGATGTGCTGCTCTCCGGCCATCATGCAAACATTGCGAAATGGCGCAGGAAAGAAGCGCTGAGGCGCACCTTGAAGTGCCGCCCGGATCTCTTAGAAAAGCTCACACTGACCAAGACCGATCAGAAGCTCATGCGAGAAATAGAAGAGGAGGAGAAGTAATGGCACCTGTGTATATCGGGCTCATCCACTATCCCATTTATAATAAGCACATGGAAGTCGTCACTACAGCTCTGACCAACTATGACCTCCATGACATAGCCAGAACGGCAAAAACCTATGATGTGAAGCGCTACTTCATCGTGCATCCTGTCGAAGCACAGCGTGAAATGGCGAGCCGCATCATGAACCACTGGAAAACCGGCGGCGGCGTGCATTACAATATCAACCGGAAGGAAGCCTTCGAGGAAACGGAACTGGTCCCGACCCTGGAGGATGCCATCGCCTGGATCGAAAAAGAGACAGGCAAAAAACCGGCCATCGTGACCACGGACGCCCGGGTCTATCCAAATACTGTTTCCTACACAGAAATGCGCAGGAAGATCCACGAAGAAGATACGCCGATCTTCATCCTCTTTGGTACAGGCTTCGGCATGACCAAGGAAATGATGAAACAGTTCGACTACATCGTGGAACCCATCTACGGAGCGGGTACGTACAATCATCTGTGCGTGCGCAGCGCCGTAGCCATCATCCTCGACCGCCTTCTGGGCGAACCATGGTGGAATCAAAAGGAGGAATAACGTACTATGTCCGGACATTCTAAGTGGGAAAATATTAAGCGCAAGAAAGGCAAGACTGATGCCATTCGCGCCAGAATCACCACTAAAATTTCCAAGGAAATTACCATCGCAGCCCGCATGGGCGGCGGTGATCCCGTCGGCAACATGCGTCTGAAGCTGGCCCTCACCAAGGCTAAACAGAACAATGTACCGAAGGAAAATATCCAGCGTGCCATCGCTAAAGGCGTCGGTGCTGCCAGCGGTGCAGGCTTCGATGAAGTCACCTACGAAGGCTACGGCCCGGGAGGTGCAGCTGTCATCGTCGAATGCAATACCGATAACAGAAACCGTGCAGCCGCAGATATCCGTCATGCATTCACCCATCACGGCGGCTCTGTAGGCACACCGGGATGCGTAGGCTGGATGTTCAAGAAAAAAGGCTCTATCATTGTAGCCAAAGACGCAGCCGATGAAGACACCGTCATGATGATCGCTCTCGATGCGGGCGCTGACGATGTCACTACCGGCGAAGACAGCTATGAAATCACGACCTCTCCGGAAAACTTCCTCACCGTCTCCGAAGCCCTCGAAAAAGAAGGCATCGAAGCAGAAGCTTCCGAACTGGCTATGGTTCCAGACAACTATGTCAAGCTCGAAGGCGATGCTGCTCAGACTATGCAGCACCTCACCGATGAACTGGAAGAACTCGATGATGTACAGGAAGTGTACACCAACGCAGAACTGCCGGAAGATGCGGAATAATAAAAAAGGGGCTGTGAAGAAATGAATCCTCATTTCTTCACAGCCCCTTTTTACTTTGCTTTCATTTGGTTCAGGGTTCAGGGTTCTCGTGGCGGCTTCGTCGCCTTTTTTTAGAAGATGGTATTCTCGTATCGCAGCCTTCCCCTCTAGGGGAAGGTGCCAGAAAGGGGCGGATAGGGTGACTATGGCATGAAAGACAGCAGGGATAAGGTTTCCCGGTCACTCCTCTGAGAGCTGCAAGTCCCCCGCGGCAGATTGAACGCGAAAATGAGATGATCGTTATTTCACATCGCCTTTTTGTGTGGGAGAAGCGCTGCGGCATTCACCCAAAGCGGACCCGCGAAACCTTTTGAACCTTCAGAAGCCATTATGCTACAATACAGAAAAGGAGGCATACACATGACATATAAGAATGTAGTCGTTTACTGCGGCTCCCATTTCGGAAATGATCCTGCCTACGCGGCCTTTGCGGGCGAGCTGGGAGAGGCATTGGGAAAGAATCATTTCCGTATGATCTACGGCGGCGGCACGGTCGGCCTCATGGGCATCTGTGCGGACGCGGCGATGGCAGCAGGCGGAGAAGTGACAGGCATCATTCCCGAGGTGTTCATCGCGAAGGAACAGGCGCACCGCGGCCTGACCGCGCTCATTGAGGTGCCGGACATGACTGTTCGCAAGCAGAGGATGATCGAAATGGGGGATGCGTTCATCATTCTCCCCGGCGGTATCGGCACGCTTGAAGAATTGGCGGATACAGCGAACCAGCGTCATATTTATGGGGATCCCTTCGCGCAGCCGCCCATCATCATTTGCAATATCGAACACATCTACGATGGCCTTCTCACGCAGATAAAGGCATGGGAAGAGGCGGGATTCATTGAGCCATCAGAGTGGGGAAATCTCCATGTCGCAGAGACGATGGAGGAAGTGATGGGGATCTTAAAAATGAAAACGAAGCAGTGAGGCGTGTTGGAGGCGGCGCACCATTCATAGGGCGCCTCAATCCCCTTGGTTTGTATATGCAAGTTTGCTGGTGGCTTATATAAAACTCTGCGGCGTTTCCATGATTTGAAGCGCCGCACCAACCCCTTTGAGCCTCTTTCACACGCGATCAGGGGCTGACCTTGCCCCATCCATTTATGCATGAACAATCACAAAAAAGTATAAAAATAATGCATTACGATACGCACGGGAACGTGGTAAAAAAGTTGCCCATAAACACTAAGAAAAATAGGATAAAAAATCATTGACATCGGAGGCCTTCAATGATATAATTCCAATGTTGCGTGGATTTAGTGTGCTGAAAAGCAGGTGAGAACGTATGACATTGGAAGAATTGAAAGATTCGGACTTTGTAGTAGGAATGAAGGAAACAGAACGAGCAATCGAGAAGAGGGAAGCCTCTGCTGTATTTATCGCTTCAGACTGTGATGAACGGATCTCTGCTCCGCTCCTTTCTGCATGTCAGGCGTCAGACATTCCCGCCATTCAGGAATTCACCAAGAAGGAGATCGGCCGCGCGTGTGGCATCAAAGTGAAAGCCGCTGCTGCCGCTGTCCTGAAAAAACGCTGATTTCATCCGTGTTTCTCAAAGATCCCCGGTAATATCCAGCAAGGCTATGCCTTATTGGATCAATTATAAATTTACCCTTATAGAAAGGAGGTGCCCATTTTGCCGACAATCAATCAGCTGGTTCGTAAAGGCCGCCAGACCCTGGCAGTCAAAGCGAAGACCCCGGCTCTGAAACAGTCCCCACAGAAACGTGGTGTCTGCACAAGAGTTTACACCGCTACCCCGAAAAAGCCAAACTCCGCTCTTCGTAAAGTAGCTCGTGTACGCCTGACCAACGGAATCGAAGTTTCTGCTTACATTCCTGGTGAAGGCCACAACCTGCAGGAACATAGCGTAGTCCTCATCAGAGGCGGCCGTGTTAAGGATCTTCCAGGTGTTCGTTACCACATCATCCGTGGCGCTCTCGATACCGTAGGTGTATCTGGACGTCAGCAGTCCCGTTCCAAGTACGGTGCTAAGAAAGACAAGAAATAAGATTTCCTGTCAACCAAGTTTTATGTGATTAACTAACATCTATATAAGGAGGAACTAACAATGCCGAGAAAAGGTGCTGTTCCGAAACGTGACGTGCTGCCGGATCCCGTGTATGGAAACAAGACAGTCACTCGTTTCATCAACAAAGTAATGCTTGACGGCAAGAAGGGTGTCGCAGAATCCATTGTATATGGCGCATTTGACATCTGCCACAGCAAGCTCAACAAAGAACCGATCGAAATTTTCGAACAGGCTCTGAACAACGTAATGCCAGTCCTCGAAGTTCGTGCTCGTCGTGTCGGCGGCGCAAACTACCAGGTACCGGTAGAAGTAAGAGCAGACCGTCGTCTGACTCTGGGTATCCGCTGGATGGTCAACTATGCCCGTCTGCGCAGCGAACGTACCATGGAAGAACGTCTTGCAGGTGAACTGATGGACGCTTTCAACAACACTGGTGCTGCTGTAAAGAAGAAAGAAGATACCCATAAAATGGCTGAAGCAAACAAGGCTTTCGCTCATTACCGCTGGTAATTTTAATAAGGAGAAAAAATCGTGGGCAGAGAATTTCCGCTTGAAAAAACAAGAAACATCGGCATCATGGCGCACATCGATGCAGGTAAAACCACAACCACGGAACGTATCCTGTATTATACCGGTGTAAACCATAAGATCGGTGAAGTTCACGATGGCGCTGCTACCATGGACTGGATGGAACAGGAACAGGAACGTGGTATTACCATTACCTCCGCTGCTACCACCTGCCACTGGAAAGGCTACCGCGTAAACATCATCGATACCCCAGGGCACGTAGACTTCACTGTAGAAGTTGAACGTTCTCTGCGCGTACTCGATGGCTCCGTAGCAGTATTCAGTGCGAAAGACGGCGTTCAGACCCAGTCTGAAACCGTTTGGAGACAGGCAGACCACTATCATGTACCGCGTATCGCATTCATCAACAAGATGGATACCGTCGGTGCGGATTTCCTCCATGCGGTAAAAACCATGGATACCCGCCTCCATGCAAGAGCTATTCCGATGCAGCTGCCGATCGGCGCTCAGGATTCCTTCACCGGGATCGTTGACCTGCTGACCAGACAGGCTGAAATTTATGACAGCGATGACGGCAAGCAGTACCATGTTGAAGATGTACCGGCCGATCTCGCTGATCAGGTTGAAGAACTCCGCGAACAGATCATCGAAACTGCTGCTGAAGGCAGTGATGAACTGATGGAAAAATACCTCGAAGGTGAAGAACTCACCATGGAAGAAGTCAAGGCATCTCTGCGTCAGCAGGTTCTTGACTGCAAACTCTTCCCGGTATTCTGCGGTTCTGCATACAAGAACAAAGGTATCCAGATGCTGCTCGACGCAGTACTCGACTACCTGCCATCTCCGCTGGATGTTCCTCCGGTCAAAGGCACCACCCTTGACGGCGAGGAAGTCACCCGCGAAGCATCTGACAGCGCGCCAATGGCTTCGCTGGCATTCAAGATCATGGCTGACCCATTCGTTGGTAAACTGGCATTCTTCCGCGTTTACTCCGGTATCATGAACCAGGGCACCTACGTTCTGAACTCCACCAAAGGAAAGAAAGAACGCGTTGGCCGTATCCTTCAGATGCATGCAAACCATCGTAAGGAAATCGACTGCGCTTACTCCGGCGATATCGCTGCAGCAGTCGGCTTCAAGGACGTCACCACCGGTGATACCCTTTGCGATGTAGATCATCCGATCATCCTCGAAAAAATGGAATTCCCGGATCCGGTTATTTCCGTTGCTGTTGAACCAAAGACCAAAGCTGACCAGGAAAAGATGGGCAATGCTCTTCAGAGACTGGCAGAAGAAGATCCGACCTTCAAAGTACACACCGATCCAGAATCCAACCAGACCATCATCTCCGGCATGGGCGAACTCCACCTCGACATCATCGTCGATCGTATGAGACGTGAATTCAACGTGGACTGCACTGTAGGCAAACCGCAGGTTGCTTATCGTGAAACCATCCGTAAATCCGTTGAATCCGAAGGTAAGTTCATCCGTCAGACCGGCGGCCACGGCCAGTACGGCCACTGCTGGCTGCGCCTCGAACCGATGGAACCGGGCAAAGGATTCGAATTCGAAAACGCTGTCGTTGGCGGCGTCATTCCGAAGGAATTCATCAACCCGATCCAGACCGGCGTAGAAGCAGCTCTGGAAGACGGTGTTGTAGCTGGTTATCCGATGGTCGATATCAAAGTTACCGTCTATGATGGTTCCTATCATGATGTCGACTCCTCTGAAATGGCATTCAAAGTGGCAGGCTCCATGGCATTCAAAGATGGCGCGAAGAAAGCTGATCCAGTTCTCCTCGAACCATACATGGCAGTCGAAGTCGACGTACCGGAAGAATACATGGGCGACGTTATCGGCGGCCTGAACTCCCGTCGCGGACGTATCGACGGCATGGAAACCGAAAACGGCGAATCCAGAATCAAAGGCTTCGTTCCGCTGTCCGAAATGTTCGGTTATGCGACCGGCCTGCGCAGCTCTACCCAGGGCCGCGGCACCTTCACCATGACCTTCGATCATTATGAAGAAGTTCCGAAAGCTATTTCTCAGCAGATCACTGAAGAAAGACTCGGAAAGAAATAAAATTTTATTAAGGAGACCTCAAAATGGCAAAAGCTCATTACGAAAGAACCAAGCCGCATGTTAACATCGGCACCATCGGCCACGTCGATCATGGTAAAACGACCCTGACCGCTGCTATCACCAAAGTTCTGGCTGAAGAAGGCAAAGCAAACTTCCTCGACTACGCTTCCATCGATAAAGCACCGGAAGAAAGAGCTCGTGGTATCACCATCAACACCTCCACCGTAGAATACGAAACCGCTACCCGTCACTACGCACACGTAGACTGCCCAGGGCATGCTGACTATGTCAAGAACATGATCACCGGCGCAGCACAGATGGACGGCGCTATCCTCGTCGTATCCGCAGCTGACGGCCCGATGCCGCAGACCCGCGAACACATCCTTCTGGCTAAACAGGTCGGCGTACCGGCTATCGTTGTATTCCTGAACAAAGCTGACCAGGTCGACGATCCGGAACTGATCGATCTCGTAGAAATGGAAATCAGAGATCTGCTCTCCTCCTACGACTATCCAGGCGATGACACCCCGATCGTTGTCGGCTCCGCTCTCGGCGCTCTCAACGGCAACCCGGAAGATGAACAGAAGATCCGTGACCTGATGGCTGAAGTCGATGCTTACATCCCGACCCCGGAACGTGACACCGACAAACCATTCCTGATGCCAGTCGAAGACGTATTCACCATCACCGGTCGTGGCACCGTAGCTACCGGCCGTGTAGAACGTGGTACTGTCAAAGTCGGCGACACCGCTGAAATCGTCGGCCTGCAGGAAAAACCAACCGCTACCGTCGTTACCGGCGTAGAAATGTTCAGAAAGACCCTTGACCAGGCAATGGCTGGCGATAACATCGGCGCTCTGCTCCGTGGTATCGACCGTAAAGACATCGTTCGTGGCCAGGTCCTCGCAAAACCGGGCACCGTTCAGCCGCACACTGAATTCACCGCTCAGGTATACGTACTGACCAAAGATGAAGGCGGCCGTCATACCCCGTTCTTCAATGGCTATCGTCCGCAGTTCTTCTTCAGAACCACCGACGTAACCGGCGACATCCAGTTGCCGGAAGGCACTGAAATGTGCATGCCTGGCGATAACGTAGAAATGAGCGTTAAGCTCATCACCCCGATCGCTATGGAAGAAGGCCAGCGTTTCGCTATCCGTGAAGGCGGCCGTACCGTAGGCGCAGGCGTTGTAGCTAAGATCGCAAAATAATTTCAGCATCCGCTGAATGAAAAAACTCTCCCGCAAGGGGGAGTTTTTTTGCGTGGGATCGGGAGACAAAAGACGGGAAGCGCAGACAGCCGGCGATCAACCGTTGCCCCGGCAGTGCCATTTCGCGTAAAGGGGGAAAGGCAGGGCGGAGCCGCTTTTCCATAGAAGCTGACAGCCTCCGAGCCGGTATCGGTTCTGCTTTCTGCGATCCTTTTCTTATGCTATAATGAGGAAAATTTTTGCTGCAAAGGAGGATGTAAGTATGTATTCATGGTTCCTGATCGCACTCACCGTCATCTTTGCCGTGATCGTGGCGAAGCTGATCCTGAAAAGGTACAATGCGATCTTTGTATTCTTCGCATCCGGTGTGGTGATCCTGATGACGGCGAGCCTTCTCACCGGTACACCGATCCTGCCGAAGGGATCTTTGGGCAATGTCTTTCTGGATACCTTCGGATTTCTGACCGCCACCTTCAAAAAGAACATCGCAGGCATCGGCACGCTCATCATGGTCGTTACCGGGTATGCGACCTACATGAAGCACATCGGCGCTTCGACGAAGCTGGCTTTCACCGCGAGTCGGCTTTTGGGCGGGATCTCGAACAAATATCTGATTCTCTCTGCCTTCTATCTCATCGGTATGTGCCTGAAGCTCGTACTGCCGAGTCAGGCGTCGCTGGCCGTCCTGATGCTTGCGACGGTATTTCCCGTCTTTATGGCTCTGGGGATCCGCCCCATCACGGCGGCCTCTGTGCTGGCACTCCTCTGCCTTGACTATGGCCCGAATGACGGCAGCACCCTCTTCATGGCGAATGTCGCCGAGATGAATGTCGTCGACATGTTCCTGCGCTACCAGTACAAAGTCGTGCTCTCCATCGTCCTTGTGACGGCGTTCCTCATCCCCTTTTACTACCGCTATATGGACCGGAAGGATGCGGCCCTGGCCGATGCGGATGGCGAATTGGGGAGGGGACAGGAGATCGAGGATCCGTCGGTCCCCTTTTTCTATGTGTTCCTGCCGCTCATCCCGCTGGTGCTGGTCTTTGCCGCGCATTTTCTGCCGTCCATCAAGATCGACGTCATCACAGCCAATTTTATCGGCTTTGCCGTGACCTTCGTCTGTGAATTCATCGTCCGGAAAGACAGGAGCCGGATCCCGTCAGATATGGCGGAGATCTTCAAAGGCATGGCGAATGTTTTCGTCTCCGTCGTTGCGATCATCATTTCGGCCTCCGTCTTTGCGGAAGGCATCAAGATCTTGGGCGGCATCACGATCTTCACGAATATGATCTCTGACATGAAGGGAGCGACACTCCTCATCATGGCGATCCTGACCGGGATCACGTATGTCTTCGCTATCATCATGGGGAGCGGCGCGGCTCCTTTCTTCGCCTTCGGTCCGCTGACGCCTGCCGTCGCGGCGAAACTCGGCGTCCCGACGCTGACACTGCTCCTCCCGATGGAACTCGCGACCTCCATCGGCCGAGCCTCGTCGCCTGTCTGCGGAGCCCTCATCGCGATCGCCGGGACTGCCGGACTTGCCCCGATACGCCTTGCCAAACGCACCGCTCCGCTCCTTTTCGTCATGCTCATCGTCGACATGATCGCATCGTACATCTTTACGATGTAATTAGGAAATAGGTTCAGCAGGTTCAAACAGGTTCTTTGGGTTCAACGGGGAAGGTGGCGGCTTCGCCGCAATTTTTGATAGCGTTTCGCGTGTATCGTCATCCCGAGCGAAGTCGAGGGATCTCTATGGCAGGCAGTGAATCGCAGGATGCATATGTCAGAAAAACGTAGTGCAAGAAAGATTTCTCGACTTCGCTCGAAATGACGATACGGGGGACGGCTCAGGTGCACATGCTGTGAAAAAATGCACTTTCGTGTTTGCATGACTGCTGCGGGCATCGCTCCATATATATTCGCGGCGAAGCCGCCACCTCCATTTCTAATTTCTCATTTCTGTTATGAAGTGACTTTTGTCAAGCGGGAATTTGCGCCCCCACACTTGCTTCCTTCTATTTGACGGCAT
>UQRR01000017.1 GCA_900543455.1 uncultured Dialister sp.
GCATCGCCCCATATATATTCGCGGCGAAGCCGCCACCTTCATTCCTAATTCCTCATTCCTAATTCCTCATTCGAGCAAGGCTTTCGTTCGTAATCAAGAGACGGCACGCCCCAAGGGGCTAACCCCGATCCCCGAACCTTGAACCCCGAATCCCCAACTATGCTATAATAGAGGCACGAACTTCTACATATTTCCTGAAAGAAAGGTGACATAGATGAAACTTTCGAAATGGATGACGATTTCCATGGCATCTCTGGCGCTGGCAGGCGGTGTCCTGACAGCGGACGCAGACTCGATGGTTCTTTCCGGCGGTGAAAAGCTCGATCTGGGTGAGAAGGTCAGCGTCTTTGACGGCGAGCGCTCCTTCTTCGGCAGCCAGCTGCATGACTGGCTCATGGAAGATAAAGCGGTAACGACCGTGGAAGAGGCGATCAAGAAGGAGAATCTTTTCCCCAAGAACGAAGCCTACTCTCATGACGTGGCACAGATGGCGGTGGATGTACTGCGCCGCGGCAAGCTCTATCAGGTGAGAAGCGAGGACAAAGGCATCTGCTATCAGGGGATGGTCGTCTCGATCGCGCTCTCAGATGCTGACGAGATGAAGCTCGCCCTCTATAGCGTGGCGCTCAATACCCAGTCGAAGGAAGCGGCGAAAGACAATCAGGCAGAGGCGGAAGCCAAAGAGCTGGCGCCTCTTCTGGCGATGGCGCACGGACAGCTCACGGTGAAGGCGCACTCGGACTGGGCGGACAAGACGTCGAAGAAAGGGCTTGCCTACAGCACGGGCAGTGCCCAGATCTCCATCATCCGTGACGGCTTCACGCTTCCTGTCTATCTGAAAGCGATCATTCACAAGGATAAGGGCATGACGACCTATACCCTGCTTGCGGCGGATCAGGCATCGGGCGCGTATTTGGAACCCATCGTCGACAAGGCGCTGGCAGGAGCCGGAAAATGAAACGCATGCTTTCACTCTGCCTGGGAGCCGCTCTCCTTCTGACAGGCGGTCTGTCAGAAGCGGATGGTATGGCCGGCAGTGGTGCAGTGCCTGCTCTCGCGGCGGGAGAGAGCGTCAGCACCGCGGCTTCCAAGGTCATGGAACCGCTGCCGATGGAAGAGCTTCTCGCACTCACGCCGGAGAGCCGGGGATTTCTGGGGGATGGGAAGCTTCCCAAGGGGATGACCTTTGCGCCCTTCCACCTCTCCAGTGATCCACATCCCTCTGCGGGGCTGCTCTTCCTTCCCGGGAAGAAGCAGGATGCGTCCGTCATCGCTTTCGGAATGGAAATGAAAGGGGAAGTGGCGGAGGCCTATTTCCACGACATGTTCCTGCCGGAAGGCTTTACTCCGGCGGCGGGGCAGCGCATGCTCCACTTCAATATCGGTCTGATGGAGGCAGAATCACTGTTGAACAACATCTTCCTTCAGACTGCCAAGGGGACGCGCGAGGCGACCGGCGAGCCTATTCCCTATGACCTCATGGGTGTCAGCATGATGCACGTGGAGCAGCTGCACAAGGTACTCAGCCAGCCAAAGACTTACGGCTTCGCCCTCTCGCCGTACCTGGTCGCGGACGGATGGGCGCTCCCTCTCTATATGCGCGGTTTTCTGACCAAGACGGGCGAAGGCTATCGCAGCCTTCTCTTCCTCGGCTTCCAGAGCCAGAAGAATGCACTCGACGAGGCCAGCTATGAGATATTGAAATCCATGAAATAAAGGAAACGCTGAAAAAAGACGTCACGATGTGAAAGCATCATGACGTCTTTTTGTTTCATGGCTAGCCCCATGGGGCGTGCCGCCCCCTTGATTACGTTTGAAAGCCTCGATTGAATGAGAAATTAGAAATGAGAAATGATGGTGCGGCGCAAAAATAAGGAAGCGCCGCAGAGGTTTGAAATTAGCGATTTTCTCGTATCGCAAACCTAATTCCTAGCTACTAATTCCTAGTCCCTAGTCCCCAATCCCTAGTCCCTAGTCCCCAATCATATCAAGAAACAGCCGGTGCATGCGGTCATCATGTCCGACCTCGGGATGGAAGGAGAGTGCGAGCTGCTTTCCATAGCGGACAGCGACGATGTGGTCATCCACCGTTGCGAGGATGTCTACGTCAGGCGATGCAGAGGCGATGTAGGGGGCGCGGATAAAATTCATCTTCACGTCGCCCACGCCTTTGACTGGCGCCGTGGTGATGAAGCTTCCGAGCTGGCGGCCATAGGCATTTCTGCGAACCGTCACAGGAAGCGTAGCGAACCATGTGTTCGCATCATTTTCCAGATGCTCAGCGAGGAGGATCATGCCGGCACAGGTAGCCAGGACGGGAAGACCTGCTCGGATTTTTTCCTGCAGCGGCGCGAAAAGTCCCTCATCCTTGAGCAACTTGCCCTGCACGGTGCTTTCCCCGCCGGGAAGGACGAGCCCGTCCATAGGGTGCTCGAGATCCTTCCGGTTTCGTATTTCAAAGCAGGAAGCCCCGAGCTTTGTGAGCATTTGTTCATGCTCGATGAATGCGCCCTGAAGGGCGAGGATGGCGATATGTTTCATGCTTTGGCCTTTCTAGGGAAACTCTGATTAAATCTGACTCTGCGATTTAATCAGAGTTTCCCTAACACGTAGCTAACAGAGAATTGAGGAGTGAGGAGTGGTGGTGCGGCGCATAAAAAACAGAAGCGCCGCGGAGTATAAATAGGACGATGACCGAAAGTAGCATGTAAGTCCCTAGTCCCTAGTCACCAGTCATCAGTCACTCAGTGACCACTAAAAAATTATTTTCCGCGTTCCGCCATGAGGAGCTGGATCTCATCTTCATTGATGCCGACCATGGCTTCGCCGAGGTCAGTGGAGAGTTCAGCGAGGATTTCCGGATCTTTGTAGTTGGTGACCGCTTTCACGATAGCGGCAGCGCGTTTCGCCGGATCGCCGGATTTGAAGATACCGCTGCCGACGAAGACGCCTTCTGCGCCGAGCTGCATCATGAGTGCGGCATCCGCCGGAGTAGCTACGCCGCCGGCTGCAAAGTTGACGACTGGGAGTTTCTGGTGGTCATGGACATAGACGACGAGGTCATAGGGGACGCCCAGCTGTTTCGCTGCTTCGAAGAGTTCATCCGTGCGCATCGATGCGATGGAAGCGATCTGGGTATTGATCTTTCTCATGTGGCGGACAGCCTGAATGATATCGCCGGTCCCCGGTTCACCCTTGGTACGGATCATGGAAGCGCCTTCTGCGATACGGCGAAGGGCTTCACCGAGGTCGCGTGCGCCGCAGACGAATGGCACCTTGAACTGGTGCTTGTCGATGTGGTACACATCGTCAGCCGGAGAGAGGACTTCACTTTCGTCGATGTAGTCGATCTCGATGGCTTCAAGGATCTGCGCTTCGACAAAGTGACCGATGCGGCATTTCGCCATGACAGGGATGGAGACGGCTTCCTGAATGCCCTTGATCATTTTCGGATCGCTCATGCGGGATACGCCGCCCGCTTTGCGGATGTCGGCTGGGATGCGTTCCAGCGCCATGACGGCTGCAGCGCCGGCTGCTTCTGCGATCTTTGCCTGCTCCGGTGTGGTGACGTCCATGATGACGCCGCCTTTCAGCATCTGTGCGAGTTCTTTGTTCAGTTCGTAGCGTTCATTGTTTTTCATGATAGAAAGTCCTTTCAAAATAATGGGTTAAGGTTGATGGGTTCAAGGTTCAGGGTTCGGGGCAGATCGTCCACTGATTGTAGATGAAAGCTTTGCTCGAATGAGAAATGCGAAATGTTGGTACGGCGCATAAAATGATGGAAGCGTCGCGGAGGTTTGAAACTAGCGGTTTTCTCGTATCGCAAACCTAATCCCTAGCCACTAATCCCTAGCTACCAGTCACAAGTCACTAGTCACTAGCTACTCATCCCTGCTTTCAAACTTGTGGTGGCGGCTCCGCCGCAAATATGTATTGCAGCGAAGCTGCCACCCCCCTGAACCTTTTTTATTGCTTTCCCTTTACAACGTATGGTATAATAGTATCGCAAGTTATGTGTATAGAATTTCCTGGTGAGTGAGCTGCGGCTCACTTTTTCTTATATATGGAACAGTTTCGTGAACGGACGCATGCGCATCGGGGAAGGGACATATTTTTATCGCGCGGATGCTGCGATCTATGGAGCCCTTGCTCTTTTAGGAGCACTTCGGCGTTCACGTTTGATTGATTTCAAGGAGGCTTATCATGGCACATAAAGCAATCGAAGAAGCCGTAGAAGCTTTGCTGGAACCGATCCTGGATGCGGACGGCATCGAACTTGTCGATGTCGAGTATGTCCGTGAAAGGAATTGGATCCTTCGCATTTTCATTGACAAGGAAGGCGGCGTGGATCTCGCAGACTGCCAGAGCATCAGTGAGAAGGCCGGCGAGATCCTGGATGAGAAGGATATCATCCCGGATAACTACATGCTGGAGGTCTCTTCTCCGGGGCTCGATCGTGTATTGAAGAAGGATAAGGATTTCCGCCGCTATGCGGGAAGCGATGTGGACGTGAAGCTGTTTGCTCCGCTCGAAGAGGCAGGCGGCGGCAAAGCGTTCACCGCGCATCTGGAAGGGCTCACCGAGGAGGGTGATCTGGCGCTGACGCTCGCAGACGGTAAGGAAATCGCATTGCATAGAGATAAAATTTCACAAGTAAGACTTCATTTTTCGTTTTAATCGAGGAGGAATAGTTCATCGTGGACGGCAAGGTATTATTGGAAGCAGTAGAAGCCCTGGTCAAGATCAAAAAAGTTGACAGAAATATGGTATTTGATGCACTGGAAATGGTGCTTCTGACCGCTTACAAAAAGGAAAGCGGCAGCAATGCCAAGGCCTCGGTCTCTCTCAATCGTGAAACCGGCGAATATAAAATTTATGAAGAAAAGACCGTCGTGGACGAGATCCATGAGGACTCTGAAAATGCGATCAATGAGATCACGGTGGAAGAGGCAAAGAAGATCGACCGCAGCTATGAAGCAGGCGACATGCTCCGCATCGATGTGACACCGAAGAATTTCGGCCGTGTCGCAGCGCAGGCTGCTAAGCAGGTCATGATCCAGAAGCTGCGTGAAGCCGAGAGAGGCTCCATCTATGACGAATTCTCCGGCCGTGAAGGCGATGTGATCACCGGCGTAGTGAAATGGAATGAATCCCGCACCATTTTTGTTGACCTCGGCCGCGTGGAAGGGATCCTGCCTTTTGCAGAACAGATCGAAGGCGAAGAATTCCAGCCGAACGATAAGATCAAGTGCTATGTCCTCGAGGTCAGAAAGACCACGAAGGGACCGGAGATCATCCTCTCGAGGACCCATCCGGGCCTCTTGAAGAGACTGTTCGAGCTGGAGGTACCGGAAATTTACAGCGGCACCGTGGAGATCAAGAGTGTCGTCCGTGAAGCGGGCTCCCGCTCCAAGATCGCCGTATATGCGATGGATCCGGCTGTCGATCCGGTCGGTGCGTGCGTCGGGCCGAAGGGACAGCGTGTACAGAATATCGTGAACGAGCTGCATGATGAAAAGATCGATATCGTCCGCTGGGACGAAGATCCGGCGATCTACATCGCCAATGCCCTCTCCCCGGCAAAGGTCGTTTCCGTTTCCGTATGGGAAGAAGAGAAATCCTCCTATGTCATCGTACCGGACTACCAGCTGTCGCTTGCCATCGGCAAAGCAGGCCAGAATGCCCGCCTGGCTGCCAAGCTGACGAACTGGAAGATCGATATCAAGAGCGAAACACAGGCGAATGAGGAGGGCTTCGGTGAGACCGACAGTGCCGATCTCGATGACGACATTCTGGGAGATATCGAAAGCGATATGGGGGAGGAAGCTAAGGAATGAAAGTAAAAAAGATCCCCATGCGCATGTGCGTAGGCTGCAAGGAGCTGAAGCCGAAGAAGGAGCTGCTCCGTATCGTGGCTCTGCCGACGGGACTCATCGAGCTCGACCGTACGGGCAAGAAATCCGGCCGCGGCGTCTACGTGTGTGACGATATCGAGTGCTTTACCAAGGCCTACGAGTCCCATGGTCTTGAGAGATCCCTGAAGCGTCCGGTATCCAAGGATGTATACGATGCGCTGAAGGAACAGATCGAGAATGGATGAGCCGGTATACCGCATGCTTGGCCTTTGTATGAAGGCAGGTCGTCTGCTTTCGGGAAATGAACAGGTGGCAGAAGGGCTGAAAAATGTAAAAGCTCCGAAAGGGGCCCTTCTCATTATCACGGAAGACAGCTCCCCAAGAACAAAGGATGAGTACAGAAATGCTGCAGAAAGAGCGCATATCGCCTACAGATTGTTTGGAGAAAAGGAGAGGCTGGGCAGCGCCCTCGGCAAAGGGGTGCGCACAGCGGCGCTCATCACAGATAAAGGCTTCAGCCGCGCGATCGCTGAAAAGATCGACAAGGCGCTGGCTGAAAGATAGCTGCCGAAGGCAGTCGGAAATGGGATATTGGAGTGACTGGTGACTAGTGACTTGTGGCTTGTGACTGGTAGCTAGGGATTAGTGGCTAGGGATTAGGAGTCTCGAGTGACTAGTGACTTGTGACTAGTGACTTGTGACTAGTGACTGAAATGCCACCTTCGGACATCGCCACCATCTATACTCCGCGGCGCTTCTATATTTTTATGCGCCGCACCAGCACTCCTCACTCCTAACTGGCGAGCAAAGCTTTCATCCACAATCAGTGGACGAGCCGCCCCAGGGGCTAACTCAGAACCCTGAACCATTAACCCCATTTCCTCATGATGAAATCAACTAACGAATTGACATACACTTGGGAGGCTGCTTATGCAGAAAAAGAAGTACAGAGTTTATGAACTTGCCAAGGAATTTGGCAAGACAGATAAAGAGGTCATTGAAATTTTGAAAGCCGGTCATGTCGATGTGACGAACCGTCTCTCCGGCGTGGATGACAATGGCAAGTCCATCCTTGCGCGTCACGTCGCTGCGGAAAAGAAGAAAGCGGCAAAGCGCCCGGTGATGCGTACCGTCCGTTTTGATCAGGCGGGCCAGCCGAATGGCAAGAAGGGCAATGCCCGCCAGTCCTCCTACTCCTCCTACTCCACGGAAGAAGCAGCGCCGGCAGAAGCTCCGAAACCGGCTCCGAAACCGGCTCCGAAGGCAGAAGCTCCGCAGAAGGAAGCGCCGAAGGCAGAGCCGTCCAAGGCGGCAGAACGCCCGTCCCGTCCGGCGAGAGAGGCATCCCGTCAGGATGGGCGCCGTGACGGAAGAAGAGAAGGCCAGAGACGTGATGGAAGAAGCGAAGGCAGAAATGATAGAAACGGCGAACGTCGTGACGGGGGAAGCCGCTCTCAGGGAAGAGACGGCCAGAGAAACGATCGCTTCAATCGCACCGGCGACCGCCCGCAGGGAGCAAGAAATGGACAGAGTGGCGGCAATGGAAGAAATGACCGTTTCAAGAATGACAGAAACGGTGACCGCCCGAAGACCGATCGTTCGGCTCGTCCGCAGCGCCCGGCAGCTGCTGCCAAGGCTCCGGTAGAAGAGACCGCGCAGAAGCCGGTCACCAGAAGAGCGGAAAAACCGGCCAAGAAAAAGACGAAGAAGGACTGGGAAAGAAGCCGCAGAGAGAAGGAAGGCGGTTCCCTCATGGCCCGTTCTTTGAGCCAGAGCAAGAAGAAGAAACACACGAATGAAAAGAAAGTGGCTGCGTACCCGACAGAAGTCGAGCTGCCGCCGAGCGTTACCGTCAAGGAGCTGGCTGAGCTTTTCGGACGTGAAGTCAGCGAGATCATCAAAGCACTCATGATGGACGGCGTCATGGCGACCATCAACCAGAACCTGGACCGCGACACCATCGAGATCCTAGCAGAAGAATTCGGCATCACCCTGATCGAAGCAGAAGCTCCGGCAGATCCGACCGAGTATATCCCGGCAGAGGATGATCCGCGCTTCCTGAAACCAAGACCGGCTGTCGTCACCATCATGGGCCACGTCGACCATGGCAAGACCACCTTGCTCGATGCCCTTCGTCAGACGAATGTCGCGCTCCACGAAGCCGGCGGCATCACCCAGCGCATCGGTGCATACCAGATCCGTTATAAAAATCACAAGATCACCTTCCTCGATACCCCGGGCCATGAAGCCTTTACCGCGATGCGTTCCCGCGGCGCGCAGCTGACCGATATCGCTGTCCTCATCGTAGCAGCCGATGACGGCGTCATGCCGCAGACCATCGAAGCGATCCATCACGCGAAGAATGCCGGTGTACCGATCATGGTCGCGATCAATAAGATCGATAAACCGGGCGCCAATCCGGACCGTATCAAGGAAGAACTCGCCAAAGAAGGCCTGCTCGCTGAAGACTGGGGCGGCGATGTCATCATGACACCGATCTCCGCGAAGAAAAAGATCGGGCTCGATGATCTTTTGGAAAACATCCTCCTCGTTGCTGAAATGCAGGAGCTCAAGGCCAATCCGAACCGCGAAGCATACGGCGTCGTCGTCGAAGCCCAGCTGGATAAAGGCAGAGGCCCGGTCATGAGCGTCCTTGTCCAGAACGGTACCCTCCATATCGGCGATGGCATCCTGGCCGGCAAGAGCTGGGGCCGCGTCCGCGCGATGAACAATGAAAACGGCCGCAAGATGAAGAGTGCGGAACCGTCTGTCCCGGTCGAGATCCTCGGCATGGACAGCGTGCCGGAGGCCGGCGACCACTTCTTCGTCATGGATGAAAAGAAGGCCAGAAATATCGCTGAGATCCGCGCATCCCGTGCGAAGGAAGAGGAACAGAGAAGTGTCCAGAAGGTCACCCTTGACAACATCTTTGAAAAGATCAAGGAAGGCGAAATGAAGGAACTCGACGTCATCATCAAAGCGGATGTCCAGGGCTCCGTCGAAGCGCTCGTACAGTCCCTGCAGGCCATCAAGAGCGAAGAGGTCCGCATCTCCATCGTTCACTCCGCCGTCGGTGCGATCAATGAATCCGATGTCATGCTCGCTTCGGCATCCAATGCACTCATCATCGGCTTTAACGTCCGTCCGGATGCCAATGCACGTGCCATGGCGGAAAAGGACGGCGTCGATGTCCGTCTCTATCGTGTCATCTATGACTGCATCGATGATGTCAAGGCGGCGATGGCAGGCATGCTCTCGCCGACCATCCGCGAAGTGGTCCTCGGCCATGCGGAGATCCGTCAGGTCATCCACACACCGAAGGTCATCGTTGCCGGCTCCTACGTCCAGGACGGCAAGATCACCAGCAATTGCCAGTTGCGCCTGATCCGTGACGGCATCGTCATCCATGAAGGCAAGATCGCATCGCTGCGCCGCTTCAAGGATGATGTGAAGGAAGTCGCTGCCGGCTTCGAATGCGGCATCGCCATCGACAGCTATCGTGACGTCAAAGAGGGAGACCAGCTGGAATCCTTCGAACTGAAAGAAGAAGCTGCTGAACTGAAATAATGCATACATCGTTCGCCTTTACAATTTCATAAGGGCGAACGATTTTGTTTTTGGGGTGACTGGTGACTAGGGACTGGTGACTGGTGACTAGGGATTAGTGACTAGTGACTAGTGACTGGTAGCTAGGGATTAGTGGCTAGGGATTAGGTTTTCGATACGAGAAACCCGCTAGTTTCAAAACTCCGCGGCGCTTCTGATTTTTATGCGCCGAACCTTCCCCGCCCTACCCTCAGAACCTATAAAACCTGCTGAACCTCTTTCCCAATGAAATCAAAGGGCAACTCGCCCGATGAGCTAACCCTGAACCCACAACCCTTACACTCGACCCATGTTTGAATCGTATTTCCAGAGAGCGAGGTACTTACTATGTCCGAATTACGAGTACGCAAAGTACAGGAATTTATTAAACAGGAAGTGAGCCAGATGCTCCTTCATGATCTGAAAGACCCGCGCATCGGCTTTGTCACGGTGACCGAAGTCAAAGTGACGGGCGATCTGCGCGAAGCGACCATTTACGTCAGCCTTTTCGGAAAACCGGAAGAGAAGAAAGCATCGCTTGATGCGCTGAACAAGAGCCGCGGCTTCGTCCGCCGCGAGCTCGGGCAGCGTCTCAAGATCTACTACACACCGGAGATCACCTTTTCCGAAGACGCTTCTCTTGACTACGGCATGCACATCGACGGCCTTCTGAAAAAGATTCACAAAGATGAGGTGGGAGAATGAGCCTTGCACTGAACCATGCCAAAGAGATCGGCAAGAAGGAGGCCATGGATTTTCTGAAATCCCACAAGCGCTTCCTGCTGGTCGGTCACGAACATCCCGATGGAGACGACGTCGGCTCTATCTGTGCGCTGCACAATGTCCTTGTCTCGATGGGGAAAGAAGCAGACATGCTGCTTCCGGATCCGGTGCCGAAGGTGTACACGCTGGTGAAAGCGTCCGCGCTCGTGCACACGGAGATCCCGGAAGGGAAGATGTACGATGCGATCGTTTTCACCGACCTCTCGAATCTGGAGCGAGGCGGGAATTTTGATTTCCCGAAAGACATCGACTCGCTTTCCATCGACCATCACCGCACGAATGAACGCTTCACCGACTTTCTCTATCTGCAGTATCACTATGCGGCGACGGCGGAAATGCTTGCTGAAATGTTCTTCGATGAAGGTATCCAGATGGACGAAGACACCTGCAACGCACTTTACATGGGTATCGGCACGGACAGCGGCTTCTTCAAATTCAGCTGCACCTCGCCGCACACGCTCCTGATGGCGAGCCAGCTCGTCGCGATGGGCGCCGATCCTTCCTACATTTCAAATCACCTTGAAGAGAAATCCATCGAAGCCATGCACTGCTATGAGCTCGTCGCGAAGACCGTCCACTCTTATGCGGACGGGAAAATCGTCATCGCTTACATGGGTAAGGATGCGATGGATCTTGACGGGGAAAATTCCGATTACTACGCGTCCATCCCGCGCTGCATCCGCGGCTGCGAGATCGCGGCGCTCTTCAAGTACCGCGGCAAAGGTGTGACCCGCGTCTCCCTGCGCTCCAAAAACTATGCCAATGTCGCGGAGCTTGCCGGTGAATTTGGCGGCGGCGGTCACTGGAAAGCCTCCGGATGCACCATCGAGGGCGACTTTGCCGAAGCCGAGAAGAAATTCATGGCTGTCGCGGAGAAATACCTCTGATGGACGGCGTACTGAATGTATTGAAGCCGGCGGGGATGACGTCCTTCGACGTGATAGCGCGTCTGCGGCGCATCTATGGGCAGAAGAAGATCGGCCACGGCGGGACGCTTGACCCCATGGCGGCGGGCGTGCTCCCTGTCTTTTTGGGGCGCGCGACGCGCCTCATCGAGTACGCGCCGATCCATCGGAAAACGTATGAAGCGGAATTTCTGATGGGCCTTGCCACTGACACTGAGGACGTGACAGGGACCGTGGTGGAGACGGGGGAGATCCCTGCCGATCCTTCGATCTGGGAAAGCACTGCGGAATCATTCAAAGGAGAGATCCTCCAGCGTCCCTCGTCCTACTCTGCCATCAAGGTGAATGGCGAGCGCGCCTACAAGCTGGCGCGTGAAGGAAATGCCGTCGAGCTTCCTCCCCGTCCTGTCACCATTTACGATCTGATCCTCCGCGAGGTAAAGCCGCCGCTCCTCCGTCTCTCCGTCACCTGCTCGGCAGGCACCTACATCCGTGCGCTCGGCCGCGACATGGGGAAAATGGCCGGATGCCCGCTCACCATGTCCTTTCTTCTGCGCAGCGAGATGGGGCCTTTCTCTATCGCCGAAGCCAAGACACTGGAAGAGATCGAAGCGGATCCGGAAGGCGCGCTCATGACCGACCTGCGCCCGCTCCTTTCCGCTCTGCCGCTCCTTGCGCTCGATGAGAAAGAAGCCGCCGATTTCCTCTTGGGCAAACGCCTTCGCACACGAGAAAAGCCTGTGGAAGTCGCCGCCGCCTTTTGCGGCTCCCGCTTCCTCGGCACTGCCAGTGTAGAGAGAGGCGTCATTCATCCGAAGAAAGTATTTAATTAGGTTTTTAGTGACTAGTGACTAGTGACTGGTGACTGGGATTCTCCGGTATCGTCATCCCTCGGCTACGCTCGAAATGACGACGGCGCGAAGCGCTATCAAAACTCCGCGGCGCTTCCATGTTTTTATGCGCCGCACCACCATTTCTCATTTCTCATTTCTAATTTCTCACTCAAGCGAAGCTTTCAAACGGAATCAAAGGGCACCACGCCCGAGGGGTTAACTCCGAACCCCGAACCCTGAACCCTGAACCCTTAAACCCTGAACCCTTAAACCCATCATCATGACCATTCTACCTACTTTACACGATTTACCCAAAGACCAGTCCTTCGTCCTTGGCATCGGCTTCTTTGACGGATGCCATCTGGGACATCAGGTGGTCTTTTCCGAAGTGAAGCGCCTTGCGAAAGAGAAGGGCGCGCAGCCGGGTGTTCTCACCTTTTATCCGCATCCGATGAAAGTGCTTGCGCCCGATATTCATGTGCCGCTTTTGCAGTCCATTGATGAAAAGATGGATGCACTGGCCGCTCAGGGTATGGCGCTGGCCGTCTGCATCCGGCCGGATGAGACATTTCTCGCAAAATCCGCTGAAGATTTTCTGGGAGAGCTCGCTCGCCTTCCCGGCCTTGTCGGCCTCGTCACGGGAGAAAATTTTTCCTTTGGCCACGGCGGTCTTGGGAAGAGTGGTGACCTTGTGCGCTTCTTTGAAGAAAGCCGTGTCACCGTCCGCATCGTCTCACTCCGAGAGAACGCAGGGAAGAAGATTTCCAGTACCGCCATCCGCCAGGCGATCCTTGGCGGTGAGATGGAGAAGGCCGCCCGCCTTCTCGGTCGTGACTATACCATCAAGGGCGACGTGGTCCATGGCTTCCGCCGCGGGCATGACGTACTCGGATTTCCGACGGCGAATCTGGCTGTCTCTGAAGACCGTGTCCTTCCGCCGGATGGCGTCTACGCGACGCGCGCGCTGGTGAAGGGGCATACCTTCCCTGCTATCACGAATATCGGAAACAATCCGACCTTTGGCAATACGAAGAAGACCATCGAGACATTCATCTTTGATTTCGACGAGTCCATCTACGGTGCGTCCTTCACGCTCGCATGGGCCAGCCGCATCCGGGGAGAAATGAAATTCGCCTCACCTGACCTTCTGGTGGCGCAGATCCATCAGGATATCCAAAAAGCGAAAAACAGACTGCATGTATGAGGAGCCTGCGCGAAAGCGCGGGCTTTTTTGTAGGGGGATAGACGGAGCTCTGGTGGCTGGTGACTGGTGGCTGGTGGCTGGTGGCTAGGGATTAGGGATTAGGGATTAGGGATTAGATACCTCAAGTGGCTAGTCCCCCGCCCCTAGTATTGCGTTTTCTAAATAACTGGCATGTAAGTCAACTTCCGAATCAAGTGAGGAGTGAGGAGTGAGGAGTTAGGAGTGAAAGTACGGCGCATAAAATGAGGAAGCGCCGCGGAGTTTTATATAAATGACGAACAAACTGTTTTATATAATAAGGGGGGATTGGGGCACTATATGAATTGTGTGCCCCTTCCAGCACTTCTCACTTCTCATTAAGTCCAAAAGTTAACAAATCGCTATACTAGTGCCTAGTCACCAGTCACCAGTCACCAATCACTAACTCCCTTATGCGCTGCTTATTCCTGAATTGCATACATTTATCCGTACATCATGCATAATTAGTATACCAATTGAGATGGAATATCTCATAGTAGAATGATATAATAACAAAAGTAGATGACAGGCTGCTGATGGGCCTGTCTATTTCATTGCGCGAGATCCGAAGGAAGGGATCTTCGCCGGGTTCCAATGGGGGTTTTTATGGAAGCGAAAAAAAGTGGTCAAAGTATTTTGAGAGACCTGGGAACGTGGATCGTCATAGCCACCGTACTGGGCGCAGTCGTTGGACTCTTTCTGGGTAAGAGTGCGCACATGCTGGCGCCGATCGGCGATCTTTTCATGCAGCTCATCAAGATGATCGTCGTACCGATGGTCTTCTTTTCACTGGTCGGCGGGGCGGCGGCGCTCGGGAGATCCAAGGGCGCAGGCAAGGTCGGGCTGGTGACATTCCTGTATTACGGCGTGACGACAGCGGTTGCCGTGATTTTGGGATTGGCCTTCAGCGTCTTCTTCCGGCCGGGCAGCGGCATCGACATGGCAGCGATCAGCGGGGCGGCTGTGCAGGTGGGCGACCTTTCCAAAGCGGGCGCGCTTCCTGGTTTCTGGGAAACGATCATCGGCTTCGTGCCGGCGAATCCGGTGAAAGCTCTGACGGATGGTAATATCCTGCAGATCATCACCTTCTCTCTCTTTGTCGGCTTCGCACTGGCGATGCTGCCGGCGGAAGAAAAAGAGTTCATGAGCCGCATCGTGGATAACTGCACGAAGATCTGCATCAAGATCATGATGGCGGTCATGATGCTTGCGCCGGTCGGCGTCTTCTGTCTGATGGCGGATGCGACGGGGAGCTTCGGCTATGATGTACTCATGAAGATCATTTATCTCATCGGTCTTTATATCTGCGTACTTTTCCTTGTCACCTATGTGATGATCGGCGGCTCGGTGGCTCTCTTCTCGAAATGCACGGGATATGTGGAATTCTTCAAAGCGATGTGGAAGGTGCAGGTACTGGCTTTCTCCACAGCATCCTCTATGGCAGCGCTTCCGCTCAATATGGCGGTCACGGAAAGAGAACTGCATGTATCGAAAGGAACCACCTCTTTCGCGCTTCCGCTGGGTGCGACAATCAATATGAATGGCAACGCGGCGTATTATGCGATGGCAGCCATTTTCATCGCGCAGATGTATGGCATGGAGCTTACGATGGGCCAGTATATCGCGATCATCGTGACGAGCACCTTGGGCGCAGTCGGACAGGCAGGCGTGCCGGGACCGACGCTTCTTGTTGTCGCTGTTTTGGTATCTGCGGGTATCCCGATCGATGCGCTGCCGATCCTCTTCGGTGTTGACCGTATTTTTGATATGCTCCGTACCGCAGTCAATATCACCGGGGATGCAGCCTGCGCGACCATCGTGGATCGCTTTACGAATGAGGAAGTCCGTGAATAGTGACCTCTGATGGGTCATTGGCCTTATATGGCAAGCCACAAACGGCTGGCGAAACGAAAACGTTTCGCCAGCCGTTTTTTTATATATTCCTGAAAGGAATAGGAAATCAGGGGCGGCGGATTGTTGTACTGGATGTTATGGATAAAAAATGAAAATTTCTTCGATTTTTCCACAGAAGAATAAATAAAATTCACACGCAGAAGATGGCAATTTTATATAATTCACAAGCTATAATATAGACTACAAGCTATAAATATAGCATATAAAAGTATTATACAAGCTATGAATTCGTGGTTATAATCACAGTCGAAACGTGAAGAAACGTTGCAGATCGTTTTCCTGCTTTCTGGCAGCCATGGAGCCGGGGAATGGGGAAGTATGAGAAAAAGAGATATCACCCAGCGGGCGATGTGGTACAGAAAGGGATAGCCATGATTGACTTAAATGATTTTATTGCGGTAGGGCAGAATGCCATAGCACGTCGCGTGGTACAGCAGTCGGATGCTTCCGATAATTACGATAATGATTTCAAAAGCCTGCTCGCTACACCGAGGCTGATTCATTGGGCGATCGATGCATCTATCAAAGCGATCGATCCCTATCTTCCCGATGACTATGCGAGCATCGGACTGTCGGTGAATTTTGTGCATACGGCACCGACCAGCCTTGGAATGACGGTGACGGTCCATGCATCGGTCATCGCTTTGACAGACCATGATGTGACGCTCGAGGTCAAAGCGTGGGATGAACAGGGAGAGATCGGTCACGGCCTTCACAAGAGAGCGATCGTACTCAAGCAGGCGGTCTTGGACAGGGCGGAAGAACGTACACGCCTGCTGCTGATCCGTCAGGCGAATGAAGAGATCAAGGGGATGAGATGATGGCAGCTTTACCGGATACTTTAGGCGGCGCACTGCTTCTTTCCGCCATTGATTTTTTACTGAGCTTTGTGTTTATTTCCTTCATCGGTGTGGTGCTCCATTTCTTCCCTCTGCTGAATAAGCTCGGAGAAGTGAAGGAGAGAAAGGATTGAGATCATGGATCAGTTATTTGTGACCTTGATGAGTGAGCTTTTGCATCAGACGGGGCTTTTGGATCTGACTTTGGGAAATCTGGTCATGATCATTGCCGGATGTGTCCTGCTGTATCTGGGCATCATCAAGAAATACGAACCATTTCTGCTGGTGGGGATCGGCTTTTCCTGCATCGTAGCGAATGTGCCGGGCTCGACACTGACTGCGCCGGGCGGACTTTTCTACTTTGCGTATCAGGGCGTGGAGCAGCTCATACTGCCGCCGCTTATTTTCCTCGGCGTCGGTGCCATGACGGATTTCGGACCCATGATCGCCAATCCTTCTCTGGTCATTCTGGGGGCGGCTGCGCATCTGGGCATCTTTGTCGCATTGATCGGCGCACAGCTCCTTGGTTTCCATCTGGGAGAAGCAGCCTCGATCGGTATCATCGGCGGTGCGGATGGTCCGATGGCGATCTACACCACGATGAAGCTGGCGCCGCATCTCCTGCCGCAGATTTCTGTCGCAGCGTACTCTTATATGGCGCTCATGCCGCTCATTCAGCCGCCGATCATGAAGCTCCTCACGAATAAGGAGGAGAGGAAAATCATGATGAAGCAGCCGCGCTATGTGTCTCGTCTCGAGAAGATCGCGTTCCCGATCGTGATGGCACTCATCGTCAATGTGTTCCTGCCGCCGGTCGCGCCGCTCATCACCATGCTGATGCTGGGAAATCTCCTGCGCGAATGCCTTGTCGTCGGCAAGCTGGCGGAAACAGCGGCCAATACCCTTCTCAATATGGTCACGCTGGTCTTGACGGTAGCCATCGGCTCGACCATGGCTGCGGATACCTTCCTCACGTCCTCGACCATCCTCATCATCTTCCTCGGTCTTGTGGCGTTTGCCTTTGGTACAGGCAGCGGTGTGGTCTGTGCCAAGCTCATGAATACACTCTCAGGCGGCCGTATCAATCCGCTGATCGGTTCCGCCGGTATCGCCTCCGTTCCGATCGCCGCCCGCGTTTCGCACCTCGTGGGGCAGCAGGAAAGCCGCCGCGTCTTCCTTCTGATGCATGCGATGGGGCCGAACCTCGCCGGCGTCTTCGGCACCGCGATCTCCGGTGGCATCATGCTCGCACTTCTGGGAGGCTAAGGACTGGGGATTTGAGAAATGCGATTCAGGAAATTTTGATGGGGGCTGATGTTGTGATTGCATCGGAGTTTCCTGGATCCGTTTTTCCTTAGTGAGCCAAAGTTTTCCTACTAAAATTTTTATTCGTAATTATAGATAAAATCTTTTGGCATATTCATCCTATTTTTGCTAGACTATTAACAGTATAAAAAGTAAATCCTATGATGTAGCGTCTTGATTAAGTACAGCAGGAAGAAAGTTAATAAACCAGCAGCATGAGGCTATCTGTGTTTGTTTTCTTTCTTTTTTTTGTGGGGAGGCTTATTGTGATTCAATGGGGGGATTTTCTGATAGACCCGCGTGAAGGGGAAGATCTATGCCGCATGGCCGTTTTATTAGCTATGACTGTTGATCAAAAGATGGAAAGGGATTTGATCCTGCAATTACAGAAAATGGGGATCAAAAGCGCTGCCACCACCGTGGCAGGGTTTGGTATTTCTTCTCAAAGCAATATCATTCGCAGCGTAGTGAATTTATGCTTGAATACAAATATCATTGAAAGGAAACGGGAACATGTACATCCCGTAGCGCACTGTGTACTGGAAGTCACACAAAGCACAAGAGCTTCCGATGCGATCGGGCAGAATTTCTGTTTCAAAGCTGCTGTTGCTCGCAAAGGAAATCATTTCGCCCTAAGCTTTTATGGCAATCTGGCTATGCATGAACTTTCCGGCCATAAAACGATAGGGGTCGGTTTTCAAATCCTTGGAGATTGATTTTTACAATTTCATAAAGTATCTCAGTATAGCATAAAGAAATTGATTTTAGCAGAAAAGTATCAACACGATGATATCGTGTGCGTCTTTTCTGCTTTTTTTCTGCCTGAAAGGGGTGTGCCAAAAGGCAGTGCATATTTTGTTTTCGTGAATAAGGAGGCTTTGAAATGACTAAATCAAGTGGTTTGGAATCTAAAAATGAAACGCCCATTACGAAGATGGGGAATGTGCTTCTCCGGTTATCTCTAAAGTACATGCCAGATGCGAGTATCTTTGCAGTGGCACTGACTTTTATCGCTTTTTGCCTGGGGATCGCACTGACGGATCAGGGACCGATGCAGATGGTTCAAAATTGGTACAAAGGGTTTTGGGAATTGCTTGGCTTTTCCATGCAGATGGCTTTGATTGTCATTACTGGCTCTTGCGTAGCCAATGCGCCTTTGGTCAAAGGTTGGATCAACCGTATTGCATCGATTCCGAAAAGTGCGAAGTCGGCTGTGTTTACGGTGACATTGGTCAGTGTTTTGGTTTCTTTTGTGCACTGGGGCTTATCCCTTATTGTAGGGGCCATCTTAGCGAAGGAATTAGCGAAGAATCTGCGAGATAAAAAGATTCCTTTCGAATATGGTCTGATGGCTGCTGGCGCGTATGTAGGGCAGATGACTTGGCAGGGTGTCCTGTCTTCTTCGGTAGGTCTCTTCATCGCAACTCCAGGCCATATCATGGAAGACTTGATCGGCGTAGTTCCTATGACGGATTACATGTTGAATCCGACAAATATCTGCGTCACCATCGCACTGGCTATCGGGCCTGCCTTTTTTGCGACGCTGCTTCTTCCTAAGAATCCATCAGACTATCAGCCACTGGATGAGGATGCGATCAAAGCGATTGAAAAGGAAGACCTGAAACTGCAGAAGCGTCCGTCCAAAGCTACGGTGGGAGATATTTTAAACTATAGCCCAATTCTGGCCTGGGCTTTGGGGCTACTTGGATTTGTTTATATCTTCTATGCTTTCTATACCAAAGGCTTCAATGCGCTAGATTTTAACCTGTTAAATGCTATTTTCCTCTTCGGCGGTATTTTGCTTTATGGAAATATTGCGAATTATGTCATGGCAGTGAAAGATGCCGTGGGCGGTACGGCAGGTATCATTTTTCAGTTTCCTCTGTATGCCGGTGTCCTTGGCATTGTGAAATACTCCGGTCTGGTCATGGTTTTAGCCAATGGGATCGCGGCAGTCAGCACAGAAAGTACTTTCTATCTGTGGACTTTCTTATCCGCAGCGATCGTAAATATGTTTGTTCCTTCCGGTGGTGGGCAGTGGGCTGTACAGGGGCCGGTGGCTCTGGAATCGGCCAAAATGATGGGAGCCGATTTGGTAAAGACCGCGCTGATGGTGGCATATGGGAATTGCTGGACCAATATGGCACAGCCATTTTGGGCGATTGCTCTTCTGGGAATCACGGGTCTTAAGGCGAAGGATATTATGGGATATTCTATCGGCATCATGATTTTATCAGGCTTCATTTTTTTCGCAGCCGCGTTGTTATGAGATAGGCGTGGCTATTCACCAGAATAGATGGTGAGAAATCAGATAAGGGATATTCTCTCTTGTCTCGCGATAGACGATCCGTCACAGTAACTACCAATCGCGAGTAAGCAGGAGCATTAGGTTATGATTGAACAGGAGAAGAAAAATGGAACACTTTGAATTCATGGAAACAACGATTTCAAAAGTACACCAGGCATATTTGGATGGTTCTTTGACAGCCGTTGAGCTGATGAAGTTCTATTTACAGCGGATCGAAGCCTATGATAAGAAAGGACCGGCAATCAATTCGATCATTTGTGTCAATCCGAACATTTTGGAAGAAGCAGCTGCAGCAGATGCTTATCTGAAGGAACATCATGCTTTAAAAGGTCCCCTGCATGGGATCCCGGTGATGCTGAAAGATAATTTCAATACCAGTGACATGCCTACCACAGCAGGCTCTATTGCATTGAATGGATGGGTACCGACAGAGAATGCTTTCGTAACAGAAAAATTGAAACAGGCAGGGGCATGTATTTTGGCGAAAACTAATTTGCATGAATTTGCGATCTGGGGTGAAACGATCAGTTCGATCTTAGGGCAAACAGTCAATCCTTATGATCTGACAAGAACTCCTGGGGGATCTTCCGGCGGTACAGGTGCTTCTATTGCAGCGAATATTGGGATTATCGGAATGGGGACGGATACGATCAATTCCGTTCGCTCTCCTGCTTCGGCCAATAGTCTGGTCGGGATCCGCCCGACCATCGGACTGGTATCGCGCGCTGGGATTATCCCCTATTCTCTGACACAGGATACAGCAGGTCCTATTTGCCGCACAGTAGAAGATGCTGTGCGGACCTTGGATGTCATTGTCGGCTACGATGAGAAGGATGCAGAAACGGCATGGAGCGTAGGGCAGAAAAGAGACAGCTACATCGACCATTTACAAAAAGATGGCATGGAAGGAAAGCGGATCGGGATACTCAAAAGTTTATTTGGAAAAGAAAAATGCAATGAATCTACCAATCAAGTGATTGAAACTGCATTGCAGGTATTTAGAGATCACGGGGCGACCCTGGTCGAGGTGGAAAACCAGATCGACCAGCCGTATCTGAATGAGGAAGTATCGGTACACCTCGATGATTTCTGCCATGATCTTAACAGCTATCTGGAAACATTACCTCCCCAATGGCCCGTTCACTCTATGAAAGATATTTTGGACAAGGGACTTTTCCATCCATTCTCGGAAGGAAATATGAGAGATGCTATGACACGGCAGGTGGGGAGTCCTCGTTATTTAGAAAAAATGTATAACAAAATTGCCGTACGCCGGGAAGTCATGAAAATCATGGCAGACTTGCACTTGGATGCCATGGTCTATCCCCACCAGCAGCAACTGGTGTGCAAAATTGGCAGCAATCAGCTGCAGAGAAATGGCGTGCTTTGTTCATCAACAGGTTTCCCGTCCATTTGCGTCCCTGCCGGATTTGCCCCCTCACCAGAGGCACCGATTGGAGTTCCTGTCGGAATGGAAATCATTGGGCGGCCATGGAGCGAACCGGTGCTCATTGAAATTGCTTACAGCTTTGAACAACATTCCCATTTCAGAAAAATGCCTGTATCCACGCCGGCCTTGGAAGACTGAGTGCGGGCTGAACAGATCAGGAATACCTTCTCCTATCTAAAGCAAATGGAGCGTATTCTTGAAGTCCTTGATATAGTGCCTGGAGACGGGCACTTTTTCTCTGGGGTAATGGGCAAGCGTCAGGAGAAGGGGGCCATTGTCCTGATTCTGGATTTCCTGGATCATGGAAAGGTTCACGATGTAGCCCTTGTGCGTGCGGAAGAAGCCCAGGGGGGAGAGGAGAGACTCGATGTCGCGGAGCGTCATCTTCGACTCGATGATCCCGCTCGTCGTATAGAAGAGAGAGCGGTCGGATTTCTCGGTGGAAATCAGGACGATTTCCTGCGCGAATGAGGAATGAAGGTGGCGGCTTCGCCGCGTATATATGGGGCGATGCCCGAAAGCGGCATTTCAGTCACCAGCCCCTAATCCCTAATCCCTAGCTACTAGTCACTAGCTCCCAATCTCCCATTCCTCTTACCGCCCTATTTGTTATGATAGGGAAGAAACAACAACAATAATAATGAAAACCTGTATACTTATGTCTGTAAAAACCTATTTTTATTGAAAGGAAGTCTATTCATGTTAGAAATCAAACCATGCAATAAGAACTGGCACACCAGAGGAGACGATACCGCTGCCCGCATTGCAGCAGCCGCTCCGTATGCAGATGGCAAAATCGTTGACGCAGCCAATACCGTCAAAGTCCTCGAAGCGGTGCTCCGCCCGGGCGATAAAGTCAATATCGAAGGCGACAACCAGAAACAGGCTGATTTCCTCGCCAAAGAACTCTGCAAGGTGGATCCGTCCAAAGTGCATGATCTCCACATGATCCAGTCCACCCTCTCCATTCCGGAACATCTGGATGTTTTTGATAAAGGCATTGCCAGAAAGCTCGACTTTGCTTATGCAGGCAGCCAGGGCAAGCGTCTGGCGCAGATGGTCCAGAATGACGGTGTCGAACTCGGCGCTATCCATACCTACCTTGAAATGTATTCCCGCTACTTCATCGACCTCGTGCCGAGAGTTTCCCTCGTCTGCGCTGACTATGCGGATGCAGCCGGCAACATTTACACCGGCTTTTCCACAGAGGACACCCCGGCGATCGTCGAAGCGACGAAATTCAATCAGGGCATCGTCATTTTCCAGGTCAATCAGATCGTTGACAAGCTCCCGCGTGTCGATATCCCGGCTGACTGGGTCGACTTCGTCGTCGAAAGCCCGACACCATACATGCTGAACCCGCTCTTCACCAGAGATCCGGCAAAGATCCAGAATGAACGTATCCTCAAGGCTATGATGGCGATCCGCGGCATTTACGAAGAATATGGCGTCAAAGTCCTGAACCACGGCGTCGGCTTCGATACCGCTGCTGTCGAGCTGCTGCTTCCGACCTTCGGTGAATCTCTGGGACTGCGCGGCAAGATCTGCACCCATTGGGTACTGAATCCGCATCCGACTCTGATCCCGGCCATTGAGACCGGCTGGGCGCAGGCCATCTACTCCTTCGGCTCGGAAGTCGGCATGGAAGAATACATCAAAGCCAGAAGCGACGTTTTCGCTGTCGGCCCGGATGGCACCATGCGTTCAAACCGTGCCTTCTGCCAGGCTGCCGGTCACTATGCCGCTGATATGTTCATCGGCTCCACCATGCAGATCGACCGCTTTGGCAACTCTTCCACTGCGACCAAGAACAATGTCGCAGGCTTCGGCGGCGCTCCGAACATGGGCTGCGATGCCAAAGGCCGTCGTCATGTCACTCCGGCATGGAAGAAAGCAGGCGAAGAAGTGGCGAACCGTTACGAACTCATGGGCGACCGCAACCGCGGCAAGAAGCTCGTCGTCCAGATGATCACGACCGTCTCTGAAAAAGGCTTCCCGGGCTTCGTCGATCAGCTCGATGCTGTCGCTCTGAAGAAGAATGCAAACCTGGATCTCGAACCGATCATGATCTACTCCGATGATCTCACCCACATCGTTTCCGAAGTCGGCATCGCTTACCTCCACAAGTGCCACAACATGGAAGAACGCATGAATGCGATCCGTGCGGTAGCGGGTAAGACGGAAGTCGGCAAGCTCGAAGATCCGGAGATCACCAAGAAGCTCAGAAAAGAAGGCATCGTCAAGCTGCCGGAAGATTTTGGGATCGATCCGTCTCAGGCGACACGCGACCTCCTCGCTGCCAAGAATATGAAGGACCTTGTGGACTGGTCCGGCGGTCTTTACAACCCGCCGGCTAAGTTCAGAAACTGGTAATCCTATAGCAAGTAAAAAGGGGCTGTGAAGAAATGAATCCCCATTTCTTCACAGCCCCTTTTTACTTTGCTTTCATTTGGTTCAGGGTTCAGGGTTCAGGTGGTGGCTTCGCCGCCTTTTTTAGAAGATGGTATTCTCGTATCTCGTATCGTAGCCTTCCCCTCTAGGTAATGCTATTAAGTTAAGGAAATCGTTAGCTGCGCAACGTCTTGCTTCCCCCTTCGGGGGAAGTGCCGAAGGCAATATGTGCAAGCGAACTGGATTTTTAGGAGCTAAGCGACGCTAAAATCCAGTGAGACGCCATTTCGAGCTAAGCGAGATGGGGTATGCTAGCGGTATAGCGTGCTATGTTGAATAGTCCAATGCTATCGATATTCCAACACTTTCATGCAATACCGCTACGTAGCCCCCTCACCCCTTCGGGGAGCTCCCCCGATGGGAAGCCAAGAACGTTCTGCCGCTAAACTTAATAGCATTCCCTAGAGGGGAAGGCTGCGATACGAGAATACCATCTTCTAAAAAAAGGCGGCAAAGCCGCCACGAGAGCCCTGAACCTTGAACCCTGAACCTTGAACCTTGAACCAAATCAAAGTAAAGTAAAAAGGTGCTGTGAAGAAATGAGGATTCATTTCTTCACAGCACCTTTTTGTATATCGCTTATTTGAAGATCCAATGTCCTGCTTCCATCTTGTCGATCTGTTTTTCATCGACCTCGTAGCGGATGCCATTGTCTTCATCCGGTACGATGATGGTGCAGCGATCGGTGATGTCCACCATGGGGCTCGTGATGTCCTCATCGAAGTAACGATTGGCCGCTGCCACATCGTGAGCCAGTTCGGTGAATCCCGGAAGGCTGGCAAAGGAGACATTCTGCGCGCGGCCGATGCCGAGCTCCGTCATCCCGCCGCACCAGACTGGGATGCCATGTGCCACGCAGAGATCATGAATGCGTTTTCCTTCATAGACCCCGCCGCAGCGGCTAGACTTGATATTGATGACCTTGCAGCTGCCGAGACGGATCGCTGCCTCAGCGGCTTCATAAGAAACGACACTTTCATCCAGACAGACCGGCGTCTCGATTTCCTTCTGCAGCGCCGCGTGGTCGACAATGTCTTCTTCTCCCAGCGGCTGCTCGATATACTGCAGCTGATACTGATCCATTTCCTTGAAAAGATCGATATCCTTCAGCGTATAGGCTGAATTCGCATCGACCGTCAGCGGGATATCGCCGAATTCCTTGCGGATGGCTTTGATGACTTCGATGTCTTTTCCCGGATGGATCTTGATCTTCGTTCTATGATAGCCCTGTTCCAGATACTGGTAGATTTCTTTGAAAAGAACATTGATATCCTTCTCGATGCCAAGCGATACGCCGACCTTGATCTCCTTCTGCGTACCGCCAAGGAGCGTTTTCAGGGACTTGCCCGTCCGCTGCACCATGAGCTCCCACAGGGCATTTTCGATGGCTGCTTTCGCCAGACGATTCCCCTTGATATAGGAAAAGCTCTTCATAAAGGCTTCCGGGCTCTCGACCTCCTGATGCAGGATCTTCGGGATGATCATATTCTTCAGGATATGGAAGACCGTACCGTTATCTTCCGGATTGTAAAATGGGCCGTAAAATGCTTTGCATTCCCCCCAGCCCACCAGGCCTTCGGAGTAGATCTTCACCAGCAGGGCATCACGGTTTTCAAACTTGGTAAAGCTCGTCTGAAACGGATGCTTGAATGGATTCAATACTCGAATAATATCGATGCGGTCAATTCTCATGATTGTGCCTCCCCCTATAATCATTGTGGCTGAAATGATTGCATTATAACAGAAAGAAACAAAAATAGGAAACAGAAATTATGATCTTTCTGTTTCCTATCTTGGTAAGAGACATGCCTAGAGGCGCGTCTGTTATGATTTTTTCACTTCGAGGATCGGATCGAAATATCTGAGCTTCGTATAGTCTACGCAGCCGCCGTCAGTGATCGCCAGATCCGGGATCGCTGTGATCGGAAGGAAGGAGAGGTAGAAGATCGGATCAGGCAGGCTGCTGCCGATTTCCTTCGCGCCTTCCTCGAGCTCGATTTCTTTCTTCGCAAGCTCTTCCGGCGCAAGGTCGGATGCGATGCCTGCGATCGGGAGTGGAAGGAAGGAGATGATCTTGCCATCGATGACGACGACCTGACCACCGCCCTGACCGATCAGGGTATTCGCAGCAAGTGCCATGTCTTCGCGGCTCGCGCCGGCTACGACAAGGTTGTTGTCATCCGGAGATGCCGTGGTCGCGATGGCACCTTTGTTGAAGGACCATCCGGAGATGAAGCCTTTGGACATATGGCCGTGGATGCCATAGCGCTCGATGACGGAGACCATGGCGACGTCTTTCTCCGCACTCGGGCACACGATGCCGTCCTTCACTTCCAGTTCGACATCTCTTCTCTTTCTCATGAAGGGACCTACGCTGTGGATGGTCTCGACAAGAGCGGTACCCTCTTCAATATTCACATGGGTGGCGAAATCATCCGCAGTGAGGAGCGCATGCTTCACGGTATCGGTGAGGGAGGACTGGCGCGCCGGGATCTGGTAATCGAAACGGTTCTCTCCTTTTTCGGTGATGAGCTGGCCTTTGCTGATGACGGTCTCGACCTGGAATGTGCCTGGCTGGTCGACGAGGAGGATGTCAGCGTCTTTCCCCGGCGCGATCGAGCCGACGTGGTCATCGATCTGATAGGCTTCCGCCGCATTGATGGTACCCATCTGGATAGCAGTCATCGGTGCGACGCCGGCCTTGATAGCCAGACGGACGATGTGGTCGATGTGACCGTGTGCAAGGATGCCGCGTGCGTGAACGTCATCGGAGCAGAAGCTGGTGTGACGCGCCATGCCCGGGCAGCATTCCGTGATGGCACGGACATTTTCATTCAGGAATTTCGTCACGGCAGATTCACGGATGATGGTATGGATGCCTTTTCTGGCTTTTTCCAGAAATTCTTCATGATCGTAGCTTTCATGATCGACACGGACACCGCTCATGAGATATTCATTGAGGTCTTTGCCGCGAGCGAGCGGGCTGCAGCCGAAGATCGGACGGTGACGCTTTTCTGCTTCGACGATGGCATCCAGCGTATCCTGATCCTTGGTCATGACAGCTTCACGGACAAGCTCCCAGATGCCGTAGCAGCGGGAGTCCTGATGATATCTCTCATGGTCTTTCGCTGTGACATTGTACGCGATGGTGGACTTCGGGATGGTGTAGGGCGTCTTGTACGGAAGTGCCCAGAAAACCTTCAATGGAGATGCATCGATCTCTTTGAAAATATCCTCGAGCCCATCGACACCGATGACGGAAATATATTCATCAAGTCCGCTGACGATGCTCGTGGTGCCATGCGGCACGACAGCTTCTGCGAAGCGGGTCATGCTCATCTTGCTGCATTCGACATGGACGTGGCAGTCAATGAGCCCCGGAGCGAGGTACTTTCCCTTCGCATCGATGATCTTCGTATGATCATCGACATAGTCAGAAATATCCTTCTCTACCGCCGTGATCTTGCCTTTGTAAATGGCAACGTCTGCCTGATAGTATTCACCGGTATTGACATTGATCAGGGTACCACCCATGACCGCCATGTCCGCTTTGATGCGGCCAGCGCCGGCGTCAATGTAGGAAGCGAGCAATTCTCTAGTCAGCATATGATTCTCCTTTGTAAAAAATAGACAGGTTCTATAAGTACAGTCGGTTCAGCGGGTTCACGAAAGTATGGATCCGATCGCTTTCCGCATTTCCTTAGATCCATAGGCCCAGAAGCCTAGCTTCATCAGAATTTCAGCATCGTCAGTGTCGCGAGCAGGAGGAGGAAAAGGAAGAACATGAGCCAGATGATCCAGTTCAGTTCTTTTCTGCGGCCGGCAGCGATCATGACGAGCGGATAGAAAATGAAGCCAAAGGCGATGCCATAGGAAATATTGAAAGTGAGCGGCATGCCGATGACGATCAGGAAGGACGGGAGTGCGATCTCGAACTCATCCCAGCGGATCTCCTTCAGTGCCGATGCCATGAGGACGCCGACGACAATAAGCGCCGGAGCGGTGACATTCGCTGTGACGACGGCAAGGAGCGGCGAGAAGATCATGCTGACGCCGAAAAGAATCGCGACAACGACAGCGGTAAGACCTGTGCGCGCCCCCATCGCGATGCCGGCAGAAGCCTCGACATACGCTGCCGTCGGGGTCGTCCCCATGACAGCGCCGGCAAGCATGGAGAGAGAGTCTGCCATGAGTGCGCGGCCGATGCGCGGCATCTTGCCATTGTGCATGAAGCCTGCCTGCTGCGCGAGGCCGATGAGTGTGCCTGCGGTATCAAAGAAAGCGACCAGGAAGAAGATGACAACGACCGCCCACATGGTGGGATCCGTCAGGATCGCTCCCATATGCGTCACGCCGACACCAAAGGTCGGCGCGAGAGACGGCGCCATGGAGATGATGCTGTCTGGCGGTGCGATGACGCCTGTCACAAGGCCGGCGAGCGCGGTGATGACGATGCCATAGAAAATGGAGCCGGGGATTTTTCTCGCCATCAGGAGCGCGGTCACAAGGGTACCGAAGATGGTGAGCCAGGTGGTCGGTACCTTGAAGGAGCCGATGGAGATGATGGACGCCGGATCTGCAATGACGATGCCGCCGCCCTGCAGGCCGACGAAGGAAATGAAGATACCGATGCCGGCTGCCATCGCATATTTCAGATCCTGCGGGATCGCATCAATGATGATCTCACGGATCCTGAAAATGGAAACGACAGTGAACAGGATGGAAGCGATGAAGACCCCTGCCATCGCCTGCTGCCATGGCATACCCATGGCAAGGACGACGGAGTAGGTGAAGAAAGCATTGTCACCAAGCCCCGGCGCGATGGAGATCGGATAGTTCGCAAGGAATCCCATGAGAAGGCAGCCCAAAATCGCCGAAAGTGCGGTAGCCGTGAAGACCGCCCCCGCGTCCATCCCGGCATCCCCCAGGATCTGGGGATTGACAAATAATATATAAGCCATAGAGACAAAGGTCGTGAGTCCGGCCAGACATTCTCTCTTGACCGTCGTCTTGTTCTCGGTCAGATGAAACAGCCGGTCCAGCAGACCGTGAGATGTAGTATCAGACATTTTGAATGTGTATCCCTCGTTTTAAAAAGCAAAACAAACAATTAGAAAAACACTGATTAAATCGCAGAGTCTGATCTTATATGTATGCTCATGCAGTGCTCCGCATCATACCATGAAGCAGCCCGCGATTCTCGCCCCTTCTTACGGAAGGCAATACTATTAAGTTAAGGAAATCGTTAGCTACGTAACGTCTTGCTTCCCCCTTCGGGGGAAGTGCCGAAGGCAATAGGGGC
>UQRR01000018.1 GCA_900543455.1 uncultured Dialister sp.
ATTCGCGTCAGGTTATTCCTCGCTATGCATAAAACTTCAAGAGTAAAATCTGACAACGATTTAATCAGTGTTTCCCTGGCAACGATTTCATCGGTGCTTCCTTAAATTTCATACAACACGAGGTGTATCAATTACGGATTCCAGATTTCTAATTGTATTTGCAGACATTCTGCTTCCGCTGCTCTGCGGCATGGGCCTTAGGCGGTGGGGGCTTTCGAAGGACATTCTTCACTGGATCATCAAGGCGAATGTGGTGGGCGTGTCTACGTTTCTTTCCATTGTTTCCTTCTGGTCGGTGCAGGTGACGGCACAGCTCTTGTGGCTTCCGATCTCTACGCTTCCCATCTGTTTCCTGCCTGTCGCGGTCTTCTATGCCCTGGAGCAGCACCGCTTCTCGGATGCGCGGGAGCAGGGGAGCTACCTGATCTCCATGATGCTCGGAAATATCGGGACGCTCGCAGGGCTCTGCGCGTATGTCCTCTTCGGTGCGGTCGGGTTTGCCTATGTGCAGCTCATCGCGGTGCCGCAGATCCTGATCATCGTACTCTTCTGTTTTCCGATGAGCCAGTATTACTACGACAAGTGGGCGAATCACGGCGAGGGGAAAAAGATGGAGATCCATCTCTTCCGTCTGCTCTGCACGTGGAATCAGCTCCCTGCCGTCGGCGTGGCGATTGGTCTGACGCTTGCGGGGCTCGGGGTGGAGAAGCCGCCGATGGTCACGACGCTTTTCACGATCCTGATCCATGCGGGGGCTTGGATGGGAATGGTGCCTGTCGGCTATGATCTGAATCTTTCGGCAGTCAAGGAATATGGAGGAAGGCTCTGGCCGATCTTCCCCGTGAAATTCATTCTGCTTCCGGTGGTGATGTATTTCCTGACGAGTGTATTCGTCTCGGATGCGACCATCCTGACCTGCGTGGTACTCGCCGCCGCGGCGCCGACAGCCATCTTCGCCGTGGCGTCTTCGCAGCTCTATGGACTTAATGTCAATCTCGCGGAGTCTTCCTTCCTCACGACGACACTCGCCTTCCTCTTCGTGCTGTACCCGGTGATCTATTGGTGGGAGAAAATGAATTAAGAATGGGGGATGGGGAATGGTGGTGCGGCGCATAAAAAACAGAAGCGCCGCGGAAGTTTGAAATTAGCGACTTTCTCGTATCGCAAACCTAATCCCTAGTCACAAGTCACCAGTCACTAGCCACTCATCCCTGCTTTCAAACTTTATGACGAAGCTATGCATAAAAATTCTTGTGAAATCTGATTCTGCGATTGAATCGGCGTTTCCATAGTATGCAAAAAGCGTATCAAGTTCAAATGTCTGAACTTGATACGCTTTTTATGATATAGAGTCGGCGCTTCTGAAATTTGTGCGCCGCACATTCACTCTCCACGGAAACCAAGTGAGAAAAGGCAGATGTGGGGGCGTAGGCTAAGGAAACGCTGATTCAATCGCAGAGTCAGATTCTACAAGAATTTTTATACATAGCGTCGTCGACATCCTTCTTAAATAGCTCGCTATTCGCGTCGGATGTCTCCTCGCTATGCATAAAACTTCAAGAGTAAAATCTGACAACGATTGAATCAGTGTTTCCCTAACAGATCACATTCTCCTGCTCCCCTTTCAGGTATGCGCGGAGGTTGTCCATCACGATGACGGCACGGCGGGCCATGGCTTCCTCGGTGAAGAAGCCGACGTGCGGGGTGAGGACGGTGTTTGGTGCAGAGAGGAGAGGATCGTCCTTGGCGAGCGGAGGTTCGCCGTCAAAGACATCGATGCCGGCGCCTGTGATCTTTCCTTCCTTGAGGAGGTCGGCGAGGGCGGCATTGTCGATGACTCCGCCGCGGGCGGTATTGATGAGGATTGCTCCCGGCTTCATGAGAGAGAGCTTTTCACGGGAGAGGAGGCCGCGCGTCTCGCTTGTGAGAGGCAGGTGGACGGAGATGATGTCGCAGGTGGAAAGCAGGGTGTCGAGGTCGGTGTAGGTGATGCTCGCTGCCTTTCGGGAGCGGCTGTAGCCATAGACATCGGCGCCGAATGCGGAGGCGATGTCTGCGACACGTCTTCCGATGGCACCGGTACCGATGATGCCGAATTTCCGATGGCCGATCTCGATGCCCATGAGGCCGGCACTGGTTTTGCCATTTCTGGCAGCGCATCCGCCTTCGGACAGCTTGCGGTAGAGGGCAAGAATGAGCGAGAACGTAAGCTCGGCCACGGACTCGGTCGAGTAGCCGGCACAGTTCGAGACGGCGATGCCCTTTTCTTTGCAGTAATCAATGGCGACATGGTCGACGCCGGTGAATGCGACGCAGAGGTATTTGAGCGATGCAGCTTTCGCGAGCGCTTCTTTTCGGAGCGGGTAATTGGCAATGACGGCAAGGTCAGCATCCGCAAGGCGATCGCCCAGTTCATCCTGGTCTTTTGGCAGGCTGTCATAGGCGGTGATGGTGAAGCCGTCTTTTTGGAGATCCGCCGTCAATGTATCAAGCAGGGCGCTGCTGATGGCGAGCGGCTGTGCGATGACGATGTGTTTCATGAGGATAGGCTCCTTTCAAAATGGGATTTAGTGACTGGTGACTGGTGACTGGTGACTAGTGACTGGTGACTAGTGACTGGTGACTAGTGACTGGCGACTAGGGACTGGAGACTAGGAGACTAAGAGACTGGGAGACTGGGAGATAGACGTCAGACTTCAGACGTCAGATGTCAGATATCTGAAGTCTGAAGTCTAAAGTCTGATATCTCCCTGTCTCTCTATTTTTTAAATGACAGCACCGCTCTTCCGGGAAGCTGGGAGAGGAAGACGCCGGCGGTCATGGAGAGGACGCCGATCATCTGGCGGGCGGTGAAGCTTTCACCGAGGAAGAAAATGCCTGCGATGCCGCCGAAGACCATTTCCATGCTGAGGATCATAGAGGCTTCGGTCGGGGGCAGATATTTCTGTCCGACGGCCTGCAGCGTGTAGGCGACGCCTGTCGAAAGAAGGCCGGTATAGAGGATGGGCCACAGGGCGCCCTCGATGCCGGAGAGTGTCGGCGTTTCGAAAAGAAAGGCGAGAATGAAATTCAGAACGCCGGCGACGAAGAACTGTCCCGAGGAAAGGACGATGGGAGAGAAGCGCTGTGTGAGGTATGTCATGGCGTGGATCTGGATGGTGAAGCCCAGCGCGCAGAGCAGCATCATGAGGTCACCCGCACCGATGGAGAAATCTTCGGTGATCGACATGAAGTACACGCCGGCCATGGCGAGGAGGGCGCCCGCGATGTGTGTGATGCGGAGCGTTTCCTTGAGGAAGATCCCCATGATCGGCACCATGAGGATGTAGGTCGCCGTGAGGAAGCTGGCTTTTGAGGCGGTGGTGTACTGAAGGCCCACCTGCTGCAGCGTCGCGCCGGCAAAGAGCGGAAGCCCTACCATGAGACAGGCAGCCGAGAGCGGCATATTCTTAGGAAGCGGCGGTGCCTCTTCCTTCATCGTAAGGATGATGGGGACGAGCGCAAGCGAGCCTAAGAGGAAACGGACGCCGTTAAACGTATATGGCCCGACGGACTCCATTCCGACCACCTGTGCGGCGAAGGCAAAGCCCCAGATGAGCGCTGCCAAGAGCAGCAGTAAACGGTATTTCATGGTATTCTCCTTTGGATTTGATATAATAGTTATTATAACAGATGAAAGTGAATGCTGCGGATGATTTCGAAGACTTGCAAAAAAGAAGCAGCCGGTGACTTGTGGCTAGTGGCCTAGGGATAAGGAGTGACTAGTGACTGGTGACTGAAATGCCATTTTCGGGCATCACCCTCTTTATACTTCGCGGCGCTTCTGATTTTTATGCGCCGCACCACCATTTCGCATTTCGCATTTCTAATTTCTCATTCAAACGAGGCTTTCAAGCGTAATCAAGGGACGACACGCCCCAAGGCTAACCCTGCACCATAAAAAGGAGACCATTTCTATGTCCATTCGTATGATTGCCATTGATCTCGATGGCACGCTCTTGCATGATGATATGACGATTTCCGACTATTCGCGCGAAGTGATCCAGAAAGCGATTCAAAAAGGCTATCAGATCGTCGTTGCCACCGGACGCATGTGGGATTCGGCGAAATCGAAGGTGGCGCTGCTCCACTTGGGCAATGTCCCCGTTATTTGTTATACGGGCGCATGGATCATGTGGAGCGAGACGGGCGAGCCGATCCTGCAGGACGGGCTGCCTGCAGATCTGGCGAGCCGTGTGATGCTGGCGGCAAAGGAGATGGGCTGGGACGCGACGGCCTTCTGGGATAATCATATTTATATGGAGAAGCCGAATGGCACCGAAGCGAAGTACCAGAAGTATCGCACGCAGAAGCCGCAGTACCTGGGGGAAGCCTTTTATCATCCGCCGATGACGGTGACGCGTGTGGTCTTTGCGGATGCCAGAGAAGAGGAGCGCCGCCGCATCCGTGCCTTTCTGGAGAGCCGTTTCGGAGAGGAAATCACTGTCGTCTACCCCGGCGATGACTTCGTGGATGTGCATAGAAAGGGCATTGATAAGGCTTCCGCGCTCTCTTTCCTGGCAGAGAAGGAAGGCATCCAGCCAGAAGAAATCATGGCCTTCGGCAATACGGAAAACGATGTGCCGATGCTGCGCTACGCAGGCGTGTCCTATGCCGTCGCCAATGCGGATGCGATCGCGAAAGAAGCGGCCGGTCACATCTGCGCTTCCAATGAAGAAGACGGTGTCGCGAAGGTGATCGCGGAGCTGGTAGCTAGTGACTAGTGACTAGTGACTGGTGACTAGTGACTTGAATACCGCCTTCGGGCATCGCCCCATATATATTTGCGGCGAAGCCGCTACCCTGCCCACCAAAAAAGCTCGTTGAACGAAAATGTTCAACGAGCTTTTTGATTTCAAACAACCATCAGCAAAAACGATCCTCAGTCGAGATGGAAACGATAGCCGGAGCCCCAGACGGTTTCAATGCGTTCATAGGGATGGCCGGCGACATTTTTCAGTTTTTCACGCAGGCGGTTGATATGGACGGTGACAGTCGCGGGTTCACCGATGGGGTCAAAACTCCAGATCTTTTCGAAGAGCTGCTCTTTCGAGAAGACTTCATTCGGATGCTGTACGAGGAAGAAGAGCAGGTCGAATTCTTTGCCGGTGAGCGGTACATCCTTGCCCTTCAGGAAGACCTGACGCGCTTTCGGACGGATATTGAGGTCGCCAACGTAGATGCCCTGTTCTGCCTGTGGGTGGATGGTATCCGTCTGGGTGAGGCGCTTGTGGGTGGCGAGCTGCGCGCGCAGGTGTGCCATGAGCACGGTGCCGCGGAATGGCTTCACGATGTAGTCATCCGCGCCGAGGCCGAGGCCGCGGACGATGTCAGCGTCTTCCGTGCGGGCGGTGGCGAAAATGATGGGCGCATTCGTGCGCTCTCTCATTTTGCGGCACAGAGAGAATCCATCTTCTCCCGGCAGCATGACGTCCAGGATGATGGCATCGATTTCGACTTCATCCATGATTTTCAAGGCTTCTTTGCCATCGGAAGCCACATAGGGCTGATACCCGGAGCCTTCGAGAAAGTCACGCTCCATGTCAGCGATTTTCGGTTCATCTTCTACAACGAGTACTTTAGTCATTGTGTATTACTCCCTTCTGCCAGTGGGATTTCAAAAATTAACTGCAGGCCATTGCTGTTGACCGCGGAGTAGCGGCCTTTGTGTGCGGTGATGATTTCGGCTACGATGGCAAGTCCCAGCCCGCTGCCATTGCTGGTCTTGCTGCGGGCTTCGTCCGTGCGGTAGAAGGCTTCGAAAATATGAGGCAGCTTCTCCTTCGGGACGCCCGGACCGTCATCAGTATACATGAATTCGGCATATTTTCCTTTTGCATGAAGGGAAATATGGACTTCGGAGATATCCTTATCTCTATATTTTATCGTATTTGTCAGCAAATTGAAAATGATTCTTTGAAATTCTTTTTCATCCACCATCGCGATGAGCGTGTCATCCATGTCATAGGTCACATGCACCTTTCGTGAGTCGAGGTAGTCCTTGTCTTCGGTGATGAAGCTGCGGATGGCCCGGCTGAAATGGATGGGCTGCGGGTGACAGATGATGCGGCTCGTGGAGAGCTTATTATACAGGGAAAGCTCTTCGATGAGGCGCGAGAGATCATCCGCGCAGGAGGCGATCGAGTTCAGGTACTGCATCTGCTTTTCCTTCGTCCGCCCGAGTCCGAGCTGCAGTGCTTCGGTGTAGCCCATGATGGCTGTGAGCGGAGTCCGAAGGTCATGTGCGATGCCGGAGAAAAGGATCTTGCGGCTCGTATTCGCATGCGCACGTTCGGCGATACTGCTTTTGAGATTCGTTTGCATCGTGCGGAAGGTGTCGCACATCTGCCCGAGCTCGTCATCGCTGTAGTGATCGACGATGACATTGAAATTGCCATGCTGGATCGCTCGTGCAGCCATCGACAGCTGCTGGAGCGGGATCAGCATCTTGTTTCTGGTCATGCTGTAGAAATGGTAATTCATTCGGGCGGAGAGCGCGATGATGAGGAGCATGATAGCAGCAAAGGCACCATAGACTTCGACCGAGTGATGCGGGTCATTCGCGGCAAAGTAGGTCGCAGAGAAGAGTAGCAGCACCAGTGCGGAGAAGACAGGGACGCAGATGAAGAGAAGGATCTGTGTCATCATCTGCTGCGTCAGCCCGTTCTTCGTCTTCTCGAAAAGAAGGGCGTCTTTGATATTCTTTTCCATACAAACCTCGATGGGGGAGGGGAGGCTGCGGGGGCAATCTTGGCTACGAATGAAAGCCTCGCTTGAATTAGAAATGAGAAATGAAAAATGGTGGTGCGGCGCATTTCGTCATCCTGAGCGGAGAAAAACGTCGTATGTTAAAAAATGGCTTATCTGAAATAGGAGAACTGAGTCGAAGGATCTAAGCGCCGCGGAGTATAAATAGGGCGATGCCCGCTTGAGACGTTAGACGTTAGTCATCAGACATTAGACATCAGACATTAGACATTAGACATTAGACATTAGACTTCAGATGTCAGATATCAGAAGTCAGACATCAGATTTCAGACTTTGGACTACAGACTTTAGACATTAGACTTCAGACATTAGATATCAGACATCTGACTTCTATTTCAGAGGCTCCCGGTCTCCTAGTCTCCCAGTCTTTTAGTCTAATCCCCAGTCCCCAGTCCCCAGTCACTAGTCACTCATCCTCAAACACGAGCTCTACAGGACAGTGGTCGCTACCGTGGATCTCCGGGTGGATAGAGGCGCTTTGGATAGCGGGACGGAGAGCATCGGAGACGATGAAGTAGTCGATTCTCCATCCGATGTTCCGCTCTCTGGATTTTGCGAAGTAACTCCACCACGAGTAGGCTCCCTTTTCATCCGGATGGAGGAAGCGGAAGGAATCGGTGAAGCCTTTGGACAGAAGGACATTCATTTTTCCGCGCTCTTCATCCGTGAAGCCTGCATTTTTATGGTTCGAAGAGGGATTGGCGAGGTCGATGTCTTCATGGGCGACATTGAGGTCACCGCAGAGGATGACAGGCTTTTCTTTCGAGAGCTTTGTCATATAGTCTGCCATCGCATCTTCCCATGTCATGCGGTAGGAAAGGCGCGTGAGGCCGCGCTGGCTGTTCGGCGTGTAGCAGACGATGAGATAGTGGCTGCCGAAGTCGGCGGTGATGATACGCCCCTCCTGGTCATGCTCCTCGATGCCAAGGCCATAGGTGACGGAAAGCGGTTCTTTCTTCGTGAAGAGTGCGGTGCCGCTGTAGCCCTTCTTCACGGCACTGTTCCAGTACTGGTGGTAGCCGGGAAGCACCATCTCGATCTGGTGCGGCTGCAGCTTCGTTTCCTGCAGGCACACGCAGTCCGCATCGAGTGCTGTGAAAGCGTCCATGAAGCCTTTCTTCATGCAGGCACGGAGGCCATTCACGTTCCAGGAAATATATTTCAGTGTTCCCATAGTCGTCTCCTTTGTGGGAATGATAAAAATTTTATAACACTACTTTCATTATACACTATCGGGCAATGGGAAGAGGGTTCAGGGTTAGCCTGTGGGGCAGGGACGCCCATGGATTGCGGATGAAAGCTTTGCTCGAATGAGAAATTAGTAGCTAGGGATTAGTAGCTAGGGATTAGGTTTGCGATACGAGAAAACCGCTAGTTTCAAACCTCCGCGGCGCTTCTGATTTTTATGCGCCTTCTCACCATTTCGCATTTTTCATTTCTAATTTCTCATTCAATCGAGGCTTTCAAACGTAATCAAGTGGCGAGCCGCCCCCAGGGGCTACCCCTGAACCCTGAACCCTGAACCCTGAACCCTGAACCCTGAACCCCTTACCCCCTTTTTATGCTATAATGAAGTCAATGCCATAGGGGCAGCTGTAGCAAGCAAAGTATGGAAGGACGGAATCTTATGAAAAAAATCGTTGTGACTGTTATTGGTGCTGACCGTGTCGGCATCGTCGCCGGTGTAGCCAAACAGCTGGCGGAAGAGAATGTGAATATTCTTGATATTTCCCAGACCATCGTGGATGGGATCTTCGATATGATCCTGATGTGCGATATGGAGAGTGCCGCGCATTCCCTGAAGGAAATCCAAGATAACATGGGGAAGCAGGGGGAAGCGCTGGGGGTAGAGATCCGTGTCCAGCTCGCTGATATTTTCTATGCTATGCACCGCATCTGAAAGGAGACACCATGCTTGATATAGAAGACATTCTGGCGACGGAGCGCATGTTTGACCAGAACAAGCTCGATGTGCGTACCGTTACCATGGGGATTTCTCTCCTCTCCTGCGTATCCGATGATGAGAAGACCCTTTGCGATAAGATCTATGATACCATCTGCCAAAAGGCAGAGCATCTGACGGAAGTCACCCATGACATTTCCAGAGAATACGGCGTGCCGATCATCAACCGCCGCATCTCGGTGACGCCGATTTCTCTCGTGGCAGGCGGACTCACGACGTCTAGCTATGTGCCGATCGCAGAGACACTGCAGCGCGCAGCTGACGCTGTCGGCGTCGATATCTTAGGCGGTTTCTCCGCGCTCGTCGATCGCGGTATGAGCGCTTCGGACAAGAAGCTCATCGATTCCATTCCGGAAGCACTTGCCGCGACGAAGAGCATCTGCAGCTCGGTCGCCATCGGTTCGACCAAGGCGGGCATCAATATGGATGCGGTGAAGCGCATGGGCGAGGTCGTGAAGGAAACGGCAGAGCTCACGAAGGATCAGGACGCCTATGGCTGCACGAAGCTCGTCGAATTCTGTAATGCGGTCGAAGATAATCCCTTCATGGCCGGTGCTTTTCACGGTGTGACGCAGGGAGATACCGCGATCCATGTCGGCGTCTCCGGCCCTGGCGTCGTGAAGCGTGCGCTCGAGGATGTGAAGGGCGCGCCCTTCGAAGTCGTGGCCAAAACGATCAAGAATACGGCATTCATGATCACGCGCCTCGGACAGCTCGTCGCAGAAGCGGCGACGGAGCGTCTCCATGCGCCTTTCGGCATCATCGACCTGTCGCTGGCTCCGACCTCGGCTGTCGGTGACAGTGTCGCAGCAGTCCTCGAAGAAATGGGTCTGGAAAGCTGCGGCGGCCCCGGCACCACGGCGGCACTCGCGCTTCTCAATGATGCTGTCAAGAAGGGCGGTCTTATGGCCTCTTCGAGCGTCGGCGGACTTTCCGGCGCTTTCATCCCGGTCAGTGAAGACCTCGGCATGATCGAAGCTGTCCAGAGAGGCAGCCTGTGCTTAGAGAAGCTGGAAGCCATGACCTGCGTCTGCTCTGTCGGCCTCGATATGATCGCCGTCCCGGGGGATACCAGCGCCTCCACCCTTTCTGCGATCCTCGCCGATGAAGCAGCGATCGGCATGATCAATAACAAGACCACTGCCACCCGCCTCATCCCGGTACCGGGCAAGAAGCCGGGCGACATGGTCCAGTTCGGCGGCCTCATGGGCTATGCACCTGTCATGGGCATCAGCAAGTTCAAGGCCGATGAATTCGTGGCAAGAGGCGGCAAGATCCCCGCGCCTCTCCGCAGCCTGACAAACTAAGCGGTATAAGAAAAGCACCAGCGTAAGCGGGTGCTTTTTTTGTTGGGTTCGGGGTTAGTCCGTGGGGCGGGGCACCCTTTGATTCCGTTTGAAAGTCTCGCTTGAATGAGAAATGAGAAATTAGAAATGAGAAATGGAGGCGCGGCGCATAAAAATATAGAAGCGCCGAGGAGGTTTGAAACTAGCGGTTTTCTCGTATCGCAAACCTAATCCCTAGCCACTAATTTCTAGTCACCAGTCACTAGTCACTAGTCACTAGTCACCAGATTTCCTGAATTTCCACATATATATCCCCACGCAGATCACTGCGGAGAGGAGGGAGCCCATCGGGGCGGCTAGTCCCATCGGAGACAGTGTCTCGGGGAAAAGGAGGATGGCGAGGTAGGTGCCGGGGACGCGGACGGTGACGATCGAGATCATGTTGTGCAGGAAGGAGTAGATCGATTTCCCATAGGCAGAGAAATATCCCGAGAAGCAGAAGTGGATACCGGCAAAGATGCAGTCGATGACATAGGTGCGGAAGTATTCACCGCCAAGACGCACGACTTCAGGCTCATGGGTGACGAAGAGGGAGACGACCCGCTCGGCGCGGAAGTGGACGAATAGGGTCGTAAGAAGGCCGAAGACGATGCAGACACGGATGCCGTAGCGGAGCGCCTGCCGCCCGCGCGCATCGTTTCCGGCGCCTGCATTCTGCGCGGCGAAGGCAGCGACGGTCGAGAGCATGGCTGAGGGGACGAGGAAGAGGAAGCTGATGACCTTCTCTACGATGCCGACAGCGGCAGCGACTTCGACGCCGCGGCTGTTCGCGATGGCGGTGATGATGAGGAAGGAGATCTGGATGAGCCCGTCTTGACAGGAGATGGGCAGACCGATGGCAAGGAGCGTCCTCATGCGGAGAGCATCGAAGGAGAAGTCTTTTCTTGTGAGGGAAAGCCCCAGATTTGCGAAACGGAGATAGAGGAGGCAGAGGAGGACGGAGACCGCTTCGGAAAGAATGGTGGCTGCGGCCGCTCCGGCGGCACCCATCGCCAAGGGGCCGATGAAGATATAGTCGAGCAGGAGATTGATGAAACCGGCGAGGGCGACAAAGTACATCGGCGTCCTTGTATCGCCAAGTCCGCGGAAGATGCCGGCAAGGACATTATAGGCGACGATGAAGGGGATGCCTGCAAAGCAGATGAGAAGGTACGCCCTTGTATCCGCCCATGCTTCCGCCGGAGTCTTCAGCCAAGAGAGGATAGGCTCGATCGCAAGGAGAAGGAGCACGGTGCCGATGAGGCTGAAGAGGGCAAAGAGCAGCACCGAGCTTCCGATGCAGCAGGAGGCTTCCTTCGGATCTCGACCGCCCACTGCGCGGCTGATGGAGACGGTCGTCCCCATGGCGAGCCCGACGATGATGACGGTCAGCATGTGCATCAGCTGGCTTCCGATGGAGACGGCCGTGATCGGCGCGGCGCCATTGAAGAGACCTGTGATGAAGAGGTCGGCCATGCCGTAGAAGGTCTGCAGGAAGCAGGCGATGAGGTAAGGGATGGCGAAAGCCATCATCTGAGGGAGCAAAGGCCCTTGCGTAAGATTGATTTTGCTCATAGGATTCTCTTTGGAAATGAATAGCCTGCCATTTCTTACACAGGCTGCTGTTTTATGAAGTTAAGGAAACGCTGATTAAATCGCAGAGTCTGATTTGGTATGTATTTTCATGCAATGCTTCGTCATAACCCTCCTTAAATAGCTCGCTATTCGCGTCGGATTATTCCTTGCCTTGCATGAAAATGCAAGAGCCAAGTCAGACAACGATTTAATCAGTGTTTCCTTAATCATATCACAGGTGAGGGACTTGTGAAATATGGCTCTCGCCGATGACTTTCTGCCTGCATTTGCATTTTTTCTGCCTCTGCTATAAGATGAAGGACAAATGAGGTGATCGGTATGTACATGACAACACAGCGCAAGCGTCTTTTTCAATTCTTCAATGCTCATCCGGATGCTTCCTTTTCCGCCAGAGATATACAGACTCTGCTGAATCGGTCAGAAGCGTCTGCGATCAGTCTCAGCGCGGTGTATCGCAACCTGTCTTCTTTGGCAGACGCCGGGCTGATTTTGAAGTCGGCGGCGAGTGATGGGCAGGAGACATTGTATAGGTTCGTCGGGGCGGATGCCTGTCGGGATGAACTTCATATGACCTGTCTTTCGTGCGGGGAGACGACCCATGTGGACCATGCGACTGCGCTCTCTTTCGCACAGGCCTTAGCGGGGAATGATGCGTTTCAGATGAATCTGGGACAGACCACGATTTACGGGTTATGTAAAAATTGCCAGAATAAATGATTCGCATGGGTTCCCGTGCGGATTCCCGGCAAAAACCATATCTGTAAAAGAAGATTCCGTTTGAGGAATCTTCTTTTAATTTGCGATATTTTCGCAAATCTGTTGACTGCGAAGAGGCTGATGCGTATAATGGAGTCTGAATTTGCGAGAAAGTCGCAAATTCGAGTAAAATCTCAATGACACGCAGGGGACAGTGTTTCCCGAGTCCCTAATCCCTAATCCCTAATCCCTAGTCCCTGGTCACATCCAACCCCTGCGTTTCAACGGAAAGGAGCTCTTACTATGAGAAGAACAGGCCGCATTCTGGTGCTGCTTGCAGCCTGCCTGATGGTGGCGGCCGCTTTGGCAGGCTGCATGGCAGAGAAGAAGGAAGAGGCGCCTCTGGCCACGGCAAAGAAGATTCGGATCGTCTGCACCAATTTTGCCGGTTATGATTTTGCGAGGCATATTGTAAAGGAGCATGGCGAAGTCACCATGCTGATGAAGGCTGGCATGGATGTCCATAGTTTTTCTCCCTCACCGAAGGAACTGAAAGCGGTGGCTGACTGTGATCTTTTCATTTACACGGGCGGCGATTCTGATGAATGGGTGGACAGGGTACTCGATGCGACCGGCAAGGAGCCGGCTTCGGTATGCCGGATGATGGACGCCGTGGAGCTGTCTCGGGAAGAGTATACCGAAGGCATGCGGAAAGAAAAGGGAAAAGAGATGGACGAGGAGGAAATGGATGAGCATGTGTGGACGTCTCCCGTCAATGCCATTGCCATCGTCAAGAAGATCAATGAGTCTGTTTCCGCATGGGACCCGGCGCATGCGGAAGACTACCGGAAGAATACAGACGCATATGTGAAAGAGCTGGCGGCTTTGGATCTGCGCTTCCGTGAGGTCATGGATGGCGCGGCTAGAAAAGAAATCATCGTGGGAGATCGGTTTCCTTTCCTGTACTTTGTCAAAGAGTACGGTTTGACATATGAGGCCGCTTTTCCGGGATGCGCCAAAGATACGGAGCCCGATCCGAAGACCATGGCGTTTTTGATCGATAAGGTGAAGTCAGACCAGATTCCCGTGATTTTCCATATAGAAATGTCCAATCAGCAGGTGAGCCGAGCTATTGCAGAAGCGACAGGGGCCAAAGAGCGGCAGCTCAATTCCCTTCACAATGTCACTTGGAAGGATTTCGAAGCGGGCGTGACTTATATAGACCTGATGGAAGAGAATGTCAAGACCTTGAAGGAGGCGTTGAACTAAATGAGTGTATTGGAGTGCCTAGATCTTTCTTTCTCCTATGAAGGAAAGCCGGTGTTGCGTCATGTGAATTTCTCTTTGGAAAAAGGGAGCTACTTAGGCATCATCGGTGAAAATGGTTCTGGTAAAAGCACCCTTGTCAAAGGGATTCTGGGGCTTAAAAAACAGGCAGCAGGACAGATTCATTTAGAATTGCCTTCGCATCAGCGGGGAATTGGTTATTTGCCGCAGCAGCAGACCATGAAAAAAGATTTTCCGGCCAGCGTGTGGGAGGTGGTATTGTCCGGCAGGCTGAGCCAGCTTTCTTTCCCGTATCGATACAGAAAAGTGGATCGGGACTATGCAGATCATATGCTGCAGTTTCTTTCCCTTTCCTCTTTGAAGCATCATGCATTCCGGGAACTGTCAGGCGGACAGCAGCAGAGAGTACTTCTGGCCCGGGCTCTGGCGGCGGGCAGCCAGGTGCTGGTGCTGGATGAACCGGTGACCGGGCTGGATCCTCGCATCACAGAAGAGATGTATGCCATGCTGGAGCGATGCATCCAAGAGCTGGGACTGACCATTTTGATGGTATCCCACGATTTGCCCCGCGTGTTTCATGAGGTGCATCAGGTTTTGTATCTGGCGAAAGGGAAGCAGATGTTTTTCGGTGAGACAGAAGATTTTCTCAAAGAACATCCTGAAGTATGGAAGCAAGGAGGGATCCTCTGATGTCTCTTATTCTGGAAATGCTGCAGTATCCCTTCATGGTGCGTGCGCTGGCGGCAGGGATCATGATTTCGATCTGCGCTTCTCTCTTGGGGACCAGTCTGGTACTCAAAAGGTACTCGATGATCGGTGACAGCTTGTCGCATGTGGGCTTTGCCGCACTGGCGGTGGCCTATGCCTTTTATATGGATCCGCTGACGGTTTCCATCCCTGTCACGATGGCGGCAGCTTTTCTTCTGCTGGAATTGAAGGAAAGCATGCGGATCAAAGGAGATGCGGCGACGGCGCTTCTCTGCAGCAGTGCTTTGGCAGTGGGGGTTCTGGTCATTTCTCTGACCCGAGGGATGAATGCGGATGTATCCAATTACATGTTCGGCAGCATACTGGCGATGAGCCGCGCGGATGTATGGCTCACTTTGGCTGTGGGCAGTCTCATCGTGGTCTTATATATTCTTTTTTATCACCCCTTGTTTGCGGTGACTTTCGATGAATCGTTTGCGGCCGCATCCGGCGTGCGGAGCCGCTTCTACAATCTGATCCTGGCACTCATGACGGCGGTCACGATCGTGCTCGGCATGCGTATGATGGGGGCTCTTCTGATCTCCAGCCTGATCGTATTTCCTGCCATTACGGCCATGCAGATCTGTCATCGCTTTCTTACGACGATCCTCTTGTCTACGGCATTGGGGATTTTCTGCTTCCTCATCGGTATGCCCTTTTCTTATGCGGCATCCATTCCTACGGGGCCTTGCATCGTCTTGACCCACCTGCTGCTGCTCTTGGTGCTTGTCGGATGGCGGAAATGGAGAGAGGGAAGGCCCTGCAGGTGACCTGCTTTTCTGGGATGCGCCCCTTCCGCTCACGGGTTCACCGCGATCGGAAGGGGCGCATCATTTCTCGTGGTGCCGATGAGGCACGATGGTTTGGTCAAAAGGGACGGCTGCCGGATCGGCAGCTTTTTTCTTTTGAAATACGTATAGTAAAAAGTCTCGTATATATGATAAAATAATATAGTTATTTTCTTGTGTCAGCGAATATTTTACAAGGGTCATCAGAATGAAACAGACAGATACAGATACAAAATTTCCCCAAGACGTGAAGCATACGGATAGTCCGGGCCACTGGAAGATCTGGTGGGCGATCGCGACCTTGGTGCCTTTTGGTTTTTCCTTTTTTCTTTCCTGGTATTTCGGCGCACCGGGCGGATTTGAGCTTTCTTCGCAGGTGAAGGTATTCCTGCTCTTCCTGCAGGTCGGTTTTGTGACGGCCTATTTTATCCGGCACCACCTGACGCGGGCAGCCGTGCATCTGTGGATCACGATCGGCTTTTTGTGGCTGCTCTCACTCATCGTGCCGTACCTTTCGACGCAGACGGACGTGGTGCTCGACATGTCGGATATGTCAGGCGAGCTCTCTGCGCCGCTCTATCTGTTCATCTCCTGCCTCTCTGCGGCATGGATCCTGCCGGGGAAATGGCGCATGATCGCGCGCATCGCGTGCGTCGTCCTGATGCTCCTTTATGTGGGCATCCAGTTCACGTATGTGGGCTACTACTTCATCACGCATTCTCTGATCTCCATCAATATGCTACTGGCGCTCGCGCAGACGAATCTTGCCGAGACAAAGGAGTATATCGATGTGAATATCCCGTATGCCGAGCTTATTCTGGGGACGCTTGCGATCCTCATCCTCGCGTGGCTCATCTTCCACAGCAGCCGTTTCTCCTTCAATGGCCGCCTTCCCGTTTCCCGAAAGGCGTGGTGGGCGATGGCACTGCTCTTCCTTGTGAATGTCGGTCTCTGCTGTCTGTCCATCGGGGCGACGCGACTTGCGCATGTGTATTATGAGACCTACGAGACGCTTTCCAGTTTCTCCGATTTCCAGACGATGGTGGAGAAGCGCCGCCACATGTCGATCAAGGATCGCATCCTTGCCGCGCAGCTCAAAGCGGCGCCGGACGGTGTCTATGTCCTCATCATCGGCGAGTCTCTGACGCGCGACCACATGGGCGTCTATGGCTATCACAGAAATACCACGCCTTTCCAGACAGAGGCCGCCGCAGACGCTCACTATACCTTCTTCAATCATGCCTATTCCTGCTACACACAGACTGTTCAGGTCCTGACCGAAGCGCTGACGGAGAAGAACCAGTACAATGATATGGAGCTGGTCGATGCCTACTCCATTATTGACATGGCAAGGCAGGCCGGCTTCCATACCACATGGATCTCAAACCAGTCCCGCTATGGTGTCTGGGATACGCCGATCGGTGCGATCGGAAGCGCCTGTGATGATCAGTACTGGATCAACCAGTATGTCGGCACAGATGTCGTGACGAAGGACTTCGACACGGCTCTCATCCCCTATCTGCGGAAGGTCGATCCGAAGAACCGCCGCCAGCTCGTCGTTGTCCACCTCATGGGCAGCCACGTCAGCTACTGGGACCGCTACCCGTCCGAGTTCTATCACTGGCCGGAGAGCGTGGGAAAGGCGCGCTCGACGGCTGACGTCATGAATGATGAGTATGACAACTCCGTCCTCTTCAATGACTACGTCGTCGAAAGCATCATGAACGAAGCCGTGAACTACATGAAGGCGGACAGCGTCCTCTACTTCTCTGACCATGGGGAGCAGGTCACTGAGCGTCCGGGGCACAATGCAGACCAGTTCGACTACACGATGGTGCACATTCCCTTCTGGATCTACACCTCGGATGACTACCAGAGGAGCCACCCGCGCACCATGAAGACCATGTGGGAAAGAAGAAATATGCCATTCACCAATGACATGCTCTACGATACCTTCATGGGTCTCATGGGACTTACGGCGACTCGCTATGATGAAAAGTCCGACATCCTTTCCCTTGACTTTGATAAAGATGTGACGACGCTCATGACCATGTACGGCAATGTGATGGTTAGAAATGATACCGAGCAGCTCGGAAGCAGCAAGGAAGCAGAGGACGAGCGCTGGAACAATGATATCCATCGCCGCCGCCTCTTCGCTCCGTCTTTCGATTGGAGCCGGTATCAGCCTGTCAAGATCGCGGGAGAAGAGATCCCGAATGTACCGAATGCGGGAGCAGGGCAGTAGAAATAGGTTTTGAGGGTTCGCCCTTTGATTCCGCTTGAAAGCTTCACTTGAATGAGAAATTAGAAATGAGAAATGCGAAATGGTGGTGCGGCGCAAAAAATAATGAAACGCCGCAGAATATAAATAGGGCGATGCCCGCCGGAGATGCCAGATGCCAGACGTCAGATGTCTAATGTCTCCCAGTCTTTTAGTCTAATCTCCAGTCACCAGTCACTCCTAATCCCTAATCCCTAGTCACTTTACTTTATCCCCGAAAGGAGTCTACCATGCGTCTCAGACGTAAACCATGGATCGAAGAAGCCATCAAAAATTACACCTCCATCCTCTTTCTGGAGGAACCGACCGACATGAAAGGCAAGTGGGAGACACAGTTTCCCCGCCCTGAGCAGCCGCTCCATGTAGAATTCGGTACCGGCAAAGGCCAGTTCATTTCCGGCATGGCCGCGCTCCATCCTGATGTGAACTACATCGGCATGGAGGTGCAGGAAGGCGTCATCTACTATGCCGCACAGAAGACTGCGGAGAAGGATCCGCCGGTAGACAATGTCCGTCTCATCTTAGGCGATGTGAGCGAGATCCTGAATATTTTTGACGAAGGCGAAGTCGATGTGATCTACCTCAATTTCAGCGACCCCTGGCCGAAGAAGCGCCACGCCAAGCGCCGCCTCACCTATCGTGATTTTCTGAAACGCTACGCCGTCATTTTAAAAGAGGGCGGTGAGATCCGCTTCAAGACGGATAACAAGGATCTTTTTGATTTCTCCGTCGAAGAATTTGAGGCCATGGGCTGGCAGCTTTCGGACGTGACCTATGATCTTCATGCCGCTCCCGTCCCCGGGGATGTGGAGACAGAATATGAAGAGAAGTTTTCCAGAAAGGGGAACCTCATATGTCGTCTCGTAGCGAGACGTCCCTGAAGGATACGAAGTATGTGCCCGAGTGTCTGAAATGGATGCTCATCGCGGCCGCCATACTGATCGCCATCGGGGCGATGAATGTCTATAATGCCACCTACTATATGAATATGGCGGCAGGCGATGGGCCGTATACCCACTTTTTGAAGCATGTCGGGGTCTTGGCGCTCAGTCTGGCCATCGGCGTCGTCGTGGCTTGGCTGCCGAAAGGGTTCATCCGGGGCGGCGCCTTCGTCTGGGTGGGGGTGACGATACTACTCCTTGCTCTGGTTGTTGTGGCCGGGCATCGGGCGAATGGCGCGACGCGCTGGATCATGCTCGCGGGCTTCTCTCTCCAGCCGTCTGAAGTCGCGAAAGTGACCGGCCTGATCTGGACGGCATCCTTTCTGGCAAGGTGCATCCGAAAAGGAGAGAAAATCACGCTTATCAAGCGATTTTTTCGTCCCCTCTGCCATTTTCGTGACAGTAAGAAAAAGGAGAATACCTTCCGCTCCATGATTGGGTACTTTCTGCCGCTCTATGGGCCGCTCGTGATGGCGATCTTCGTCCTGAAACAGCCGGACATGGGGACAGCGGGGATGATTCTGCTCTTCCCCCTACTTCTCTACGTTTTGGCAGGACTTCCGCTTTTCGAAATCCTCTTGGGCGTAGGGGGTGCGATCGTCACCTTTGCGATTCTCGTCATTGCTGAACCGTATCGCATGGACCGTGTGGTCGTACTCTGGGATCCCTTCTCCTATGCGGCGAACCGCGGCTACCAGACGGTACAGAGCCTCATCGCTGTCGGCTCCGGCGGACTCTTCGGGCAAAGCGTCGGCGAAGGCATGTCGAAATTTCTCTACCTGCCCGAGCAGTACACCGACTTCGCCTACGCCGTTTTCAGTCAGGAATTTGGCTTCATAGGCTCTGTTTTCGTCCTCATTCTCTACCTTGTTTTTCTCCTTGCCGGATTCGCTGTAGCTAGAAAGCTGAAGGAGACCTATGCGGCGCTTCTCGTCTACGGACTCACCATGCTGATCTCCGTGCAGGGCATCGTTAATATCGCGATGGTCATCGGCTGCTTCCCTGTCACAGGGATCCCGCTGCCCTTCATTTCCTATGGCGGTTCCTCGCTCATCATGAATATCATCTCTGTCGCACTCATCTACGGCACCACGGTGCAGAGCCTTCGTGAGACAGATCTGGAAGAGAGAAAACGTCGGATCGCACAGATGGAAGGGAGAGGGTGAGCCTCTGGCGTACTGTCCCTTGATTGGGGATGAAAGCTCGACCCGAATGAGGAATGAGGAATGAGGAATGAAGGTGGCGGCTTCGCCGAGATCGATGGCTCAGGTCGCAACTGTTCTGGCATTCGTTATCTCACATACGACGTTTCTCGCCGCTCAGGATGACGAAACGGGGCGATGCCCGAAAGTCGTATTCAAGTCACCAGTCACTAGTCACTAGTCACTCCTAATCCCTGCTTCCAGGCTCCAGATTTCTGGGGTCGAATTCTCGATGTACAATCAGCAACCCAAAAACTCCGTGAGAGAAATATCTCACGGAGTTTTTTGTTGCCCATAGACTGCATGTCTCGCGAGGTCCATCGCAGGAAGGAGCGCGTGCGTGGCGCCAGCGGCATAGAGCAGGAGCCCAAGGTAGAATGTCGTGCGTTGTGGCGGGGTGAAATCATTTTTTTTCGGTGGGAACGCGAAAGACGAGGGGGAGAGGCGCTCTGTGCGGAGCGCCCCTTTGCCGAATGTCGTCAGCACATATCCATCCTCATAGAAGCAGAGTACGGCGCCTGACCAACCTGCGGCCTTCGCGGCGAGCGCGAGCCGCCCTGCCTGGTCCGTCCGGTTCGTATAGAGTAGCAGGCGCTGGCGTGTATTTCTCGGGAGCAGGCAGCATATATGAAGCCGCTGCCACGCGCGATCTCGCAGTTCCTTATCCGGAAGGGGTGCACTCGCGAAGTCGCTCGCGTAGAAATAGAAAGGCGCATCGAAGCGGCAGATGGATACCAGACGCTTCGTCAGGCTTTCAAGCGTTTCTTTTTTGTTCATGACCGCCTGCTTATTTCAAATACTTTTTCCCAAGCTTCCACGTCATCGAGAGCGACTGCTGGAGCAGGAAGAAATGGAACGCGCGCATCGGATGGAAGAGCCAGAAGGCCTTCTTGATCGGCGCGAGCGCCTGCCAGCCTTCGGCCTCCTTCTTCGTCGGTGCATATGCCTCCTGCCTTGCATTCAGCCCCTTGGCAAGGAATGCGCCCAAAAGCGCGAGCAGGATCATTTTGAGAATGCCATTCTTGTTATTCACGATCATCACCTCTATCCGTATCATAGCAAAGGGGAGAGCGTTAGGCAAGTTGTGGTATGATAGTTGAAGGTTCAGGGGGAAAAAATGAGGATTGAGGGAGGAGGGCGGCGGCTTCGCCGCGATGATAGATGATTGTATTCTCGTATCGCTAACCTAATCCCTAGCCACTAATCCCCAGCTACCCGTCACTCTTATCCCCTGAAACGTTAGACTACGAGTTTTTCAGAAAAGGAGCATTCACTATGCACATCATTTTAGCTTCTGCTTCGCCGCGCCGGCGAGAGCTCATCCATCAGATCGGCTGGACGGAGGAAATCTGTCCGTCCTCTTTTTCTGAAGCGGCGACGCCCAAAGAAGCCCGCGCGAGGCTCGGAGAATTTTCCGAAGATGTTTGTCTGGAAATTTCCCGCGTTGAAGATGCCGGACTTGTGACTCTCTTCAATGCGTATGGCAAAGGGAAGCGCATTTGTGAGGAGAAAGGCGACGAAGTTCCGATCGTGGCGGCCGATACCGTCGTGACACTGGATGGCGATATTCTGGGGAAACCAAGGGATACGAACGATGCGCGCGCGATGCTTCGCCTTCTCTCAGGAAGAGAGCATGCAGTGAAGACAGGCCTCGCTGTCTTTCATAAGGATCGCGTTCATCTCCATGTCGAGACGACGCGCGTCTATTTCCGAAAGCTCTCGGATCTGGAAATCGATCGCTACGTCGCCACCGGTGAACCGATGGATAAGGCCGGCGCCTACGGTATCCAGGGGAGGGGGGCGATCCTTGTTTCCAAAATCGAAGGCTCGTATGATAACGTAGTCGGTCTGCCCCTGACGGCGCTGTATGAGATGATAAATGGTATTACGTTTTCTGAATAGCTGGCATTCAAAACGATATCCGAATCAAGTTAGGAATGAGGAGAGGAGTGAAGGTACGGCGCATAAAATTGGGAGGCGCCGTGAGTTTTTATATAAAATGGGGGTATTGGGGCGCTCTATGAATTGTGCGCCTCTTCTGCCACTCCTCACTCCTAATTCCGCACTCCTCACTTTTCGCTCAAATGATTGGTCGCTCATATATTCTCGGCGATGTTATTTTATTTTTGCGCCGTACATTCCCTGCTCTCCCCTCAGAACCTATAGAACCTGTTGAACCCCAATCCCCAATCCTGAATTTCTGAACTCTTTTTCTTCTCTTAACAAATCCCTCAAAATATGATATGGTAGTACACGTATGTAACTCAGACTTTTTGCAGAAAATCATAGAAATTTCATTTTTTCGCTAAGGAATGTCTGAAAAAACTTTCCGGAACTATCAGAGAGAGGAAAGAAATAGTAAAGGGGAATTGAACATGAAAGACATGAAAAAAACAGCGGCTCTTCTGGCGGCTATGGCGCTTCTCGGCGTGGGCAGCGTAAGCGCGGCTGATGCGGTTCCGATGTTTGCGCTGCAGGGCGTCACGGTCACCGCGACCCGTCAGGCAGAAAGCCTCAAGGATGTACCGGCGAATGTACAGGTCATCACGGAGAAGGACATCAAGCTGCGCAATGTACAGACTGCTTCTGATGCCGTTGCGATGGCGACCGGCGTCTCTGCATCGAACTCCGTCGAAGGCACGGTGAACCTTCGCGGTTACAGCTCGAAGAATATCCTCGTCCTTGTCGATGGACAGCAGATGAATACCGCATGGAACGGCGATGTCGACTGGAACATGATCCCTGTCGAGAATATCCGCAAGATCGAGGTCGTCTCCGGCGGTCAGTCCGCTCTCTACGGCGGTCGTGCGGTAGGCGGCGTCATCAATATCATGACAAAGAGCGAGAAGCGTGACGGCGTCCACGGCTCCGCGGTCGTCAGCTACGGCAGCCACGGCACGGTGAAACAGGCGTATGCCGTGCATGGGAAGAAGGATAAGCTGTCTTGGGGGACGTTTTACGAGAGCAAGCAGACGAACGGCTGGAAGAGCTATAACGTCTACCTGAGCCCTGAGAAGGCAGGCTTTCTTACCACAGCTGCCAAACTGGATCCCAGTGCTGATGGTGGTAAAGTCATTGGGAACCGCGGTCAAAAGCACGCGCTTTCTGAAAATTACGGTTTCAATCTTGGTTACGCTTTCAATGATGATCAAAAGCTGACCTATAAGTATACCCATGCCATCTATGACTGGCATTATGATGGCGGCGAATCATTCACTGGAGCATGGAAGCAACAATACACGTATCAGGATAAACAAGGAAATAATAAAATAGGTGTCTTATATTCGGCGGCTGATTTCCTTGGGGATAAAGGATGGCGTACATACAACATGCATTCTCTGACCTATAACGATCAGAAGAACAAAGTACATGCGCATTTCGGTATGACGGACTATACCAAAGATGGCTCCACCAAACCGGATAAATCGGTCAATGAAGAGAATTTTAATGGGATAGGTTCAAAAACTTCATATCCATCCAGATCTTGGGATTTCGATATCAATAAACGCTGGACACTGGATGCGCATACCGTATTAGCCGGTTTTTCGTATGGAATGGATCGCTTTGATTATACGAGCTATAAAGAAATCTCTGATTGGAAAAACTGGTTTAGCACTGGAATGGTAAATCAGAAGACAGGTGGCAAAGATAAGTATTGGGCTCTTTATGTGCAGGATAAATGGGCATTTGCTCCGAAGTGGACAGCCTACATTGGCGGTCGCTATGATCATTATACTAAGTGTGACGGATACGATAATAAAAATAGATCAGTAGATATCACTGATTCGAAATCGTATTCTCAGTTTTCTCCGAAATTGTCCGTAGACTATGCATGGAATAATGATACCAATTTGTATCTCTCCTACGGAAAATCCTTCAATGCACCAATCCTGTATCAATTATACAGATATTCACCGGGAATGGGTGCATCGGCTAAGCCCATTTATCCGAACCCGTCGCTGAAGCCTGAAACTACCGATACGTGGGAACTCGGGATGAAGAAAAAAATCAGTAAAAAGACGGATGTTCATGCGGACGTATTCTATGCGAAGACAAAAGACTATATCGATAAGCCTTTATTTCGGGATGGAAAGCAGTACCAGAACGTCGGCGAAGCCAAGACGCACGGCTTTGAGATCGCGGTGAACCAGAAGCACAGCGACAGCTGGACTTCCTACATCAATTACACCTGGCAGACGGGCAAGATCAATGGCGATAAGAATTACGACATCCCGCGTCACCTGCTCCATCTCGGTACGACCTTCCACAAGGATCCATGGACGGTGAACGTCGACGGCATGTTCATCTCCGATCGCACCGAAGCGGGGATGATCGGTGGACATTTCAAATCACGCGATGCGTACTTCCTCCTGAACCTCAATACAAACTACCAGTTCAATAAGAATTTCTCCATGCAGTTTGCCATCGAGAATGTCCTCGACCGCGATTACTTCGATGAAGATATTTCCACGAACCATTACTACATCGGTGATGGCCGCACCTTCACGCTGTCTGCGCGATATACGTTCTAATAAGAAATGCAAAATAGCGGTATTTTCCCGTACCGTCATTGTGAGCGGAGAAAAACGGAGAATGTGAGACCGCTGGTGCGCGGAACGCATGGGGGATGAGCCGAAGAATCTAAACGCGAGCAGCGTACTATGAACCTGCACCCCAACATAAAAAGCACGTCTGAATCAAAAGATTCAGACGTGCTTTTTTTCGTCATGGATGGTGTCAAGGATGAGCGAATCCGATTTCTCGTATCGTCCTAGTCACTAGCCACCAGTCACTAGCCACTAGTCACCAGTCACCAGTCACCAGTCACCAGTCACTAGTCCCTACTCATAGAATTTCGTCACGGCATCTACGAGGTAGGCAGTATCCTTGACGCCGGCCGTCTCATAGGAGGAGTGCATGGCGAGCTGGGGGAGACCGATGTCGACGGTCGGCATGGCGACGACGGTGTTTGAAATATTCCCTAAGGTAGAGCCGCCGGGGTTGTCACTGTGGTTTGTGAAGGTCTGCGTGGGGATGTCATGGTCTTTGCAGAGCTTCTTGAAGTAGGCGGCAGAGAAAGCATTGGTCGCATATTTCTGTGCGGCGCTGTACTTGATGACGATGCCGCCATTGATGACGGGACGGTTCACAGGATCCGCGTATTCCGGATGGTTCGGGTGGACGCTGTGGGCGTTGTCAGCAGAGATCATAAAGCTTCTCGCGATCATGGCCATGGTTTCATCATAGCTGTATCCGAGGGAAGCGGCGAGACGCTGCAGGGTATTCGCAAGGAAGGTGGAGCCGGCGCCCTGCGAGGTGGCGCTGCCGACTTCTTCATTATCGAAGAGGGCGTAGACGGAGATGTATTTCTCCTTCTGTCCCTGCGTGAAGCCGCGGAAGCAGGCGAAGGCGCACTGCAGGTCGTCGAGCTTCGGCGAGGAGATGAATTCTCTCTCTTCGCCCCAGATGGCGGCCGGGACGCGGCTGTAGAGGATGAGGTCATGCGCGAGGATGTCTTCAGCTTTCACCTTGGCAGCGGCGGCGATGACGTCCATGAAAGGGGTCTTGGCGCCGGTCATGCCATAGAGAGGGAGCATGTCCTTCTGCACTTTCCACTCTTTATGCTGGTTCACGCTGCGGTCCATATGAATCGCGACGGAGGGGATGACGAGCATGGTGCCATCGATCGCGATGAGCTTCTCCGCAAGGTGGCCGTTCTCCGTGACGAGGAGACGTCCGGCGACGGAGAGCGGACGGTCGAGCCAGGTCGACATGATCATGCCGCCGTAGCCCTCGACATTGAGCTTCACATACGGGCCATCTGCGATTTCCGGATTCTCTTTGATCTTGAAGGTCGGAGAGTCGCAGTGCGAGGCAGTGATATGGAAGGCTTCTGCGCCTTCTTCCGGCACGGTGAAGGCCATGAGGGCGCTGCCATTTCTGGTGACGACGTACTTGCCGCCCTTCTCGATCTGCCAGGTGTCTTCTTCGCGGATTTCCGTGAAGCCTGCGTAGAGGAGCGCTGCCTTGATGCCGCGGACGGCATGGAAGGTGGAGGGGGACTTGGCGATGAAATGGATGAGGTCGCGGCTGATGTCATCTGCGGTGATTGGCTGTTCCATTATTTCTTATGTCCTACTTTTTTCTGATATACGTCTTCTGCCATCTTGGCACGGGCACGGATGACCGGGTTCGAAGAGTTGACGGAGGTCGGAGTGAAGTTGCTCTTGTAGTGGAGCTTCTTCGTTTCCTTTTCCATTTCGACGACCTGGATGGTGCCGGCGGTGCGGTCATAGGCGTAGGTGTAGGTGCAGGTGCCGCCTTCGATGGCTTCGATGGCGACGAAGTTCAGGATCTCATGACCATTCGTGGTCTTCTTGATGCTGGTCTCCTGCATGTCGATGGTGGTGGTGTCGTTATATTTCCAGAGGCTTTCTGCGGAAACGGACATAGAGCCGGCAGCGATAGCAGCGGCAGCTGCCAGGGCGATCATCATTTTTTTCATAGCAATCACTCTCTTTCGTGAATGGATGACTGGAAGTCATTCTTTGTTTGCAGTGCTGGATTTATTATAGCATAAAAATGAATGGTGGGCTTGAAGTTCAAGAACCTTAACGAGGCTGATGCGGCCCATGATTTTTATCGCAGTTCCTTATGCCAAGAGTATGAATGCGTAATGCTTGACATTGTATACCGGAATGGATAGAATGAGGGTGAAAGGCGGTGGTCTTATGGCAACAGCAGCTACACAGATCCGAATTGATGCGGATACGAAACGACAGGCGGCAGCACTTTTCAGCGAGTTGGGACTCGATATGTCTGGCGCAGTGAACCTGTTTCTTCGTCAGTGCGTTCTTCGTGGAGGACTTCCTTTTGCAGTGGAAATGCCGCGATATAATCAGGAAGCATTAGCTGCAATGGAGGAGGGACGACGAATTGCTCGTGATCCGAGTGTTAAAGGCTATACGAATATGGCTGATTTGAAAAAAGCATTGGAGCAGGAGTAACATGTACCTTGTCAAATTCACTTCAGCATACAAGAAGAGCTACAAGCTGATGCGAAAACGCGGGTTCGACGTCTCACTTTTGGATGAAGTGGTAGAGACTTTGATGCAGGGGGCTGCACTTGAGCCTCGGTATCGCGACCATGGATTGTCAGGACGTTTTCTCGGGAAACGCTGATTAAATCACAGAATCAGATTTCATATGGATTTTTATACATAGCGTCGTCGACATCCTCCTTAAATAGCTCGCTATTCGCGTCGAATGTCTCCTCGCTCTGTATAAAAATCCAAGAATGAAATCCGATAACGATTTAATCAGTGTTTCCCTGGGATTTCGGGAATGTCATGTGAAGCCGGACTGGCTTCTGGTTTACTTGATTGAGGATGATATTCTCACACTGACGTTGATTGACACAGGCTCTCATGCCGATATCTTCCGCATGTAAAAAAAGGCGATGTGAAATAACGATCATCTCATTTTCGCGTTCAATCTGCCGCGGGGGACTTGCAGCTCTCATAGGAGTGACCGGGAAACCTTATCCCAGCTGTCTTTCATGCCATAGTCACCCTATCCGCCCC
>UQRR01000019.1 GCA_900543455.1 uncultured Dialister sp.
ATTTCGAGCGTAAGCGAGAAATCTTTGTCGTTGGCGGTCAGGCGGTCGATGTCAGGGAATCCCAAACGGGAAACCTGCTTATCCGCAGACCTTCGGGCATCGCCCCATATATATTTGCGGCGAAGCCGCCACCTTCATTCCTAATTCCTCATTCCTCATTCCTAATTTCCCTCGAACCCATCAACCTTTTATTTCACATCCACGACGCCGAATTTCCCATCCTGCATCTTCATCAGGATCAGATCGACGACCGGATCCCGCTTTTCATCGAAGCTGAATGTACCGCAGACACCCTTGAAGTCCTTCATCTGTGCCAGCGCATCGCGGATCTTCTTGTGATCGGTGGTCGTACCCGCGCGCTTCATCGCATCCATCGCCATATAGACGCCGTCATACGCACTGGCGGCGAACTGGTCGGGCGCACGGCCATAGGCTTTGGTGTAGTTCTCCACGAATTTCTGCACCTTTTCATCCTTGCGATCCGCCGACCACATGGAGGAGACGTAGACATTGTCCGCTGCCGCGCCTGCCATCTTGCCCAGCTCCGGCGAAACGAAGCCATTGTCCCCCAGCACCGGCTGGTTCATGCCCATCTCTCTCATCTTCTTCAGGATGCGGGAGCCTTCCTGATAGTAGCTGCATACGACGATGACATCCGGATTCTTGTGCTGGATATTCGTCAGCTGCGCGGAGTACTCGCTGTCCTTGCTGCCGAAGGTCTCGACGTCGATGACTTGGACGCCTTCTTCTTCCATCGTCTTCTGGAAATATTTCTGCGCGGTCACATGCTGCTCATTGTCATGGGCATAGAGGATCGCTGCGGTCTTATAGCCCAAGAGCTTGTGCGTCTTCTTCACCGTCTGCGGGATATTCTTCGACTCCGGTACGGAATTTCTGAAAATGCAGTCTCCGATGTCCGTGATGTTTTCTGCCGTGACAGAAATCTCCAGAGACGGCACCTTCGCATTCTGGATGATCGGACCCGCCGCCTTCGCCTCATTGGACGTCATCGGCCCGATGATCAGAGAGACTTTCTCCTGAATCAGTTTTTTCGTCGCATTCATCGAGTCCGCCGGGACAGCCTTCGTATCCTCCACCAGGAGATCGATCGGGAAGTCACCCTTCTTATTGATTTCTTCGACAGCGAGACGCACGCCCTCCTCTTCCGACTTGCCATATGCGGCCGCACCGCCCGTCAGCGCCGCCGTGAAACCGATCTTCGCCGCATTCTTCGCGCCGGAAGACACCGCGCCCCCCGTCTTGCCGCCGCAGCCGGACAGACCTGCCATCATGATGGCAGCCATGGAACAAATACCGATCGTCTTCATTACTTTTCTCATATGCATCATTTGTGTCTCCTCCTAGTTTACATGGATCAAAAAACCGCCCCTGAAAGAGGCTTTCCTCTCCCAGGGGCGGTTTTCCGCGGTGCCACCCTGATTTATCACTCACCATGAAAGAAAAAAGCGCCTCCGTCCGATCCCTCGGACAGAGGCGCGTCTGCGCTGTACCACTCTGTGCTTATCTCTCTTCCACTTCGTATAATATAAAAGCCCCTGTCTCTTCCGAGACAGGGGCGAGGTTTCGCGGTACCACCCTGCATTATACTTTCATGGTTCATCCATAACGGGGACTTCCGCCTTCTCTACGGCATCACTGCTTCGATCCGGAGCTCCTGGGAGAGTTCGTCATATGCTTTCTGCCGATTTTCACCAACCATCGGCTCTCTGAAAAGAACATCATATCACTTGATCCCAGTCATCGCATGGGGTATTGAGTTGAAATAATCATACACGGCAAAGAGCCATCTGTCAAACGATTTTTCTTTGTATGCTGTTTTGGAATAGATATGGGCGGTTGGTATGAAGCAAGGGGATAAGAAAAAGGGGGCAAGGGTTCAGGGTTCAGGGTTCAGGGTTCAGGGTTCGGGGTTCAGGGTTCGGGGTTCAGGGTTCGGGGTTCGGGGTTAGCCCTTGGGTGTGCCATCCCTTGATTGTGTACGAAAACTCTGCTCGAATTAGGAATTAGGAATGGTGGTGCGGCGCATAAAAATATGGAAACGCCACGAAGTTTAGATAGCGCTTCGCGCCGTCGTCATTTCGAGCGTAGCCGAGAAATCTTTATTGCAGAACGCTCATCGCCTGATGTGAGGCAACACCAAGACATCGTTTTCCCCTGCACATACACGCTGATTCCCGCAGTGCAGTAGAGATCCCTCGGCTACGCTCGGGATGACGATGCCGGAGAATCCTAGTCACCAGTCACTTGAATACCACTTTCGGGCATCACCTCATATATACTCGCGGCAAAGCTGCCTCCACACCCCTGAACCCTGAACCTTGAACCCTGAACCCATTTCCACTACACACTCCGCATCATGAAGAGCGCGAGCGCCGTCAGTGCGAAGTAGGGGCCGTAGGCGAAGGCGCTCTTGCGCTTCTTGAGCCGGAGGAGCATCAGGAGAAGGGCAGCGAGACCGCCAAAGACGATACCGGCCATCGTGACGAAGAGGAGAGCATCGGTCCCCAGCCAGAGGCCGAGCGCCGCGATGAGCTTCACGTCGCCCCCGCCCAGTGCCCCACGCGAGAGGATGGCGAGCACAAGGAAGGCCGCGCCGCCCGCCGCGGCTGCGATGAGACGATCGGTCAGTAGGGGAAGCTGGATGAGCGAGAGGAGAAGACCGCCCGCCGCGAAGGGAAGCATCATCGCGTCAAAGAGGCAGTACTGCTCGAAGTCGGTCGCAGTCATGAGCAGAAGGAACGCGGAAGCGAAGAGCAGGAAGAAAAGCTCGACAGGGCTTGATGCGATGTAGACCGCGCGCGCGCCGCAGAGAAGAAAAGCAAGCGGGAGAAGAAAATGCCGCAAGCGTCCCCGTTCTTTGACGGCCAAAGGAAATGTCAGGATGTCCCGATGCGAGGCATAGAGTGCATCGATCCAGGCATTTCCCAAGCGATGCAGCAGAAATGTCAGCAGCAGCACAGCCGCGCCGCCGATCAAGTAAAAGAAGTCCATAGGTTTACCTTGCATTCTTTCGCTGGATATCTTACAATACAGATAGAAACGGTGCCATCCGATAAACGGTCATGACCCCATTTATTGTTAGTAGAAAAGCCGCCTAACTTGTCAGGGTCGAGGCGGTTTTTCTATTGGTCACTTGGTCAGTGCTATAACACACATACTCGCAAAAAAGACGATCGTTAAAAAATCGTATTTCGTCATATGGGTCATCCCCCTTTCGGGGTCTCAATTTTAACCGCCTATCGTTTACGATGGCACCGCCTGTATCATACCATAAAATGCTAACGATTGGATAGCGCCATCAGGAAAATATCGCATGCGCAAAGCCAACCTCCGCCCCTTTGAGCAGCTCCTGCCGGAGGAAAGAGAATCATGCGCAGGATCAATTCATCCGTGTTTTCCTTGCTTTCTTTCGTGAAATGTCTTACAATACAAATAGAAACGGTGCCATCCGATAAACGGTCATGACCCCATTATTTCAAGAAGAAAAACCGCCTCATCTTGTCAGGAGCAAGGCGGCTTTTCTATTGGTCACTTTGTCAGTGCTATAACACACATACTCACCAAAAAGACGATCGTAAAAAAATCGTATTTCGTCATATGGGTCATCCCCCTTTCGGGGTCCTCATTTAAGGAAACGCTGATTCAATCGCAGAGTCGGATTTCATATGGATTTTTATACACAGCTTCGTCATCATCTTCCTTAAATAGCTCGCTATTCGCGTCAAATGATTCCTCGCTCTATATAAAAATCCAAGAATGAAATCTGACAACGATTGAATCAGTGTTTCCTTAACCGCCTATCGTTTACGATGGCACCGCTTGTATCATATCATAAAATGATATCCGTTCATAGCCGCGCGGCTAAGAACTCCGCCATCCCCCCTTCACGCCAAAAGCCTCGCCCTTACGGGTCGAGGCTTTTTTGACGAGTGGATTACAGTCCGAAACGAGCGAAGATCTCATCTACATGGACGAGCATCGGCTTGTAGTCGAAGCAGGCTTTGATTTCTTCTTCGTTCAGATACTTTCTGACGTCTTCATCCTTGCAAAGATTTTCGTAGAAATCTTCACCCTGAAGCCAGCGTTTCATCGCATTTCTCTGTACCCAGCGATATGCGGTGTCGCGGTAAGCGCCTTTCGCTACGAGAGCGAGGAGGACGCGCGGGCTGTAGATGAGGCCGCCGGTGAGGTTGAGATCCGCGAGCATCTTGTCCGGATAGACGAGGAGCTTGTCGATAAGGTCGGTGGTCTGCGAGAGGATGTAGTCCAAAGCGATGGTCGCATCTGGGAACATGACGCGTTCGACGGAGGAGTGGGAAATATCTCTTTCATGCCAGAGCGGGATGTCTTCGAAGGCCGGGAGGCTGTAGCCCTGGATGAGACGGGCCATGCCGCAGATTCTTTCGGACTTGACCGGATTTCTCTTATGCGGCATCGCAGAGGAGCCTTTCTGCTTCGGGCTGAAGTATTCTTCCGCTTCTCTTACTTCGGTTCTCTGCAGGTGGCGGACTTCGAGAGCCATCTGGGCGAGGGTGCCGGCGATGACGCCTAAGGTCGTGATGTATTCAGCATGGTGGTCACGCTGTACGACCTGTGTCGCTACGACTTCTCTGGCAAGGCCCATCTTCTTGCAGACGTATTCTTCGACGTATGGATCGATGTCTGCATAGGTGCCTACCGCGCCGGACAGCTTGCCGACAGCCATTTCTTCTGCGGCTCTCTTCATGCGGTCAATGTTGCGAAGGGTCTCGGAGTACCAGAGCAGGAGCTTCAAGCCGAAGGTGGTCGGTTCTGCATGGACGCCGTGGGTACGGCCGATGGTCGGGGTGTACTTGAATTCGACCGCTCTTCTCTTCAGGACTTCTGCCAGTTTTTCCAGATCTTCCAGAAGGACAGCGGAGGCCTGTTTGATCTGTACATTGAGGCCGGTATCCTTCACGTCGGTGGAGGTAAGGCCCATGTGGATGTACTTGGCATCATCGCCTACATATTCCCCGACATTGGTGAGGAAGGCGATGATGTCGTGATTGATTTCACGATCGATCTCATGGATGCGGTCGACATCAAAGTCTGCTTTCGCTTTGATCACTTCGACGGCTTCCTTCGGGATGCGGCCCAGCTCAGCATTTGCTTCGCAAGCTGCGATTTCTACATCAAGCATTGTCTGCCATTCATTTCTTTCGTTCCAAATCTTTTCCATGACTGGACGTGTGTACCTCGGTATCATCAGAGTTCTCCCTTCGGTTGACCAATGCGGGCGCAAATCTCGCGCCCGACGACTACGCCGGCGGCGGAGGCCTGTGCAAGGCCCCTGGTGATGCCGGCTCCATCACCAATAGCGAAGAAATTGGGAATCTTCGTCTCCAGCTGGGAAGACAGTGCGATGCGGGAGGAGTAGAACTTCACTTCCACCCCATAGAGAAGGGTGTGGCGCGAGTTCGCTCCCGGGCATGCTTCATCCAGCGCTTCAAACATCTCCATAATATCCTTTAAGAAGCGATATGGCAAGACCAAAGATAAATCTCCTGGTGTTGCCGAGGGCATGGTGGGGTTGATCAGCCCTCTTCGTATGCGCTCTGCCGTCGAACGACGGCCGTCGCGCAGGTCGCCAAGACGCTGCACGATGGGCCCACCGCCCAGCATGTTTGCCAGTGTCGCAATGTATTTCCCGTACTCGATCGGTTCGTGGAACGGCTCGGTGAACTGCTTCGAGACCAGAATGGCGAAATTGGTATTCTCACTCTTTTTGTGTGCATACGAATGTCCATTCACCGTCATGAGCCCGTTGTTATTCTCCGTCACGACGAAGCCATACGGATTCATGCAGAACGTGCGTACACGGTCATCGAAGGATTTGGAGAAATACACCAGCTTCGACTCATAGCAGATGTTCGTGATCGGCTCGAAGACCTCGGCCGGCGACTCCACACGGACGCCGATGTCGACCGCATTCGACTCAGTCTGAAGGCCGATGCGCTTCGCTTCCCCGGCGAACCACTCCGCCCCATCACGCCCCGGTGCGGCCACAAGGTACTTGCAGCAGTACGTCTCGCCGCCCGCCATGACGCCCTGCAGAGCTCCGTCGCTCACAAGGATCGCATCCACCGGACACTTTGACTTCACCGTCACATTGGCAGGCAAGCTGTCACGCATGCGGGAGAGGATCTCTCCATTCACATCCGTCCCCAGATGGCGGATGCGCGCCGGGATGAAGGACAGGTCTGCGGCTGCCGCCCGCCGCTTCAATTCATGCAGCTCCTCCTTGTACTCATCCCCGTAGACCTTGCGATCGGCCCCGCCGTAGCGGCAGTACACATCGTCCACATAGGAGATCAGACGGGCGAGCTCGCCTTTATTCATATAATCATCCAGGTTTCCGCCATAGTCCGTCGTAAGCGTCAGCTTCCCATCCGAGAAGGCTCCCGCGCCGCCCCAGCCGGACACGATATTCGCATAGCGGTCAGCCGCCTTCGCCTGCCTGTTCTTATTGAGCGCGATGCGCTCACGAATATCCAGCCCCTTCTCCAGGATCAGGATGGACATCCCTGTATCAGCCAGCTCGAGCGCCGTGAATATCCCCGCCGGACCGGCGCCGATGATGATGAGATCGAAATTTTTCATAAGCATGCCTCATTTCGTGTGAGTACAAAAAGGGTTCAGGGTTAGCCCGTGGGGCGTGCTGACCCATAGATTGGGGCTGAAAGCTTTGCTCGAATGAGGAATGAAGGTGGCGGCTTCGCCGCGAATATATATGTGGCGATGCCCGAAGGCCGGAGGATAGAAGTCAGATGTCTCGCGTCTGATATCTGATATCTCCTAATCTCCCAGTCTCTTAGTCCCTAGTCCCTAGTCACAAGTCACCAGTCACTAATTCTTCCCCAAAAGGGCATAAAAAAAGCCCCGCATGGGGGCCAGATACATTTTGCGTATCCCTTGTCTTATTTTACGCAAAAGAAGAGCGCGTGTCAAACGAATGGAAATGGCGAGCGACTAGTGACTGGAAAGCTGGATCCTGGAGCAGCCGCCGCTCCCATTGAAGCTGTCAGCTCTGTTTCGACTTTCAGTCATTGCACCCCCTCTTGATTTCCTGTATACTATACGTAATATAAAATCATCTAAAGGAGGACTCATGGCACTCACAAAGAAAGCGGAACGGACAAAAGCAAAGCTTCTCGAATCAGCCAAGCGCCTGATCAGCGCGCACGGCTTCGATCATGTATCGGTGGAAGACATCACGAAGGACTCCGGCGTCGCCAAAGGCACCTTCTATCACTACTTCGAATGCAAGGAAGACGTTGTCCGCGAGCTCTCCCGCAACACAGCCATGGCAACCATCGAGCGCGCCATCGCTCATGAAGGGGACGCGATCGAGCGCTGCTGCTTCTATTTCAGCGAAATCTACAAGGACTGCATGTGGAGCGGCGTCCGTCTCGTCCGTCAGTGGCTTCGTGACAGCGTGGAAAACAAGCACGCACATCCCGAGCAGAATACAGAAGCTCTCTACGATCTCTATCTCGCCCTCGAGAAGATCCTCTCCGCCCATCAGGGCGAAGGCAAAGGGGAGCTCCGCAGCGATGTCCCCAAGACCATCCTCTGCCGCATCCTGGTCAGCCACTTCATCGGCGTCATCACGCTCTGGTGCATGCTGAATGCCTCCTTCGACCTCGCCAATGATTCAGAAAATTACATGAGAATCGACATCGAAAATCTCCTCGGACCGTATGTGGAGAAGTGACTAGTGACTGGTGGCTGGTGGCTGGTGGCTAGGGATTAGGGATTAAGAAGCAAGCGGTGATCGAAATAGCGCAATTGGCACGCTGACCGTTCTGCAAGGAGGATCTCTTGAGTGCTCTTCCAATGACGACAGCGCGAAGCGCTATCAAAATTCTGCGGCGCTTCATTATTTTTTTGCGCCGCACCACCATTTCGAATTTCTCATTTCTAATTTCTCATTCAACCGAATCTTTCATCCGCAATCAAGGGGCGGCACGCCCCATGTGTTTTCCCTATAGCGCCGCGACGCTTTGCGATGTATGATACAGATGTATCCATGCAAAGCTCACGGCGTTTTCCTATGGTTTTGCGCCATGCCATCATTTTCTATTTCCCTTAGCCCGAAAAGGAGGCCTCTCATCATGACACCATATACAGAAGGTTTTTCTGCTGAGCCCATTCCGGACTCCATTTTCGAAATCATGAAAGGCAAATCATTCAAAGTGGACTGCACCGTCCCCCGCGAAGACCTCGCCTTTCTCCGCGTCCGCTATGTGGACCTCCAGGGGAACACGCAGAACGGCGAAATGGTGGTCAACCGCCGCATCGCAGAAACCGTTCTTTCCATCTTCGAAGAGCTCTATGCCGCCAAGTATCCCATCGAGAAGATCCGCCTCGTGGACCACTACGATGCCGATGATGAACGCTCGATGACGGACAACAACAGCTCCTCCTTCAACTTCCGTTTCATCTCCCACACGACGAAAGTCTCCAAGCATGGCATGGGCGCGGCGATCGACATCAATCCGCTCTACAACCCCTATGTCAAAATGGTGGACGGCGCGCTCTCCATCGAGCCAGCCGCCGGAGCCCCCTATATAGACCGCAGCCGTGACTTCCCCATGAAGATCGACGAGTCGGACCTCGCTTTCCAGATCTTCACCAAGTACGGCTTCGAATGGGGCGGCAGCTGGGACGGCCGCAAAGACTACCAGCACTTTGAAATCCCGGACGATGTGATTGAGAAATGGGAAGAGGGTTAGAAGGTTCTACAGGTTCTGAAGGTTCAACGGGGGTGGTGCGGCGCAAAATAAAAGAAAAGCGCCGCGAATTTTTATAAATGAAAATCTCACATGTTTTTTATATAAAAAGGGGGATTGGGGCGCTCTATGAATTGTGCGCCCCTTCCACCACTCCTCACTCCTAATTCCTCACTCCTCACTTTTGCTCAAGCGATTTTGGCTCTAGTGAGATTATCCAGTTAAATACACCCCAATACCTAATCCCTAATCCCTAGTCCCTAGTCACCATTTATTTGGAGCATTCTATGTCTAAGAAAAACATTCCCGTCAAACCAAACGAAACATACACCCTTACCATCCGCGACCTTGGCATCCACGGCGAAGGCATCGGAGCTGTCGATGACTTCACCGTCTTCGTCCCCGGCGCTCTCCCCGGCGAGACCGTACAGGCCATGATCGTGACGGCGAAGAAATCCTACGCCACAGGGCGTCTCATTTCCATCGAAGTCCCCTCCGTGCATCGCACCACGCCCGCCTGTCCGGCCTACCATGCCTGCGGCGGCTGTCAGATCTCCCACCTCACCTATGAAGGCCAGCTTGCCGTGAAAGAGCGGCGCGTGAAAGACGTGATGGTGCGCATCGGCGGCTATGAAGAAAGCCTTGTCCGCCCCATCGCCGGTGCCACTCACCCATGGAACTACCGCAATAAAATGGCCGTCCCCGTCAGTCAGGTGACGAGCGGCCCTGTCATGGGCTACTACCGACAGGGCAGCCATCAGGTCATCCCGATCGCGAGCTGCGCCATTCAGGAAGAAGAGAACAACCGTCTGCTGCGCTTTGCCCAAGGCTTCATGACACGCCATCAGCTCACCGGCTACAACGAAAAAACAAGCCGCGGCAGCGTCCGTCGCATCATGGGACGCGTCGGCGATCACGGCGAAGTCATGGCCGTCATCGTGACCGCTACGGAGAAACTCCCGCTCGCCGACCTCTGGGTCTCCGAGATGAGAAAGCTTCTCCCCGAAGTCGTCTCCATCTATCACAATGTCCAGAACCACAAAGGCAATGCCATCCTCGGAAAAGAAATCCATCATCTCTGGGGCAAAAAGACCCTGACCTCCTCCCTTTGCGGCATCGCCTTCGAAGTCTCCCCCTTCTCCTTCTTTCAGGTGCACAAGCCGCAGGCCGAGCTCCTCTATGAAAAAGCCCTCGCCTATGCCGACCTCCATGGCGGAGAGACAGTGATCGACGCCTACTGCGGGACCGGTACCATTTCCCTCTGTCTTGCGAAGAAAGCCGGCCGCGTCATCGGCATCGAGATCGTGAAAGAAGCCATCGAAGATGCGAAGAAGAATGCCGCCTTCAATCATATCGAAAACTCCGAATTCTACGCTGCTGATGCCGGAGAATTCATGCCAAAGCTCTACCAAGAAGGCCTTCGCCCCGACGTCATCGTCATGGACCCCGTCCGCGCCGGATGCAGCGAGGCCGTCCTATCCGCGGCGGCCGGCATGCAGCCCTCACGCATCGTCTACGTCTCCTGCAACGTGGCGACCTTCGCCCGCGATGCGAAGATCCTCGCCGGACTTGGCTATACCGTGAAGGAAGTCACCCCTGTCGACATGTTCCCGCAAACCATGCACGTCGAGACCGTGGCTCTGCTGACAAGAACAGAAAAATAAGTACCGAAAGTCGATGTATGTCCGGGCTTTTTGTAAGGTAATCATCATCAGAGAAGCCTTATGAAAAGCCCGGTTTTCTTATAGGGAAACATATCTGCTTTTTAGATAGACTGAGAAAAACTGAATCGCCCCAAAATGGCGGCAGCGTTTAAACGGTGATTCAGATGTCGCGGGATGTGACCCTCGATGCCAAGGAGACAGCTCCTTATCCGACTTATAAGATGAAAGATGATTTTTTATAGAAGCGAAATATCACAGGAAAGTAAATAAAACAGCAGAAGCCCTCTTACTATTTGTGGATCCCTTGATTGCAAAATACAGGATTTTAAACGAGAATTCTGATAAAATATGATAAAACAGTAAAACAGAAAGGGGAAGAATAAAATGGCAGATAAAAATACAGCCGATATCGGTTTTGAAAAACAAATATGGGATGCAGCCTGCGTGCTTCGTGGCAATATGGATGCATCAGAATATAAGAACGTTGTTCTGGGATTAATTTTTTTGAAGTATATCTCAGATAGATTTGATGATAAGCATCAGGAACTTGTAAAAGAAGGCGATGGATTCGAGGAGGATATCGACGAATATACTTCTGAGGGTATCTTCTTTGTGCCGGCTGGTGCACGTTGGAGTGAAATTGCAGCAAAAGCGCATACTCCGGAAATCGGAACAGTGATCGATGATGCCATGCGTGCCATCGAAAAAGAAAATAAGCGTTTGAAGGATATTTTGCCTAAGAACTTTGCACGTCCGGAGCTGGACAAGCGTAGACTTGGTGATGTTGTGGATTTATTCACTAACATCCAGATGATCGAACATGGCAGTGAGAAAGATATTCTGGGCCGTACCTATGAATATTGTCTTTCTATGTTTGCAGAACAGGAAGGAAAACGTGGTGGTGAATTCTTTACGCCATCTTGTGTAGTACGCACCTTGGTAGAGGTATTAAAGCCGTTTAAGGGCAGAGTATACGATCCTTGCTGCGGTTCAGGCGGTATGTTCGTTCAGTCTGCGAAGTTTGTTGAGAATCACAGTGGTAATATCAACAATATTTCTATCTATGGGCAGGACTCAAACCCTACTACATGGAAGATGGCGCAGATGAATCTTGCAATCCGTGGAATTGAGCCTGATCTTGGAACCTATGCGGCAGATACATTTCTTGATGATCGTCATCCAACGTTGAGAGCAGATTATATTATGGCGAATCCACCGTTTAACCTTTCCGATTGGGGATTGGATACACTAAAAGAAGATCCGCGATGGAAATACGGAACGCCACCAGCAGGAAATGCCAACTTTGCATGGCTTCAGCATATGATTTTTCATCTTGCACCAGCAGGCCGTATTGGTATGGTATTAGCAAATGGTTCCCTTTCTTCTCAATCAGGCGGAGAGGGTGATATTCGTAAGAATATTATCAATGCAGACTTAGTTGAGTGCATTGTTGCCATGCCTACTAAGCTTTTCTATACAACGCAGATTCCAGTATCACTTTGGTTTATCAATAAGCAGAAAAAACAACCGGGAAAGACTTTATTTATTGATGCTCGAAAGATGGGAACCATGGTGAGCAAAAAACTTCGTGAGCTGACAGATGAAGACATCCATAAGATTTCAGATACCTACGAAGCTTTTGTTGACGGAACACTTGAAAATATCAAGGGCTTCTGTGCTGTTACAGATATAACTGAAATTGAGAAACAAGATTATATCCTTACACCTGGACGCTATGTAGGTATTGAAGAGCAGGAAGAAGATGATGAGCCATTTGAAGAAAAGATGGATCGTTTGACATCTGAGCTTTCAGAAATGTTTGCAAAGTCGCATGAGCTGGAGGACGAAATCAGAAAGAAGCTGGGGGCGATTGGGTATGAGATCTGAATGGACAAAGAAGAAGCTCTCTGATATTGCAGATTTCAATCCGAGAGAAACAATAAAAAAAGGGGCTATAGCTAAGAAAATCCCTATGGATGTGCTCCGCCCATTTTATCGCGATATTCCATATTATGTTGAAGAATGTTTTTCTGGTGGTACGAAGTTCCGTAACGGAGATACAATTATGGCACGAATCACGCCGTGTTTAGAAAACGGAAAAACAGCTCAGGTCTCAATCTTAAATGATGGAGAAGTTGGCTTTGGCTCAACGGAGTATATCGTATTCCGAGCAAAAGAAGGGATCGCTGATAAGGACTATTTGTACTATCTCGTTTGCAGCCCAGAAGTAAGAGAGCTGGCAATAAAATCTATGGTTGGTTCATCTGGACGACAGCGTGTGCAGACGGATGTGGTAAAGAATCTTGAAATTGATGTTCCACCATTAGTTGAACAAGAAAAAATCGGCTCATTCCTGAAGGCGTTTGATGATAAAATTGCACTCAATGATAGGATAAACAAGAATTTACTTCAGCAACTGCATGTACTCTATTTAAGGCTTTTTTGTGATTCTGCTATGGATACACCTCTTGGAGATGTTGTTGCTACAACATCCGGAGGAACGCCTTCGCGGAAGCATGATGAATATTATTCTGACAGTTCAATTTGTTGGGTGAAATCCAAAGAACTGCTTGGAAATTACATTCATGAAACCGAGGAGCATATTAACGATTTAGCAATAAAAAAATCATCTGCGAAACTTTTGCCAGAGCATAGTGTTTTGATTGCTATGTATGGCGCTACTGTGGGTGCATATGGTGTTATTTCTAAACCGATGACCTGTAACCAAGCAGTCTGTGCACTTCTCTGTAACAAAAATTATCCATATACATATCTATTTCAGATTGCATATGAGTCACAGCAAAAATTCATAAATCTTGCGGTAGGTTCTGCACAGCAGAATATAAGTCAGGTTTTAATAAAACAGCTAAACTTGCACAGTGATCTCGACATTATACAGAAATTCCACGGCTTAGCATTGCCGATGCATAAAGAAATAGAATCCTTGCAAGCTGAAAATATGCGCCTTTCCGCCTTACGAGACAACTTGCTGCCTAAATTGATATCCGGCGAGCTTGATGTCTCAGACATCGAGATTTAAGCCGCTAAATTCTTGTTTAACCTAAATACTCCCACCAACGGCGGGAGATAAAGCCAACGGAACTGCCGTTGAGTCGTTCTCTGGAAAATAAATTTGAAGGAGAATGACCTATGAAACAACAAATTATTTCAGAGGTGATGCAGCAAATGCTGCCACACCTCGACAACGCCCAAATGCAGCAGTTGCAAAAGGTGCTTGAAAAGGCACTGTTTGGCTGTGAGATCACAGCACAGATAGGAAAAAAGGATACAGACGACAATCCAAAGCTGATAGATACTTTTGTTTCGGCAAAGCGGATTGAAGGCTGTTCAAAAAAAACTCTGAAATATTATCGCACAACCATTGAGACGATGGTAGCTTCGATAAACAAAGACATCCGCCACATTCAGACGGAAGACCTGCGTTCCTATTTGACGGATTATCAAAGCAAGAACCAATCCAGTCGTGTGACGATTGACAATATCCGTAGGATTTTATCCAGTTTTTTCTCTTGGCTGGAGGATGAAGATTACATTCTGAAAAGTCCTGTTCGCCGCATCCACAAGGTGAAAACGGCGACCAATATCAAGGAAACTTATACAGATGAGGATTTGGAGAAAATGCGTGATAGCTGCACAGAGCTTCGGGATTTAGCGATAATTGATATGCTTGCTTCTACCGGAATGCGTATCGGTGAAATGGTTTTGCTGAACAAAGCAGACATCAACTTTAACGAGCGTGAATGTGTAGTATTCGGTAAGGGTGATAAGGAACGCATCGTATACTTTGATGCTCGGACAAAGATTCATCTGCAAAACTACATTGACAGCAGAACGGATAATAGTCCGGCATTGTTCGTCACTCTGCGCTCTCCGCATGAGAGAATCAAGATAGGCGGTATCGAATCTCGCCTGCGTGAAATAGGTAAGCAGTTGGATATTCAAAAAGTTCATCCGCATAAGTTCCGAAGAACACTTGCGACGATGGCGATTGATAAGGGAATGCCTATAGAACAGTTACAGCAACTCTTAGGGCATAAACGAATAGATACGACCTTGCAGTATGCAATGGTTAAACAGAGCAATGTGAAACATGCTCATAGGAAATATATAGGTTAGGAAGGTGCCAATGTGGATTGTAGAGAACAGGTCAAACTTTCAGACGTGTTACAAAAGAAAGGCTATATTAGAGGACCATTCGGCTCTGCGTTAAAACGTGGAGATATGAAAGATGCAGGGATTCCGGTTTATGAGCAGCAACATGCAATCTATGATCATAGAGATTTTAGGTATTTTATCGATGACAAAAAATTTAATGTGATGCAAAGATTCCAAGTAAAAACAAATGACTTGATCATTAGCTGCTCAGGTACAGTTGGAAAAGTTTCAATAATAAAAGAAGGAGATCCTAAGGGTATTATAAGTCAAGCTTTGTTGATCTTAAGAGCTGACACGGGCAAAATATTACCAGAGTATTTGCAATATTTTTTCACCTCAAGGGAAGGATATAATGCGATAGTTTCTAGATCGAGCGGATCTGTTCAAGTAAATATTTCGAAAAGAGATGTAATTGAACAAATACCGATACGTTTACCGTCACTGGATTTACAGAAAAAAGTTGTTGATATTCTTGGGCAATTAGATAAAAAAATCAAAACGAATGAAAAGATAAACAAGAATTTAGTGGCTTAGCCATTAAGCTTGGTGTATTGCTTTTCCCAAGCTCGTGACGGCTTTTTACAAATACAATCTTTCGAGAAAAAGGCACAGACATCCGGCAATTCGTTATTCCCACATATATCTGGGTTAATAGCTCTGCAACCGTATGTTTGTAATTCTGCGTCTTGTGGACGTAGTGGTGCATTAAAAGGTATTGAGAGGTCTTTTTTATTCATAATCCACCTCCGATATATCAATTTCTCCACTCATAAGTTTTGGAAGAAGCGTGTTTCTTGTTTCAGCAAGTTTTTTGTTCTCTATTCGGTTGGCGATAATCAAATCATAAATTGGCTGAAGCAAATATCCAATCCGCTTGTAGTCTGCTTCGTTGGGTATGAGAACCTCTGCTTTTGAAAGTTCATCGCGCTTGATGTGTCCCATTGTTGTAGCTTTATCGGCAGCAACGGCAATAAAGCGATCAAGATGGTGTTTTGTCCAAGCATAATAGAACCACTTATCATACTTGTTTGATGTTACTTTGAATAAATGCTGATTTAAGCCACAGATACCGCCACACCAAAAATCAACTAACAGACTGCCTGACCAAGAGAAGATAACATCGCCATCGTGAATGATATACTCACTTTTAATGTTTGGAGAACACAGTTCACTGTTATCATCACAGCAGCCTTGACGAAGTTCTTTGATTTTAAGAACCGGAATGCCTGTTTCGCCAGCAGTTGGACGATATTTTTGCATAGCAAGACCATTTAGATAGTCTGCAATATCTATCAAACTGGATTGCTTCCAACCATCAGGCAGCGTTTCAAGAGTTAAAAACTCATTTGAAAAGATAGCCTGAGCTTGCTGCTCTAAATTCTTGTTTATCATAGAAACATAACGAAAAATACAGGAGGTTGAATATGCCGAGTTTATTTACAGAAGATACCTACGAACAAGCAATCATTGAATTGTTTGAAAACATGGGCTATGACCACCTCTACGCTCCGGATTTTGATAGAGATTATACCAGTCCGCTTCTGGACTCTATTCTGAGAGATAGCTTGGTGCATATCAACCGTGGTCTGCCTGTAGAAGCTATAGATGAGGCGCTCGCCAAATTGAAGAATTTTGATACCGGAAGCCTGCTGCAGAAGAATATCATTTTCATGGATTATCTGCAAAATGGTATCACGGTTAAGTTCTTTGTGAATGGCGAGGAGCAATCATCTATTGTACGTTTGATTGATTACGCCAACGTAAAGAACAACTCTTTCTATGTAGTAAATCAGTTTACGTTTTTAGAAAACGGAAATAACCGTCGCCCGGATATTGTTTTATTTATTAATGGATTGCCGCTTGTTTTGATGGAATTGAAGAGTCCGGCTAAGGACGAGGTAGGAGCTGAGAATGCCTATCATCAGATTCGCAATTATATGCAGGATATTCCATCTATCTTTTATTACAATGCAATCTGTGTAATTAGCGACTTATCTACGAATAAGGCTGGGACTATGACCTCAGGATTAGATCGTTTTATGGAATGGAAAACCAAAGACGGTAATTACGAAGATACTGCGTATGCTTCCTTTGAAACCTTTTTTGAAGGGATGTTCCAAAAGGAACGTCTACTTGATATTTTGAAAAATTTTATTCTTTTCTCCGGCGTCAGCAATAGTCGATTCAAAGTGTTAGCCGGATACCATCAGTATTTTGCAGTTCGCAAAGCGATAGAGAAGGCAAAGGTAGCAACGAAGACCGATGGTAAAGGCGGCGTGTTCTGGCATACACAGGGCTCTGGCAAGTCGTTGTCGATGGTATTCTATGCACATTTATTGCAAGATGCATTAGATAGTCCAACTATCATAGTTATGACAGACCGTATTGATCTGGATGATCAGCTTTATGCACAGTTCTCACAATGCGCAGATTTCTTGCGTCAGACACCGGTACAGGCAGAGAGCAAGGAACATTTAAAATCACTTCTTGATGGCAGAAATGCAAATGGAATTATATTTACAACCATGTTCAAGTTTGAACGTGGAGAGAAAGCTTTGTCCGAACGCAGAAACATTGTTGTTATGGCAGATGAAGCACATCGTGGGCAGTATGGTTTTGATGAAAAAATCGTTATGTCAGAGAATGAAAACGGTGAAAAGGAAGCGCATACTGTAATTGGTCATGCTCGTATTATCCATGACGCATTGCCGAATGCTACATTTATCGGATTTACCGGTACACCGATTTCAGCCAAAGACAGAAATACTCGTGAAGTTTTTGGTGATTATATCGATGTTTATGATATGACACAGGCGGTGGAAGATGGTGCTACTCGCCCGGTTTATTATGAAAGCCGAGTTGTTCATTTGAAGCTGGATGAGAACACATTAGCATTAATTGATTCCACTTACGATGTCTTAGAGCAGCAGTCCGACGCACAAACAATCGAGAAGAGCAAAAAAATGCTTGGTCAGATGGAAAGCGTGCTGGGAGCTGATTCTACGATAGAATCTCTCTGTGATGATATTGTTGAACATTACGAAAAATATAGAGCAAATCTTCTGACGGGTAAAGCTATGATTGTGGCGTATTCTCGTCCGATTGCAATGAAAATCTATCGCCGTATCTTGAAAATTAGACCCACATGGACGGATAAAGTCGGTGTGGTTATGACTGGCGGCAATAATGACCCGGAAGATTGGAAAGAGATCATCGGAACTAAATCGCACAAAGAGGAGCTCGCAAGGAAGTTTAAAGATAACAATGACCCGATGAAGATTGCCATTGTAGTTGATATGTGGCTCACCGGTTTTGATGTACCTTCTTTGGCTACCATGTATGTGTATAAGCCGATGCATGGTTATAACTTGATGCAGGCTATTGCCCGTGTTAACCGTGTATTCAAGGATAAAGAGGGCGGATTGATCGTAGACTATGTTGGAATTGCATCCGCTTTAAAGGCTGCCATGAAGGAATATACGAAACGCGATCAGGCTAAATATGGTGATATGAACATTGCAAAGATGGCATATCCGAAGTTTCAGGAAAAGCTGCAAGTCTGCAAAGATTTATTGCATGGCTTTGATTTTAGCGGATTTGTAGGTGGCTCTCCACTTACAATGGCTAAGCTTATTTCGGGTGGCGTAAACTTTATTCTTGATGCAAGTGTTCCAGAAAGAAAAGATTTGTTCTTGAAGGAAGCCATGCTTTTGAAACAATCCCACTCGCTTTGTTCCAGTATGACTACAGAGCAGGAACGGCATGAAGCGGCTTATATGGAGGCTTTGCGTTCTACGGTTATTAAGATCACGTATGGTGGAACTGCTGGAAAAAGTTTGTCGCTGACTGAGATCAATGATCAAATCAATGAACTTTTGAAAGCGGCCGTACAGAGCGAAGGTGTCATCAGCTTATTTGACAGCAGCAAGAGTGGCGGTGAAAATTTCAGCTTGTTTGATCCAACAGTCCTGGATGAAATTTCTAGAATGAAGGAAAAAAATATAGCTGTCGAGATTTTGAAAAAACTGATGGCTGAGCAAGTGTCTCTCTACAAGAGAACCAATGTGGTACAGTCACAAAAATTTTCGGAGAAGATCGCACAACTGATGAACTCCTATTATAACGGACTCATCACCAATGAAGAGGTTATTAAGGAGCTTCTGAAAACTGCAGAAGAGATTGCAAATCTCTATAAGAATGGTCAGGAACTGGGGCTTTCACAAGAAGAGCTTGCATTTTATGATGCCCTTACAAAACCGGAGCATATCAAGGATTTTTATAAGAATGATGAATTGATTGCTCTGACAAGAGAACTTACAGAAATGCTTCGTAAGAATCGCACGATCGATTGGCAGAAAAAAGAAACTGCCAGAGCGCAGATGCGTAAGATGGTCAAGCGACTCCTTAAGAAATATAAGTATCCGCCGGAAGACTATGATTTTGCAATAAGCACAGTAATTAGTCAGTGTGAGCTTTGGACGGATCATGTGGAACCACGAAAAGAGGAAAAACTCTATAAATATGTATCTGAAATAGAGCTAAGCAAGGCAGCAGAGGATACGGTTTCTTATGGAGAAAAGAAGTAATGGAGGCACTAGATCAAGACTGATTGAAAATTACAGTTTTTGGTAGCAAGCAGGATGAATTAGATCAAATCATGGAAATTGTGAAACAATCCTTTGATGCACAGGCAGAATAATGATTTTGGAACGTTAAAGGAGGCCTCCTATTTGAAAAAGAAAAGAGACGAAATAACCATCCGTTCCAGTGCAGCAGAATACTTAACCTATGTTGCCTCTGTAGGTGATCAGCAGGGCAGCATAGAGATGCGCTATGAGGATGAGAATATATGGCTGACGCAGAAGATGATGGCCACATTGTATGATGTTGGTACCAATACAATCAATTATCATATAAAAAAGATATTCGAGGATAGTGAGCTACAGGAAGAGCCAGTTATTCGAAAATTTCGAATAACTGCTCCTGATGGAAAAAGTTACAATACAAATCACTATTCCTTGGAGATGATCATTGCCGTAGGCTTTAAAGTCAATTCTGAGCGTGCCGTACAGTTTCGTAAATGGGTCAATCAGATTGCCAAGGATTACACCATCAAAGGCTGGGTGATGGATGATGACCGGCTGAAGCGAGGAACGTATCTGACAGAGAAGTATTTCGACGAGCAGTTAGAGCGCATCCGTGAGATCCGTGCCAGTGAAAGAAAGTTTTATCAGAAGATCACTGACCTGTATGCGACAGCCATTGATTATGATAAAAATGCTGCAACGACGAGAAGATTTTATGCGACCGTCCAGAATAAGATGCACTACGCAGTGCATGGACATACGGCAGCTGAGCTGATCGTGGAAAGAGCGGATCACACAAAAGAGCACATGGGATTAACCACCTGGGCAGATGCGCCGGAAGGAAAGGTTAAGAAAAGTGATGTTACAGTCGCTAAGAATTATCTGAGTCAGGATGAAATGAAGCAGCTGAATCGCATGGTGACGGCATACCTGGATTTTGCTGAAAACATGACCTTACGCCATATCCCGCTTACGATGCAGGACTGGGAAATGAGGCTCAACAGCTTCATTGAAATGTTTGATTATGGCATTTTACAGGACGCAGGCAAGGTGTCCGCAGAAATTGCAAAGCTTCATGCTGAGACAGAATTTGAAAAATACCGTGTGATTCAGGACAGATTGTTTATGTCCGACTTTGATAGGTATATGCTGGAGTTGGAAGAAAGCGCAAAGAAATAATGACCGGATTCCAGGTCGAGACGATGAAATCCGGCAACTCAATCCCCTGCGAGTGTATGGCCAATCAGCGGTCAGAGCTGCCGTACGAACTTCCATTGGCGTCCTTACTCCAAATCGTTTCTGAAAACGTTCGTCATTGTAAAAATGGACGTATTGCTCGATGGCCGAACGCAGCTTACCTTGAATTCCTTGCTGCAGCTTGCGTTTCCCGCTCTTTCCATGAAGGAGGCTTCATCCTGTTCTTCGTATTTCCTTACCCAGCCACGAAGACTCCGCTCGGATAGCCCATTCGACCTGGTGATTTGTCGGTCATATCCTTTGCCGGAAAGATATTCTCGCACTCTGGCAAGCATCCAATCTGCTGCATGTTTCCTTTTGACCATTAAAAATCCCCCTAAGAAGTTTGGTGATTGACCTTGTCTGCTTTGGGGGGATCATATCACATCGTGGCCGGAGTTTTTTTATTCACGGAAGGTCCTACTTCCCTTCCGCTCTTTGGATCGGACTTAAGGAAACTCTTTTTCATATTCCATCCGCTGCCTGTCCATGGCACTACCGTATGGCCGCTTTTTTCTTCATCCATTCCAGCAGATAATCACGGAAAAGACAGGCTGCCTTTGTCTTGCGGACCTGCGGATTGCTTACAAGGTAGATCATCTGCCCGCTGATCTCTTCCTTCAGTGTCCGGCTCACGATGTCGGGATGCGGGTACAGGGGATCGGCATAGTCATAGCCAATGTTGATGGCTTTGTTGTGAAGGAGAAGTGTGCGGATGATACTTTCATCCGTTGTTTCCGCAAGAATGTGGATCTCCCTTCCGGGCGCGAGGAAGTACTTGTCGATATTGTGACGGAAGCAATCGTAGGCACGGCCTTTGCTGATGATGGTCTGCCCGTCCAGATCGTCATAGGTCAAGGCAGGGAGCTTCGCCAGCGGATGCAATCTGTGCATCCGTACACTGTAATGACTGAAAAAAAGAGGGTCTCCTTCGAAGCGCGTCTCATCCAGTGGTCCCGCCGTGATGGCAAAGCTGCACTGCTGCGATGCCAATGCAGCTATAGCATGGGCATCTGTCGTGTCTACTACACTTAAAATGATAGAGGGATAGGCCTCGTGGAAGTCTTCGATCAGGGAGGCTCCGAGATAGGCGAATACGTGATCGAGCGCATAAATGGTGACCACGCTCTGGGACTTAGCTGCCAGCGTGCGGAGGCTGCGGATGGCATCGTATTCCTCCAGAAGGCTTTTGGCATGTGGCAAGAGAGTCGTTGCATAGTCCGTGGGAATAACTCCTTTTATGCTGCGGATAAAAAGCGGCTGACCAAGCTCTTCCTCAAGCAGGCGGATTACCTTGCTGACGCCTTGGCGCGAGACATAGAGTGTGTCTGCCGCTGTTTTTATATTCTGTGTCTGATAGACGGTCACAAAGTATTGCAGCTGTTTTTGATTCATAGAGCACCTCCTGTTTTCATTATAGTGCAACCATATGGTTGCTTCAATCATCTCATTTTTTTCTTTTTCCGGCGACATGCCTCACGTATAATAGCGCGTAGAAAAGGAGGATTCACATTCTATGAAAATCACACAGATCCGCAGTGCAACCAATCGCCTGGTATACGCCGGCAAAACATTTCTCATCGATCCATGGCTTGCTCCCCGGCATGCCTTCAGCTTCATCGACATTCCCGGCCGCCCCTACCATATTTCCGACCCGATGAAGGAGCACCTGCCGATGCCATTCTATGACCTTCCCGTCTCTGCCGAGAAGGTCTTGCAGGATGTCGACTATATCATCGTTACGCATCTCCATCCCGATCACATCGACATGTCTGTCACAGACGGTACAGTCGGCGCCCCACTGGATAAGAGAGTCCCCATTTTCTGCCAAAATGAGGAGGATGCGGCTGTGCTGAAAAGATCCGGATTTCAGGATATCACCATCCTTCCTAAGGAAGGAATCAGAGTAGGAGATGCCACCATTCGTCAGGTCCCGGCCCTCCATGGCACGTATATCCCCTGCGGAAACGCCATGGGCGTCCTCTTTGAAGCCAAAGAGGAAAAAACATTCTATCTGGCCGGCGATACCATTTGGTATGAGGAAGTAGCTGCGACCATTAAGAAATACCAGCCGGAAGTGATCGCCCTCAATGCCTGTGCGGCTGAGACTCTTGAGAATGGCCGTCTCATCATGAATGATGAAGATGTCTGGAATGTGTCGCTTGCCGCCCCTCATGCCAGACTTTATATCACGCATATGGATAACGTGGCACACGCAGCCCTGACTCGGTATACGATGCGCGGCCGTCTGGCTTCTCGCGGTATCGTCAATTATGATATGCCCGCCGATGGCGAAAGTATTATATATCTCCCTCACAGCCCTCTGCATGCCGAAGGCAGCCATTGAGTGAGGTCATGCGGCAGCGATAGGAAAGACCGCTTTCTCCCACTCCTACCGATTTTCTCTCATATGGAGTATAATGAAAGGGATAACTATACACCTTCCATTTATGACAGGAGAAATCATATGAAAAAAATCATTCTTACCGGCGACCGCCCGACCGGCCGCCTTCATGTCGGTCACTACGTCGGCTCCCTGCGCGAACGTGTCGAGCTGCAGAACTCCGGCAAATTCGACGACATCTACATCATGATCGCTGACGCTCAGGCGCTCACGGACAACGCGGACAATCCGGAGAAGGTCAGAAGGAATGTACGCGAGGTCGCTCTCGACTACCTCGCTGTCGGCATCGATCCGGCTAAGTCCTGCATCTTCATCCAGTCCATGGTTCCGGAGCTCACCGAACTCACCATGTACTACATGAACCTCGTCACCGTTTCTCGTCTCCAGAGAAATCCGACTGTCAAAGCAGAAATCCAGCAGAAGAATTTCGAAGCCAGCATCCCGGCCGGTTTCCTCTGCTACCCTGTCAGCCAGGCGAGCGACATCACGGCCTTCAAGGCCACCCATGTCCCGACCGGCGAAGACCAGGAGCCGATGCTCGAGCAGACACGCGAGATCGTCCGCAAATTCAATGACATCTACGGCGAAGTCTTAGTCGAACCGGACATCGTCCTTTCCACAAACAAAGCCTGCCTGCGCCTCCCCGGCACCGACGGCAAAGCGAAGATGAGCAAATCCATCGGCAACTGCATCTACCTCTCTGACTCGCCGAAAGACATCGAGACGAAGATCATGTCCATGTTCACCGACCCGACCCACCTGCGCCGCGACGACCCGGGGCATGTGGAAGGAAATCCCGTCTTCACCTACCTCGACGCATTCAGCACCGATGAACACTTCGCAGCCTTCTGCCCCGAGTACAGCTGCCTTCAGGAAATGAAGGATCACTACACGAGAGGCGGCCTCGGCGATGTGAAGGTGAAGCGCTTCCTCAATAACGTCATGCAGGAAACCCTCCGCCCCATCCGCGAACGCCGTGAATATTGGGAAGCCCATCTGGAAGATGTCCAGGATATCCTGAAGAGTGGCTGCGAAAAAGCGGAAAACACCGCAGCTAAGACCCTCGCCGAAGTCCGCCGCGCGATGCGGATCAATTACTTCGAAGATGGAAATTTGTTGAAATAAGGTGCAGGGTTCAGGGTTCAGGGTTAGCCCACGAGACGTGCCGTCCCTTGATTACGGTTGAAAGCCTCGCTTGAATGAAAAATTAGAGATGAGAAATGAGAAATGGTGGTGCGGCGCCAGATCCTTCGACTCAGTTCTCACTGTTCCGCCTTTACATGATCGAACATCCGACATTTCACTCCGCTCAGGATGACGAAATGCGCCGCGAAGCATACATAGTGGCGATGCCATGAGCTGGCATGCCAGTCACTAGTCACTTGAGACTCCTAATCCCTAGCCACTCATCCTTAGCTACCAGTCACCAGTCCCCAGTCACTTGTCACTTGTCACCGAAAGGAGTCCGCTATGCCCTACGTCAATATCAAAATCACCCGAGAAGGCCATGTGACCCCCGAGCAGAAAGCTGCGCTCATCCGTGGCGTCACGGATCTTCTGTCCAATGTCCTGCACAAAAATCCGGCTTCGACTGTTGTCACCATCGATGAAGTGCCCCTGGAGAACTGGGGCCTCGGCGGCGATCCGATCCTTGTCGCAAGAGAGAAGAATCAAAAGAAATAGGGTGAGCCCCAGGGACGTGCCGCACCTTGATTGTGAATGAAATCTTCGTTTGAATGAGGAATGAGGGTGGCGGCTTCGCCGCATTTTATAAACGCACTTCACTTTTCTCCCTCCTTCCTTTGGAAGGAGGTGCCCCGAAGGGGCGGAGGTTGGCTGCGTGAAGCGGTATTTTCACACACGGGGATGCCAACCCCGCCTCGCTTCGCTCGTCTGCCCCTTCCAGAGGAAGGGGCGAGAATGATTCTTAATCGGACATTTAAGTCACCAGTCACCAGTCCCTAGTCACTCCCCATAGCAAAAAGCCAGAACACACATGCAGCGTGTTCTGGCTTTTTTGATAGATCATAGCGGTGCCTGCTCTAACAATTCATGATCCATCTCCCCCTCCTCTGGGTGATCTCCTCTTTTCTGGGAGCATGGATTTCCTCATTGTCGGATGAAATCCGCATTTCCCTAAGGAAACACGGATTCAATCGCAGAATCTGATCAGACTGTATCGCCCCCTTCCCCCGCCTTCGTCCTTACGTTATAATAGATTTAATGAAACTCTTATTTCTGAAAAGGAGGCTTCTTTATGGAAAAGATACATATCAACCTCGGCAAGGATTCCTACGACATCGTGATCGACAGCGGGCTCATCCGCCGCGCCGGAGATGCGATCTCTTCCCTCACTGGCGCGCATGACGCAGCCATCATCACAGAGGATGGGATCGATCGCCTCTATGGCATGGATCTGGTGAAATCCCTCGAATCCGCCGGCATCCGCACACAGATGATCGTCGTCCCCTCGAGTGAGAAATCGAGAAGCCTCTCCATCGTGAACCGCGTCTACGGTGCGCTCGTCGATTTTGGCCTGCCCTCCGACGGCGTACTCATCGCGCTCGGCGGACGCGTCGTCGGTGACATCACCGGCTTCGTCGCTGCCACCTACCACCGCGGCATCGCCTACATCCAGTTCCCGACATCCGTACTCTCGCAGATCGGGAGCGCCATCGGCGGCAAGATCACGCTCGACATCACCGCGGGCAAGAATCTCGTCGGCACCTTCTATCAGCCGCGCGCCGTCTATATCGATCCCGGCATGGCCAAGACACTCCCCAGAAAATACCTGCACAATGGCATGGGCGAAGCGGTGAAGCTCGGCTGCGTCTGTGACAAAGAGCTCTTCGAGCTTTTCGAAAAAGCCAATTCCGACATGGAGCTCCTGCGCGTGCTGCCGGAAATCATCCGCCGCTGCGTTGCCATCAAGGCGCACTATGTAGAAATCGACCCCACCGGCAAGAAAGAGCGCCGTCTCCTCGACTTCGGACACACCATCGGCGGAGCCATCGAGCGCTGCTGCCGCTACGATGACAAAACGATCACCCACGGCGAAGCGACCGCGATCGGCATGTACCTCGTCACCAAGCGCGCCGAGCTCCTCGGCCTCACCTCCCGCGGCACCACGAGCCGCCTCGAGTACGTCTTGAAATCCCTCGCCCTCCCCACGGAGACTCACATCGCCCCCGACATCCTCGCTGCTGATATGGCCAAGAGCAAGCATGTCAAGGACGGCCGGATCCAGCTCGCCCTCATGAAAGAAATCGGCCAGGGCTTCCTGCAGGAAGTAACCGTAGAAGAACTCGCACAGTACGTGAGGTGAGTGACTAGTGACTAGTGACTAGTGACTGGTGACTGGTGGCTAGGGTCGTCCGCTCATTCATCTTTTCTGCCATAGTCACCCTATCCGCCCCTTCGGGGCACCTTCCCCTAGAGGGGTAATGCTATTAAGTTAAGCGGAAGAACGTTCTTGGCTCCCCATCGGGGGAGCTGCCCGAAGGGCTTGTGCAAGCGAACTGGATTTTTAGGAGTGAAGCG
>UQRR01000020.1 GCA_900543455.1 uncultured Dialister sp.
ATGGGCATCGGCAGCAGGCTGTACGCTTCCGCTGACCCATCCGATGACGCACGGTGCATATGGCAGATCTGCCCCTTTCGGTGCGGCCCTCCCTGTGATCTCGTAGCGCTTAGAGAATTCTGAAGATCGGAGAAACCGTCCATCCGGGGAACATGTTCAAATATGTCCATGTTTCATGACTATATGGTACTACGTTCTAGAGAAAAATGCAAGAGGGAAAAGGTGGATAACGCAATATATAGTCTATTTCATGGATTATACGAACAGTAAAGATACCATTTTCGCAGTAAATACAGAGATTCAGATGATGTATACTGCCCGGTGGGTGAGCAAGATCGGATGATCTGTTTTTCATCTACGGCGATAGATTTTTATGATACTATATAAAAAAGCTCTTACTATCTATTGGCTTCTCAGAAAGGAAAAGGCAATGACCCCTATGACTGAAATTGAAAAATTAAAAGATGGCGTGTACGAGAAAGTCATGTCGCGGCGCTTTGCTGAAGTGCTGAAAGAGGCACTGGCCGAGGATCAGGTGCGTGCAGAAGAGGAAGACGTGGATGCTGAGGAAGCCGTGGGCTATCTCTCTTCGTATTTGCAGCGGGTGATACGACTCTGTCTGAAGGACATCGCGGACAGGGATGAGGAGAACAGCGTCGACCACCAGCTGGCACTCACGAATGAACTCATTGCCTCCCTTGCAAAGAAGACAGAAGAGCTTGGAGGCGGACAGGAGGTGGCGAATGCACCATTTCTGCTGAGATCCTTAGAGCATAAGAAAAATACACTTCTGCCTCGCCGGTGGGAGCGGCCGGCGACATCACTCACGCGATCATTCCTTTTCACCAATTCTAAGAAGGATGTCTCGATGGTACACGAGCTCACAAAGGAGATCGCATCCTCTGACCGCATTGATTTTCTGATCTCCTTCATCCGTTTCTCCGGCCTTCAGCTGCTTCTCCCCGCACTGCGCCTTTTCACAGCCCGCGGCGGACACCTGCGCATCGTGACGACGACATATATGGGAGCGACGGATCCGAAGGCGATCGAGGTGCTTGCGTCTCTGCCCCATACAGAAGTACGCATTTCTTATGATGTGAAAGAAACCAGACTGCACGCCAAATCATACATGTTCTATCGGGAAAGCGGCTACTCGACGGCCTACATCGGTTCATCGAATCTTTCCCACGCTGCCATCGCAGAAGGGATGGAGTGGAATATGAAAGTGACGGCACAGGACCAGCCGCACATCATCGATAAAATGAGCGCGACCTTCGAGACATATTGGCACTCCGAGGATTTCACCTCTTATGAGCCCCAAAAAGATGAGGAAAAACTCCGTCGCGCTATCGATAGGGAACGCGGGCGGAGCAGCGGGACAGATGCCTCCTCCTATGCTTTTGACATCCAGCCATACCCCTACCAGCAAGCGATACTTGATGCACTTGATACAGAGCGGCACGGCAAAGATCGCTGGTACAATCTTGTCGTCGCCGCCACCGGCACGGGAAAGACAGCGATCTCCGCCTTCGATTATCGCCGATTTGCCGCCTCGAGAAAAGAAGGGACGCGCCTCCTCTTCATCGCTCATAGGGAAGAGATCCTGAAGCAAAGCCTCTCCTGCTTCCGTCAGGTCATGAAAGATCCAGATTTTGGTGCGCTCGCAGTCGGAGGACATCGGGCAAGTCACGTGGAACACCTCTTCATGTCCATTCAGACACTGAACAGTCAGCGCTTCTTTGAAAAAATGGATCCCTACTACTATGACATGATCATCGTCGATGAATTCCATCATGCAGCGGCAAGATCCTATCAGCACCTTCTCACACACTTTCATCCGAAGATCCTCCTCGGCCTCACAGCTACGCCAGAGCGTATGGATGGGGGAGACATCCTCTCCTATTTCGGCGGACACATCGCCGCAGAAATACGCCTGCCCGATGCCATCGAGCGGCGACTTCTCTGCCCTTTTCACTACTTCGGCGTCACAGATCCGGTGAGCCTTGCAGAGATCAAGTGGACAGGCGGAGAGTACGACGCGAGCGAGCTAGAACGTCTCTACACCACAGAAGGCGCACTAGCCAGCCAGCGCGCCCGCGCCATCGGAGACGCCCTCCTTCGCTACACCGCAGATATTCGCGACGTGAAAGCACTCGGCTTCTGCGTCTCGAAGAAGCACGCGCATTTCATGGCAGACTACTTCAATCAGCACGGCATACCTGCCCTCGCACTCGATGCAGATACACCGGCAGCAGAAAGAAATGCAGCGCGGGAACGCCTCGCAGAAGGGGAGCTTCGCATCCTCTTCGTCGTAGACCTCTTCAATGAAGGCGTCGACATCCCGTCCGTGAATACCGTACTCTTCCTAAGACCGACGAACAGCATGACCGTCTTCCTACAGCAGCTCGGGCGCGGCCTGCGCCTTTCGAAAGGGAAAGACTGCCTCACCGTCCTCGACTTCGTCGCACAGGCAAGCCGCAAGTACGACTTCTCCCGCCGCTTCGCATCGCTCCTCGGCAAGCATCACGTCATCATCAAGAAAGAGATCCAAGAGGGATTTCCTCACGTACCGAAAGGCTGCGCCATTCAGCTCGAAGAGCAGGCACAGAAATGGGTACTCGAAAACATCGCCAGCCGCCTTCGAAAAAATGAATACTACATCGAGATGGTGAAAGAACTCTACGCTGCCACCGGCAGCCGGCCGACCCTCTCCGATTTCTTCCGCGCGACCCAGGTAGAGCCCGCCGTCTTCTACAATGGCACGCGCACCTATACGCGACTCCTCATGGACGCCGAGATCCTTCCCGTGCTCCCTGTGACCGACCTCGAAGAAGCCCTCCGCAGATCCATGAGCCGCACCCTCACCATAGATTCGCCGCGATGGATCTCCTTCCTGCGGCGTGCCTATGAAAACCTACCGATAAACCCCACTCCCATGGAAAAGAAATACCTGCGCATGTGGGCGATCACCCTCTTTCCCGATGGGCAGAAGGACAGCCCGAAAGACCCCGCTCTCGCCATCACCCGTTTTGCGAAAGAAACAGCCCTCAAGGAAGAGATCAGCGAACTGCTCGACTTCCTCTATGATCGCATCGATATCATTCCCCAAAAGGCAGAGCTTCCCTATCCCTGCGCCCTCGAAGTCTACGATAGCTACACGCGCGACCAGATCTTCGCAGCCCTCGGCTTCGCCAAGCCCGCCAGCATTCGCGAAGGCGTGAAATACCTCGACCATACGAACAGTGACACCGTCACACGGCCGACAGACGTCTTCCTCGTGACACTCAATAAATCGCAGAAAGAATTCTCCGATACCACCCTCTACGAAGACTACTCCATCGACCGCCACCTCTTCCACTGGCAGAGCCAGTCCACCACCACGCCCGATTCCAAGACAGGAAAGCGCTATCTTTCCCAAAGAGAAACCGGCGGCATCGTCCTCCTCTTCGTCCGAAGCGCCAAGCAGGACGCCTGCCGCAATGCCATGGCCTACACCTTCCTCGGCACCGCAAAGATCGTCTCCCACGAAGGCTCCCAGCCCATCAGCATCATCTATCGCCTCGATCATCCCATTCCCGCGAAATATATCACAAAGACCGATAGCAGCGGCGTGCTGTGATAAAAAGCGGATACGGTGTTTTTTCTCTGCCCTAACACTTGCTTTAGAAATGTATGACTGAAAAAATAATGATTTCATGCATAAAAGTCTGACACGATGAATGTTTTTGACGTCTCTCTGTGTTATAATAAAACTAATTATAGCTATTCATCTCTATGGGAGGCGAAAGAAATGAAAAAATTCACGCAGTGGAAACGGCGGAGTTCTCGTTTCTTTGGCATGCGTCCTAAAACTGAATTGACAACCTACGAAGGTAGGGGGGGGTAACAAAGTAACCTCCTCTGCTTTGGAGAGCCCATTTTCTGATGCGAAAGCGTCGGAAAATGGGCTTTTGACGTGCAAAGAAGAACATGAGGAGGAGAGCACTATGGCCCGCCAACTTCCTTGGAACCGGTATGAAGTGGCACTGCTTTTGGATGCGTATTTACAGATACAAGAGGAACCACAGAAGGAAAAAGAGATTCTTGCCGATCTTTCAAAAAATCTACGGGAAAGAGCCCTGCATCTGGGATATACGATCGATACGACCTTCCGAAATGAGAATGGTATGAGCATCCAGTATCAGAGGATGAAGTTTCTAATGACGGATGGGGCTGTGGGCTTCGAAGGACCTACCTCCCGGTGTTTCCATGAAGTTGTGGATATCTATAAAAAAGATCGGAACTGGTATCAGATGATCCTGAATAAAGCGAGGAAAGATGCGGGACTTGAAGTCGAGGAGAAGAAGAAAAAAGCACCGATCATTGTGGTGGATGGCGTCCGTGTGGATGCAGGAGCGCCTGAAAAGAATAGTGAACCAGCCAAGAAGCCACCGCCTGTCTCTGTCATAAAGCATGAGCTAGTCATTCGTGAGGTGCCTACCAGCACAAACTCTTCGGAGATCTCTATCGTAGATCGGCTTCATCTTGCTCCTGCACTCCAGCGAAAACTGGAGAAAGAGGGGATACATACCATCAAAGCACTCCAGCACTTCCTGGCAGACTATAAAGAAAACTATATGATTGATTTCAAAGACTGGCAGGATGCGAATGATAAGCTGCATGCGTATCTGAAAGAGGCTTCATCGTGCTCTTCTGCTTCTGCGCTAATAGAAAAATCTCCTTTTGAGCAGAAAAAAGCTGAGCCAGATGAAAGCACGACCAGGTCTATGCGCCTGCTCTCTGAAGAAGACTTTAGCCGAATCCCTCCCTATGCGCAGAAATGGAATATATATTGTCTGGATTTGCCGTTTGAATTGAATGGCAGATTATACACGGTGAATGTTCATACAGTCAAAGAGTTATACGACTATTTTGCGGTTCATACGATCAATGATGTTTTTTCTCAAGATGACTGGGCACTGCTTCATCTGAAATTGCTTGCGTACCGGAAACGATTTGTGAAGGAGCAGAGTCCCGTAGTAAAAGCACAGCCGAAAACAGAAGAGAAGAAAGTGGAGCCTTTGGTCACTGCCGAGCCATCGCAAGCCTATGGGAGAAATGCTGAAGAGGATAAACCCACTCAGCTGACTTGTGATTTGGCGGAAAAAAGAGACTACAAGGGATATCAGCCGCTGGCATTCTGTTATTTTGGGGATGAGACCCAAGTGAGTGGCTGGCGTGATATGTACGTAAAATGTTGTAAAACGCTGTATGAGGATTATCCGAAAATATTCAAAAGGCTGGCGTCGGCATCTCGCAAACAGCCTGGTCCTAGTTATGTAGGAAATTCATTCGAAGCCAACTATATGCATGACGGAGTGTCGATAGGCGATACATGGCATGTAGAAACGAAAATCAAGCCGAAGCAGATGATGGGGATTCTCCGCGCCATCGTAAAGAATAGCGATGTGGACTATGAAAACCTCACCTTTACTTTCCTTGTCCCAAAAGATGCGATAGAGCCGGGAAAGGCAGCACCTACAGCTCCCGCCATGCGTGAGCCTGATGATGCACGGACGGCAGAGACGCCAAAAGATACGCCAGACATAAACGTGGAAGAGCCAGCGGCCAGCGAAGAAGACAAGCTTGCTCAAGTGCTTCGAGAAAAATTCCCTGATGGTTTCCGTCAGCAAAATCTTGCCATGAAGCAATATAAGGCACGCTACGAGGAGATGTTTGGCGAAGCACTCTTGGTGCAGAATGACATGTTGATGGAGAAGCTGCGAGCTATCGGAGAGGTGAGAGTGGATGGCCGCATCTATGCGAAGGCGAGTGGCGCAGAGCAGGGGATCTTGGAAGGCATCGCCAAAGACTTGATGAGGCTTTTGGATGAGAGTGCCTCGAGCCTATACTGGCCTTGCATTTACGAGCATTATAGAAACGAATTTTCAGGGCTCAGTATCTTTACCGAGGATGTCATGCGCTCGGAGCTTATCCCCTTGTTTTCTTCCGACTATGTATGCGGCGAAGTCATTTCCAAGCGCTCGGAGACACAGAGCCGCGGCGAGGAGATCCGGCAGCTGGTGACAGGGTCCCCCGTGGCGATTTCCCTGACAAGCATACAAGAAAAGATCTGGTACTGGCCTCAGAATATGGTCAAGAAATTTCTGGATGGAGTTCCGGGTATCATCAAGGCCAAAGACCTGTATTTCTATGGGCCCAATGTTACTTTGAGTGATACAGAAAAGCAACGGCTCCGCGATGCTCTTCTGGAGGATATGACGCAGAAACAATTTATCACAAATGTTCGGCTGCGTGAAATCCTGGAAGAAAGTTGCCCGGGCGTTGCGATGGATATGAGCAGTCTGGATGACGCATTGCTTCGGAAAGTACTAGCCATGCTGTATCCCGCAGATTTCATCGAAAGGGCAAAGGGGCTTTTTCCCGCGGGACATATGAAAAGCGGAAGAGAGCAGATCCAGGAATACTGCCACGCCCATACCAAACTTTCAACGTCGGATATCAAATGGTTCGCCAAACAGCGCGGGATCCTCGGAAATATCTGCAACTACGTGATGGATGAAATGGTACGTGTATCGCCAGAGGAATGGATCCGAAGAGACCATGTCCATTTCCAAGGGAAAGAGGCACATATCATCCAAAAGATCGGTCAGCAAATGGGGGGAAAAACCTGCATGCCTTTGGAAGAATTTACCCTTTTCCTGTCATTCCCGGATATTGGCATTCCGTGGAATTCCTACGTGCTGGAAAGCTTTCTGTACAAGAATAACGCGATACTTTGTCCGTTCTCACTGGTACAGGCCAATGGCGGTGTCAGTGACAGTGGCGTATACGGCGCGGTGGTCAAGAAAGGCTATGCCATCGATTCCTATGATGATGTACTGATCGAGCTGCTTTCCCGCTCGCCTGACTGGCAGACAGATGAGGAGGCTTTGGACTTTATCGTAGCACATAAACTACAGGTACTGCGAAAGCTGAAGCAGATCGGAACCATCGTAAAGCAGGCGAAGCGCAAACGGGCACAGCTGGTCACGGCGAATAGCTGACCATAATTCATACTTCTTAGAGGAAACAATATGTACAAATACACATGGGATGAAGAGACTGGAGGCCTATTGCTCCTTCCGGAGCTGTCGAAATTCAGCAAAGAGCCTCGTCCTGTTTACTATAAAGAGCTGGATATTCTGGGCTTTGACAAGTACTGGAATTACCCGAAAGATGACCATGCGCCGCTCCTTTGGGCGGAAGCGAACAACTATATATATAAAGGCCGCACGATCGCGAAGGTGACCGGCGGAGCGCTCTATACGCCGCCCGGTCTCGTGGTGCTGGACAAAGATCCGGAACCCGGCGGCAAGCCGCTCGAATTCGTCGATGTGCCGCATATGTGTGAGAAGAATAGGGCGATCATGGAAGCTTTGGTGCAGGAGACCGTGCAGCAGGTGTACCAGACGTATGAATCATACAAGTCCCGCATCGATGTTTTTTATGTGGCTTTCAGTGGCGGCAAGGATAGTGTGGTGGCACTGGATATAGTGCAGCGTGCTCTTCCGCATGAGACGTTTAAGGTGGTGTTTGGGGATACGGGAATGGAGTTCCCTGATACTTATGAGACTGTAAGGCATGTGAAAGCATGGTGTACGGATAGTCACATCGATTTTTTAGAAGCTCGTTCATGGTTGAATCCGTTGGATTCGTGGCGTATGTTTGGACCGCCAGCTTCGGTCACAAGGTGGTGTTGCAGTGTTCACAAAACAGCACCTCAGATCATACTGCTGAGAAAGCTCTTAAAGAAACGGGATTTCAAGGGAATGGCATTTGTCGGCGTTCGCGGGGATGAAAGCTTGGCTAGAAGCAAGTATGAGTACATCACTTTGGGTGGTAAACATAAAGGGCAATATAGCTGTAATACGATTTTGCACTGGAGTTCTGCTGAAGTTTTTTTACACATATTGAAAGAACATCTGGTACTGAATCCCGCGTATAAGTTGGGAAATCGACGGGCAGGATGCCTGATTTGTCCAAGAGCGTCAGAGCGAAGTGAATTCATGAATCACCATTGCTACCCGGAGCAGGCTGAGCCATTTGTGAATATCATAAGAGAGGTATATAAGAACGCTTTTACGAGTAAAGATGCCATGGAAGAGTTTATACGAAATGGCGGCTGGAAAGCGCGAAAAAACGGGCGCGATTTGACACTCAAAGTCGGCTACTCGGAAAGTGTGACAAAAGAGGGGGATACTCTCATAGAAGTAGATCATCCGCGAACGGATTGGAAAGCATGGATCAATACTATCGGCGTTTTGTCTAACAACCAGTCCCCGTTCATAATCCAACATCACGGGAGACTGCTTGCTTTTGAGGTGGAAGAAGCGGATCAGCGAATTCTGGTCAAAGTGAAAAAAAGCGTTGCCAAAGAAGGTGGCGACTTTGTGAAATACCTGAAGAATGTATTCAGAAAGGCAGCCAGCTGTGTAGGATGTCAGGAGTGCCAGGCGGATTGTCCTTATGGCTGTTTGAACTTTGAGAATGGGCAAGTAAAGGTTAGTGAGAACTGTAGACACTGCTCGCAGTGCCATAAAGTAGATAAGGGATGCCTGATCTATAAGTCGCTAGAACAGCCCAAAGGAGGAATTGTTATGGGTGGAAAAACAATGAGCTTAAACAGCTATTCTCATCATGCACCGAAGATGGATTGGATGGAACAGTATTTCAAGTACAAAAATACCTTTTCAGAGAATCATTCTCTGGGGTCTCAAATGTACAGCTTTTTCAGACGTTTCCTGCGTGACGCTTCGCTTTTGGATGAAACTGGATTCTCCAAAACGGCTGAGTTGATCGATCGGATGGGATTGGATTCGGAAGCTTCATGGGGCATTATTTACATCAACCTTTGCTATGCACCGCAGCTTCATTGGTATGTCACACATACTGGCTTCAATGAAGAATACAGCAAAGCCTATCTTGGACAAATGATGATAGAAAGTGGTGCAAAAGAAAACTGGGTCAATGACATTTTCTCCTCACTTACAAGGATGTCTGAATTGCCGTTAGGCGATATTGGCTTAGGTCATGCAACCCGCGAAAAAAATAGGGTCATCTCACTCACAAGAACTGCATGGCTTGCCCCGGACAGCCTTACTATCCTCTATTCTCTCTACAAATTTGCAGAAGCCTGCGGCGGGTACTACCAATTCTCTCTCTCTACGCTCCTCGATGACTCCATCGAGAGAGACGGCGTCTCTCCGACGCGTATCTTCGGGCTGGGTGAGGATGAGATGAAGCGTATCCTGAATGGCCTCTCCAGCAATTATCCCGACTTTATTTCCGCTTCCTTCACGCTCGATCTTGACAACATCACGCTTCGCAGTGAGAAAACAGCAGATGACGTATTACAGCTTTTCTAAGGGGAATCCATCATGACAGACACGTATGAGAAATATTTCAATATCGATCCGACATACTATGCCGCTGTCACGGCAGAGCTGATCAAAGAAGGGAAAGTCAGCTGGAAGAAATTCTATCCCCATGCGACCTTTGTGAAGCTGCTGGAGATCACGCGCCGCGTCCTTTCTGGCGGAGCGCATCGTTCGATCTGGGTGGAAGGGGCCTATGGTACAGGGAAATCACATGCCGCCCTCACCGTCAAGTCCATTCTGGAAGCTTCTGACCAGGAAGTGAGAGACTATTTCGATGATTTCGGTCTGTCTTCCGATCTCCGGGATAAGTTTATTTCTCTCAAAAACAGCGGGACCATCTTGACAGTGCATCGCATCGGCTCAGCGAGCATTCACACGGAGATGGATCTCGTCATGGCGGTGCAGCAGAGCATCATGGCAGCGTTAAAGGAAAAAGGACTTACCAATCATGGCGCACTCTCTATGAAAGATGCCTTTTTGAAATGGGCAGAAGATGCAGCCAATAAAGCATTCTTTGATGCGAAAATTCATGATATCAAGTACATCATCGATTTCAACCAGATGAGTGCGGATGAAGTCATCGAAAAACTGAAAAATGGAGATGCTGAAGAGACGGAAGACCTGATGGCGAAGGTACTGCAGGTCCTGAAGGACAGTGGATTTGCGGGACTTTTGACGAATGCGAATCAGATGTCTGCATGGATCAAAGACATTATCGCTGCGAATCATTTGTCTTCCATCCTCTTTATTTGGGATGAATTTTCAGAATACTTTATTAGCCACCCGGTGGGTTTGACAGATTTCCAGACGCTAGCGGAAATCAGTGAGTCGCAGCCGTTCTATTTCATGGTCGTGGCGCATCAAAGCCGAAACTTGTTCGCCGATGCCAATGTGGCGAAAAAGATTCTGGATCGTTTCGAATCGCCTGTGAAGATCGAACTGCCGGAAAACATGGCATTCAAGCTGATGGCGCAGGCCATGCGTGTGACATCCGATTCTGCCCTGAAAGCGGAATGGGCTTCAGATAAAGCAGATCTGAATCTGGAACTCGGCGCGGTGCGGCATCATATCATCGAAAGCTCGCAGCGCAGCAATCGCGCCGGGCAAAAAATGAATCTGACGGATGAAGAATTGCAGGCCATCACGCCGATGCATCCCTATGCGGCTCTTTTACTGAAACATATCGCGACGCTTTTCAATTCGAACCAGCGCAGTATGTTTGACTTCATCATCAGCAATGATATGACGGATGCGAAGGGGTTCAAATGGTTTATTCACAACTTTGGTTCCACCACGGAGCCGAACCTTCTGACCATCGATCTTCTGTGGGATTTCTTCTGTGGGCAGCAGAAGGCGGGGCTCAATGATGATGTACGAGGCATTCTCGATACATACAATACGATGCAGCTGGATAAGCTGGTAGACAATGAAAAGAAGGTCGTGAAGACCATTCTTCTCTTCCAGGCGATTTCTCTTCACATCGTGGACAATCCTCTGCTGGTGCCCAATGATGAAAACCTGGATATGGCATTCTCAGGGACGGAATGGGCTCCTGGGCAGGCTGTGAATATCGCGAAGGGGTTGGTGGAGAAGGGACTCATTTTCCAAAAACCGACTGGCAGCGGCAAGCTGGAATACTGCGTAGCCAATGCAGGTAGCGGTACAAGTATGGAGAAATATCGTGAGAAAGCAGAAAAAGAGGCGAAGACATCGGCCCTCATCACCAATGGAAAATTGCTGGAAACCATTGCGATCCCTGTCGCGATTCGAGGACGTTTCCTTTTGAATGACAACGGAACGGGCGATGAGTCATTTGGCCGTATCGCTACGCGTCTGCAGAATCTTCGTGCGTCCAATCGCTTCAAGACCATGGCAACCTTTGCGATGGACTCCATTGAAATGCTCAAAATCGAGCAGAAGATCCGGGAACGGACAAAAATCATGGATGACAGCTGGGTGATCATCGAGGCACTGACGCCGATGGGAACCGATCTCAAGAAGCAGTACATCGATAATTTGGCATTCAGTTTCTACAATGCACAGAAAAATAAGGCGCAGGCGGAGCACTATGAAAAACAGGCGATGGCTGTTTTGTCCGATTGGAGCAATAAGATCATGCAGGGCGCTTTCATGGTGTACACGAAGGCTGCTCCGAATGGTGAACGCATGGCGAATCTGGAAGCCTTGCAGCATTTCCTCACCGAGCTGGATCATGAAGTGTATTTCTACGGTGTCGAGCAGTATGATCTGACGGATACGATGTACAGCCAGTATGCACTGGCGCAAGGTGCACTTTGCGGGATCCATGAAAAGCTGTCAGGGGCCTATAAGAGTAGCAATAAAAAGAGCTTCGAGGTGGCATTGAAAAGGGCATGGGAGGTACCGGACTATTGGAAGAGACCGGAGCTCACCAGCCTTCCGATCGTTCAGATCAAGAAAAAGGTGGAGGATCTGATCGAGAAAGGGTTTGCCAGCAAAGCAGGCCGCGTCTCTGTTTCGGATATCTGGAATGAATTGGAGCAGCCTCCTTTCGGTTTCATGCCATGCAGTGCGGCTGCGCTGGTGATGGGCTTCGTGCTGAAGGAATACGCGAATATTGAATATTTCTGGAGCAATGGATCCCTGACAAAACCAATGTCGCCGGATACGATGAAGACGATGATCGCCGAAGCAATGACCGCAGGAAATGATCGCAAGAAGAAAGAACAGTACATCGTCACAATGACGCCGGAAGTGAAAAAGTTCCTCCAGGTGACGGCGGCTTCCTTCCATATCTCGGAAGACAGATGCAATAGTGTAGAAGATGCAGCGACGTCCATCCGCATCAGGATGAAGCAGTTCGAATTTCCGCTGTGGACTGTGAAGTCGCTCCTTTCCAAAGAAGCGCTTCTCTCGGGGAAAGAGCTACTTTCAGATCTGCTGGATGGATACAGCACGATCGCCAATGGCTCGCAGGAAGAAGCCAGCAAAGCAGCGGAAGCCATCGGAAAGGCAGCTCTCGATCACCCATCGGTGGCGGATGACTTGCAGCTTCTTTGCCAGTCTGATAAGACGCGGCAGGGGATGTTCGCCTACGTGGCATCGTATCAGGATGGACTTCTGCCAAGATTGGCACAGGAGATCGCAGATGGCGGCAAGTACCTCATGCGTATCAAGTCTGGATTCGATGCGGGTGAAGCAAACTGGGTATGGCGGAAAGAGACGGCAGATAAAGTCATCTCGAATGTGATCCTGGAATACCAGATCGTCGCAGAAAGCATCCGATGCATCGGGTTGTATCACTCGTATGGTGAGGCTGTGGCGGGCTGGGTGACCAAAGCCCAGCAGATCAAGCTGCCGTATGAGATCGTACGGCCGATGGTGGGATCGCTTGGTGATTTCTTGAAAGCACTGAAACAGCTCCTTGAGACACGCACCATTCAGGATAAAGCGGCATTCTATCAGCTGCTTTGTCAGAATGGCAATGCATTTATCGATTTCTACAATTTCCAGCAGCGCTATTTCATGGATGCTGTCTCCAGCTTTACGGAAGGTATGGATGAAGACAGCAAGAAGAAACTGTATCTGGAATTGCCTGCCGGACAGCTTGGCGCGGACTCGACCCGCTACTACAATCTGGTGCAGGAACGTGTCGGCCGATATCAGCAGGATAGAGAGAAAAAGGAACTGCAGGAAGAATGGCGCAGTATAACGGATACGGAGAACCCTAAAGACTGGTCTTCGCGGAATAAAACGCCAATTCTTTGCCTTTTCAAGAAAGAGGAGCAAGAAGCAGCACAGCGATTCCTGCCGATCATCGGGAATCCGAATGCTTCCGTGGATATGGTCAAGAAAGCCGCTGAATATCTGGCGTCTTTGAATCATGCTGGCTTCTTCCGTCGGGTAGATGATACAGACTATGTAGATGCTTGCTTCATGAAGTGTATCGTCGGGCCGGAAAGCGTGCTGCTGCATGATTTGGCGGACATCAGGAAAAAACTTTTTGAATATGATTGTAATGTGTATGGCTGGTGGAACAATCCAAACATCAGAGGCCGCTTGAAGATGATGTTCAAGAAGGAATATGAACTGCATGGGAAAGCGGAAGCGGAGCAGATTTTCGAGCATATGTCTGCTGATCAGTTGCGTGAATATCTGCGAGACAAACTGATGGACCCTGATTTTGGCCGGGAGATTCTGAAAGGCCAGAGATGAGGTGGCTCTCATGGAATGCAATACTATGGATCAATGCTTCGACCGGATAGAAGCCTATTGTCAAAAGGAAATCACGGGGCATCCTTTGTTGGTGAATGCAGAGAATGACCATGATTTTCAATGCCTCGTCAAGCGTATGCGGATCGATGGGAATAAAACCTGCGTTTTTGTGCATGACTATTGTGGGAAGGGGTTACCTCAAATCGATGCCCTTTTTCGTGATGTAAAAAAGAAAGACTGTTTTGTTGTGATTGGTCTTTCGTCCTATGCCATGCTGTTCGGTAAGAAGAGGGCGGAAGAATTGATGGCGAGGCTGCAGGAGCTTTCTGTGGCGGGGCATGTCATTGTCTTGCTCTCGCATATGAAGGAGATCCGTCTGTCTAGAATGCAGCAGGACCAGCATTTATCATATCGGGTGCTCTTGCTTGAGGGGGATCCCACGCCGCTTCCATCGATTTATCTCGCATCACCGGAGGAAAACTCTTTCGGTCAGTCGGTGCTGCCGAATATCCAGGCACTGCTTGAAAAGCTGGAGCAATATGATTCTGCGACGGGGGAGACATCCTTCGTGGCGCGAATCGGTTTTCCCAGAGAAATCTTTAGTGAGTCTATGTATTCCATCCGCAGCTCGAAAGGTATATTTGAAGAGCTGGTGAAAGCCTATCCGGTACTGAAAGGCGCGCTCAAAGAGTGCTGGGGCACGAAGGAGGAATGGGCGTGGTTTGCCAAGTACTGGGAAGAATCTCTATCATGGAGTGCTTTGGCAAAAAGGTGCTTTGGGCTTGAGACGCATTTTTCTACGATCCTGAAGCAGGAATACGGGCAATCGGATGAGAGGGAGACTTGGCTGTACTGGCTTCTTCTCAAAGTAGAAGGAGCATCAGAAGATGCCTACTTGTCGTATGCGCTGGGAAAGAGCCAGCATTGGCAGGATCTTGGGGAGCATATTTTCCTATCGCTTTCTTCACTTTCCTTTCAAATGAGAGAATTTGAAAAGTATTGCGAGGGGCGGAAACGATTGCTGGAAGGGCAAGCCATTCCGGCGACTTGGGTGAGCGAATATCAGGATGCCATTGCACAAAAAGGGAGAGACGCCATCTGGTATCTCTTTGCCGGAACGGCCTGGGAGGAAAAAATGCTGTTCCAGTGCCTTGCTGACTATGACTATACGAAAGAAGAAGTCATGGGTGTGCTTAAGACGCATTTCCCGGATCTTTTCGCCTATATGAAATCGTTCACTTTTACCATGCATCAGAAAGTGCCGGAACGTCTGGTGCCTTTACTAACGAAATATTTTGACGACTACAAGTGGCAGAAGCTGATGAATCATCTGACTCCGGATTTCAAAGCTCAGGTGAATACACTGGCGGAGCATCGTGTCTACAACCAGTTTCCTATTCGCAGTCTGGCTTTGAGTCAGATGAAAAAAGAGAATACGATGATGTACTTCGTCGATGCGCTTGGCGTAGAGTATCTCTCCTATATCTCGGAAAAGTGTAAGACGTATGGTCTCTTGCTCTCTATTCAGGTGGTGCACGGTGAGCTCCCGTCCATTACATCACAGAATACAGAGTTCATGAATCCTGATGTAACAAACATCAAAGATCTGGATGAGCTGAAGCATGAGAGCCAGACTTATAACTATGAGAAACAAAAGATTCCGCTGCATCTCGTGGCAGAGCTGAAAGCGATCGATGATGTGTTGCAAACCATCCGCGATGGACTTTTGACGAAGGAAATGAAGAGTGCCATTATCATTTCTGACCATGGTGCGACCCGTCTGGCTGTCTTGAATGACGAAGAGTATGGAGCCGAGTTCATTGTAGGAGAGTCCAAAGGGCAGCATAGCGGACGTTGCTGCCAGGTGGAAGAAGATCCTGGGATCCCGTTTGCTGCTTATGAAAATGGGTATGCCGTCCTTGCCAATTACATGCGCTTCAAAGGCAGCCGCAAGGCGGATGTTGAAGTGCATGGCGGAGCGACATTGGAAGAGACGCTCGTGCCGCTGCTGCAGATTTCCTTGAAGCCAAAGGATCCGATGGTGGAATTCCAGCCAGCACTGGTGCAGCTCAGAAAGAAAGAAGTGGGCGAGCTCCTCTTGGTCACGAATTTCGACATGGCGGATCCCTATATCATCGTGAACGGAAAGACCTATCGAGGAAAACTGGATACGCATCGAAGACGTGCCATCATTCCTCTCCCGGATATGAAGAGAACGCATGATTATATGGCGGATATTTATGATGGAGATACCTTACTGAAAGAGCAGGTAGCCTTCCACGTCAAGAAGGAGGTCGCCAAAGACAATCTGGGCGATATTTTCTAAGGAAATAGGGGTGAATCGTAATGATAGAGTGCACGCAGCCGGAAGAATTTGTGAATAAGCTCCGCGATGCTTTCGATGCGATGGCGGTTTATAAAGACTTGAAGAAGAATAATTTTATCTCTGCCTTCAAATTGCCCTCTTTTATGCGGGACTGGGTGATCGGGCGCTTTCAGGACGATGATGGCGAGGTCGATGTGGGAGAGGTGACGGATTTCATTCATCGTTTTATACCGAAAAAAACGGACTGGCCGCACATGTTGAATGAGATCGTCCACCAAGGGGACTTGGTGACTTGTCTCACCAAAGTTTCCGTCTACATTGACATTAAGACGAGCGAGATTTCCTTTGAGCTTCCAGACTTTGGCTTGCAGCACAAGGATACGCGCATTCCGGATGAGGTGTGGTCAAAGTGCAGCAAGGATTTGCTGAAAAGCGAGGAAAGCTGGGGCATTGTGAAGCTGGGATACCAGCCGCCGGAGGGAAAGGAAAAAGGCAAGATTACGCTGGAAGGGTATCAGGATTTCTGTCCCTACGGCGTTGATTTGGACGAATTCTGCAGTGCCAGAGAAGATTTCACGCTGGAAGAATGGGTGGATATCATCTTGGGGGCGGTGGATTATAATGCGGCAGGGTATAAAGATTTCACGCAAAAGCTCTGTGTGCTCCAGCGACTTCTTCCTTTTGTGGAAAAGAGAGTGAATCTCCTTGAGCTCGCTCCGGCGGGTACAGGGAAATCTTATCTCTTCGGGCAGGTCAGCCGTTATGGCTGGTTGGTATCTGGCAAGGTGACGAGAGCCAAGCTCATCTATGATCTGGGGAAGAAGAAAGATGGTATCGTGGCTCTGCGTGATTTCGTGGCACTGGATGAGATTCGCGAGGCAGAGTACATGCAGGATACGGAAATCCAGTCGGCACTGCAGGCGATCATGGAAAATGGGAAGTATCGTGCACCGGATAATCATGAAGTGAATGTGGACGCAGGGATCATTTTCCTTGGGAATATTGCTTCGCAGGCGATGAATGAATATACCAATATGTTCAAGGAGCTTCCGAAGCCATTCCAGCAGCCGCAGTTTCTGGATCGTATCCACGGTTTCATCAAAGGTTGGAATTTGCCGCGTATGACGGATGATATGAAAGTCTGTGGGTGGGCGCTCAATTCGGAATATTTTGCCATGATCATGCATCAGCTCCGCGATGAATCGTCCTATCGTGCGGTGGTAGATGAGCTGGTCGAGCTCCCGAAGGGGGCAGATACGCGTGATACAGAAGCTGTAAAGCGTATGGCGACAGCATACTTGAAGCTCCTTTTCCCTCATGTGACGGAAGCGAGCGCGATCTCATCAAAGGATTTTCGTATGTATTGTTTGCGCCCTGCAATGGAAATGCGTGCCATCATGCGTATGCAGATGGGGTTTGCAGATCCGCAGTATCAAGGCAAGATGATTCCAGATTTCAAAGTGAAGGAGATGTAGTCTTGCGAAAAGGGAAAGAAGAGATCTGTATCGCATGCGGGAAGAAACCGCTTTCCAAAGATGAGGTAGGTATTAACAAAAAACTGCTTGGCTCCGATGTGGAGGCATTCTACTGTCTGGACTGTCTGGCAGACTACTTGGAAGTAGAGCCGCAGGATATTTTAGATAAGATCGAAGAATTCAAAGCTGAAGGCTGCAGGCTTTTCGAGTGAGAAGGTGTTTCTTATGATATATGCAGATAATGCTGCGACGTCTCCTTTAAGTCCCACGGCTTTTGAAAAGATGAAGCCGCTGATGCTGGAAGAATTCGGTAATGCTTCACAGTTATACTCATTTTCCAGAAATCCGCGGGCTCTTTTGCAAGAGGCCCGGGAAATCATTGCAGGGTGTATTCATGCTGCACCGGAAGAAATATTTTTTACTTCTGGTGGGTCGGAAAGTGATAACTGGGCTGTCAAAGGTCTTTTAGAAAAAGATGACTACCGGCAGACGGTGACATCATCTTTTGAACATCATGCAATTTTGCATTCCTGTGAGACGATCGAAAGACTGGGGTTCCCTGTGTCCCATGTTTCACCAGATCACAGCGGTCATGTGACTGTAGATGCGCTGACAAGGGCACTTACCAAGAAAACGAAGCTGGTCTCCATTATGATGTCAAATAATGAGCTCGGAACCATCCAGCCCATCAAAGAGCTGTGCGAAATAGCGCATGCCCATGGTGCCCTCTTTCATACAGATGCGGTGCAGTCGATGGGGCATATTCCCATTGACGTCCGGGAGCTTGGCGTCGACATGATGTCAGCCTCTTCCCATAAATTCAATGGGCCCAAAGGCATCGGATTTCTCTACATTCGAAAGGGAACGAGCATCCGCCCTTACATGGATGGTGGAGCGCAGGAACGTGGCTTGCGGGCTGGTACGGAGAATGTAGCGGCAATTGTCGGGATGGCGGCGGCATTGGAGGAAAATGTTCGTCATATGACTGCCAATCATCAGCACCTGATTTCTTTAGAGCAGATCATCTTGCACGCGTTGGATGCATCGGGAATCGACTATCTGAGAAATGGTACAGCGCCGCAAGTCCCAGGGAATATGAGTCTTTCCTTCAAAGGTATGGAAGGGGAGATGCTGCTTCACCGCTTGGATCTGAAAGGGATTGAAGTGTCGACAGGCTCTGCGTGCAATAGTGAAAAGACGGAGGTCTCTTATGTGCTGAAGTCGATCGGGCTGGATGAGGCCTATGCTTTGGGCACGATCCGTATATCTTTAGGAAGGTACAACACGACGGAGGAAGCGGAGGCGATCGCGCGGGCGCTGGTGCAGATCTGCAAAGAAAGAGTATAGGCTAAGACCCCTCTATGCCTTGGGCATAGGGGGATTTATTTCGCAGGCGTCACTTAGTCTCTTTTCGCGGCCCTTCGGGAGCGGCAGTCATTTTCATTTCCCTTTCCTTGCCCTGTATGGTAAAATATAACAGTCATACTGACATGAATAATAAAGAACGGAGAGGCGAAACTTATGGCTCATTGCAATGAAAATTATCTGAATCTTCAGGGTGCATACCTGTTTGCGGAAGTCCGCAAGAAGCAGGAGGCGTACAAAGCCGCGCATCCGGATGCGAATATCATTTCCCTTGGTATCGGTGATGTGACGCAGCCACTGGCTCCGGTCGTGATCGAAGCGATGAAGAAGGCTGTCGAGGAAATGGGACATGTGGAGACGTTCCGCGGCTATGGTCCGGAGCAGGGCTATCTCTTCCTTCGTGAAGCGATCGCAAAGCATGATTTCCAGGATCGCGGATGCGATATTTCCCCAGACGAGATCTTTGTCAGCGACGGCGCAAAGTGCGATGTCGGCAATATGCAGGAGATCTTTGCAGAATCGGATATCGTTGCGATCACCGATCCGGTGTACCCGGTCTATGTGGACAGCAATGTCATGGCTGGCAGAAGCGGTAAATATGTCCGTGGGGCGTATGAACGCTTCGAATATCTGCCGTGCTATGAAGAATGCGGCTTCAAGGCAAATCTGCCGTCTCATGATCCGATGATCATTTATCTGTGCTCGCCGAATAATCCGACCGGTTCTGCGCTGACGAAGAAGGATCTGACGGTATGGGTACGCTATGCACAGCAGACGGGCTCTGTCATTTTCTTCGATGCTGCGTATGAAGCATTCATCACGGAAGATGATGTGCCGCACAGCATTTATGAGATCGAAGGGGCGAAGGAAGTCGCTATCGAGTTCCGTTCGTACTCGAAGACGGCTGGCTTCACTGGCGTCCGCTGCGGTTACTGCGTCGTTCCGAAGGAGCTGATGCTGGAAACGAAGAAGGGTGAGAAGATCTCGGCAAACCAGCTGTGGGATCGCCGCCAGTGCACGAAGTTCAATGGCTGCTCTTATATTGTGCAGCGCGGCGCTGAAGCGATCTACACCGAAGAAGGCCAGAAGCAGATCCAGGAAACGCTGGATATCTATAGAAAGAATGCTGCGGTCATCTTGGCCGGTGCGAAGGAAGCGGGTCTTCCTGCCTGCGGCGGCGTGAACAGCCCATATGTATGGCTGACGGTGCCGGAAGGTATGACGAGCTGGGATTTCTTCGATTTCCTGCTGAATGAGGCGGAAATCATCTGCACGCCGGGCTCCGGCTTCGGTCCGTGCGGGGAAGGCTATGTCCGTCTGACTTCTTTCAATACGCCGGAGCTGACGAAGGAAGCGGTAGAACGCATGAAGAAGGCACTGGCTGCCAGATAAATTGAAGGGGGGAGGGAAGATAGCGATCGACTCATGCATTGAGAAATGAGAAGATCGCTTTTCCCGAATTGGGAATGAGGGGTGGCGCTTTCGCGTTCAGTCATCGGTCACTTCTGATCCCTGAACCTATATTTACAAGGAGTATCCATGAGTACGAATCTGCAGATCGGCATTGTCGGCCTTCCGAATGTAGGGAAGAGCACGCTGTTCAATGCCATCACAAAAGCCGGAGCAGAAGCGGCGAATTTTCCTTTCTGCACCATCGAGCCGAATGTGGGCGTCGTAGAGGTCCCGGATCATCGCATCTATGATCTGGCGAAGATGTTCCAGCCGAAGAAGACAACGCCGGCGTTCACTCGTTTCGTCGATATCGCCGGCCTCGTAGCGGGCGCCTCCAAGGGCGAGGGTCTGGGAAATCAGTTCCTCTCGCATATTCGTGAGACGGATGCCATCGCGCATGTCGTCCGCTGCTTCGAGGATGGAAATATCACGCACGTAGAAGGCTCTATCGATCCTGTCCGTGATATGGATATCATCAATACGGAGCTGTGTCTGGCGGATCTGGAGAGTGTCGACAAGAAGAAGGTCAAGACGGCGAAGCTCGCGCAGGCAGGGATCAAGCAGGCGAAGCTCGATCTGCCGGTGCTTGAAAAGGTATTCGATGCGCTGCAGGAAGGGACGCCGGCAAGAGCCCTTGATCTCTCGGAAGATGATCTGGAGGTCTTGAAAGAGCTGAATCTCATCACGCTGAAGCCGGTCCTTTATGTGCTGAATGTCGCGGAAGATGACATCGCGGATCCGGAAGCGAATCCTTTCGTCCAGAAGGCAGCGGCGCAGGCAGAAAAGGAAGGCGCCAAGTGGGTGCCGATCTCTGCGGAGATCGAGCAGGAGGTCTCTGAGCTGGATGCCGAAGAGGCGAAGGCTTTCTTGGCCGATCTGGGCGAAGAGGAGCCTGGCTTGAATCGTCTGATCCGCAGCGCGTACTCTATGCTGGGACTTATCAATTTCTTCACCGTCGGACCGGATGAATGCCGTTCTTGGACGGTCCGCGAAGGGACGAAAGCACCGAAGGCCGCTGGCAAGATCCACAGCGATATCGAGAGAGGCTTCATCCGCGCGGAGATCGTCTCCTACAAAGACCTCATGGACTGCGGCTCGTATGCTACGGTCCGTGAAAAAGGCCTCCTTCGCGTCGAAGGGAAGGACTATATCATCCAGGATGGGGATATCGCCTACTTCCGCTTCAATGTGTAGTTTTTGAAATCAGAAAGCGCAACCCGCAGGGGCTGCGCTTTTTGCGTGGGATGCTGGGGGATAGTGACGGGTGACTAGTAGCTAGTGACTGGGGATTAGTAGCTAGGGATCATGTCAGTATTTCCCTCCTTCCTCTGGAAGGAGGTGCCCCGAAGGGGCGGAGGTTGGCTCCGCAGCGGGATGAAAGGGGATGAGAGATAGCCCGTCCTCCCGTATCGTCATCCCGAGCAGAGTCGAGGGATCTCTACATCGAAGTGGCGTTCTCCATGGATGAGGAAACGCAAAAATCGTTTTTTGGTCTTATCGCTATCTCAAAATCTTAGCTTTACCGGTGTGCAAGGAAGATTTCTCGCTTCGCTCGAAATGACGATACGGGGGAATGATGGGATGCAGGGAGCGGTATTCTCATTTCCCTCCCCCCCGCGGGCTAGCTGCAAACTACTTTTCTTTATTTTCATGCACGTTCCGTTCCTGTGATATAATGGCATTATTAGGAGAGAAAGTTTTTACGAAATGCAGAGTTTGCTTTGCATTCATGAACCCATAAGGAGGAAATATATGAAGAAGAAATGGATGGTCGTTCTCCTCATTGTCATCGCAGTGGCAGCGGGCGGCGGTTATTTCTGGTATCAGAAGAGCCATGCTCCGCAGAAGGATAATTACACGGTGGGGGCGGTATCGCGCGGCACTATCGGGCTTACCATCGATGCGACGGGGACGATCGAGCCGGTGAATAGTGTCGATCTCTCGGCTACGGCGTCCGGCACTTTGGAAAAGGTGTATGTGAAGCAGAATGAGAAGGTCACGAAGGGCGAGACGCTGGCGATGATCGAGTCGAAGGCGCTGACGTCCATGATGAAGCAGACGCAGAATACGCTCGCCAATAAGGAGTCCTACTATGAACGTCTGGCAGGCCTTTATGAGAAAGGCGCGATCCCGTATCAGGAGATGGATAATGCGCGCATGGACTATCTGAATGCACAGGCGGCGTATGACAAGGCGCAGGCGGATGTGAATGATACGGTCATCACTTCGCCGATGGATGGCGTAGTCATCGGCGAGCCGATGAAGGAAGGGGAGACGGTGTCTCAGGGGCTGTCCAGCCAGATGGTCATCGTGACTGTCGCGGATCTTTCTTCCATGCGCATCGAGCTTCTGGTCGATGAGACAGATATCGGTGAGGTGGCCGTGGGCCAGAAGGTGGAATTCACGGTCGATGCGTACCCGAACCGCACGTTCCACGGCGTGGTGTCGGATATTTCCAAGAAGCAGTACTCAGCGAGCGGCAGCACCAGCAGTTCTTCGAGTTCGGTCGTGTACTATACCGTCTATGTAGATATCAATAAGGACGAGCTGGAAGGGCTCTATCCGTCCATGACGGCGAGAGCGGTCATCAAGGGCCGCGAGAGCGTGGATGCGCTGACGGTGCCTGTGACGGTGATCCGCAGCGACTCGGAAGGCTCCTATGTCTACGTCAAAGAGGGGGCGGATGTGAAGAAGACCTATGTGACGACGGGGATTTCCACTGAGAAGGAGATCGAGGTGACGAGCGGTCTTTCCGAAGGGCAGGAGATCGTGGTCAGCGGGACTGTCTCGCAGGAGAAGACTTCGACTCCGACGAATAAGAACAATCGCCACGGCCCGGGAGGTCCGGTGTGATGGAGAAGAAAGAGAAATCGGATGAAGTCATCCGCCTGACGGATATTGGCAAGAGCTATTATATCGGGAAGCAGGAGGTGCCTGTCCTGACGAAGATCGATCTTACGATCTCCAAGGGGGAGTTTGTCTCTATCATGGGGCCTTCGGGCGCCGGGAAATCGACGCTGATGAATATTCTGGGCTGTCTCGATCGTCCGAGTCGCGGCTCTTACAAGCTCGATGGGGAAGAGGTTGCAAGGCTCGGGGACAGTGCGCTGGCCTATACCAGAAATCGCAAGATCGGTTTCGTCTTCCAGAGCTTCAATCTGCTGCCGAAGCTCTCGGCGCTGGATAATGTGATCCTTCCCATGATCTATGGGAATGTCTTCAAGAAGGAGAGAAAAGAGCGTGCTCTTCGCATGCTGGACTCCGTGGGGCTGGGTGACCGTGCGTATCATATGCCGGCGGAAATGTCGGGCGGGCAGCGTCAGCGCGTCGCCATCGCGCGTGCGCTCATCAATGACCCTGCCATCATCATGGCGGATGAGCCGACAGGAAATCTGGACAGCAAGTCGACAAAGGAGGTCATGGAGATCTTTTCCTCCTTATATAAAGAGGGGAAGACCATCATCCTCGTCACGCATGAGAATGATGTCGCGGCTTACGCGACCCGCCACGTGATCCTTTCTGATGGACACATTAGTAAAGATATACGAGGGCCTTTATCATGACGAATATTTATTTCGAAAGTGTCCTCATGGCATGGAGCTCGATCGTCAGCAATAAAATGCGCTCGCTGCTCACCATGCTGGGCATCATCATTGGGGTAGCGGCCGTCATTGCGCTCATGTCCATCGGTTATGGCGTGCAGGACTCGATCAAGAGCGATATTTCCCGCCTTGGATCGAATACCATCACGGTCACGCCGGGAACCGGCAGAAAGCCGGGGGTGAAGCAGGCGGCCGGCTCCATGCAGACCTTGACTTACAAGGACTATCTGGCGATCCGCAATCTGCCGAACATCACCTATTCCGCTCCGCTCGTGCAGGGGAGTTACCTTCTCGTCAATGGCAATAAGAACTGGAATACCCGCGTCTATGGCTGCACGCAGGACTATGCGGATCTCTCTGACCTCAAGGTGCAGGAAGGCCGTTTCTGGACGCAGAAGGAATACAATGCCCGTGCCCGTGTCGCTGTCATCGGGAAAACGGTCGCGACAGGGCTCTTCGGAGAAGAGGATCCCATCGGGAAGAAGGTCCGTATCCATGGGAATCCATTCACCGTGATCGGGCTTTTGGAGGAAAAGGGTTACTCCTTCATGGATCAGGACGATCGCGTCCTCTGTCCCTTCAGCACCGTGCAGGAACGTATGCTGCACATCACCTATGTGAATAACATCGTCATCTCGGCGGATAACAGCAGCGATCTTTCACAGATCGAGTCCGATGTGACGAACCTGCTCCGCACGCGCCACCGCGTCTCCGGGACGGATGATGATTTCTCCATTCAAAATTCGCAGGATCTCATCAAGACCATGGAGTCGACCACGCAGACACTGACCATCTTCCTTGGCAGTGTGGCAGCGATCTCCCTCCTTGTCGGCGGTATCGGCATCATGAATATCATGCTCGTCTCCGTCACGGAGCGTACGAAGGAGATCGGCATCCGCAAAGCACTGGGGGCGACATACCAGATGATCATTGTCCAGTTCCTGATCGAGTCCATCACCGTTAGTCTTGCCGGCGGCTTCCTGGGGGTCGCTCTTGGCGTCGGCATCGCACTCGTGACGCCGCAGCTGTCACAGATCCCGACTGTCATCGCAGCGGGACCCATCGTCGGCTCCTTCGTTTTCTCTGTCCTGATCGGTCTTATTTTCGGCCTCTATCCGGCACAGAAGGCGGCGAAGCTGAATCCGATCGATGCACTGCATTATGAGTAAGGCAAATAAAAAGACCTGGCATGAGGCAGGTCTTTTTATTTGCGGATATAGGGATGGTTGCGAAGCCCGTAAAGCGTGCCGTTCCTTGATTGCCGGCGAAAGAGGCTTAGAAGGCTAAAGGCTTAGAGGGGCTGGTTGCGGCGTGTAAAAAACAGAAGCGCCGCAGAGTATACGTAGTGGCGATGCCAAAGCTCTGTTTTCTCCCTCCCTCCCAAGAAAGGGGCGGAGGTTGGCTCCCTCAGCGGGATGAAAGGAAACGTGAGAGAAGCGGTGCTCTCGTATCGTCATCCCGAGCGGAGCCGAGGGATCTTTTTCGTTTGCCATTATCTGTTTCATGCGTGAATCAGCTTGCATGAAACACCGTGCTTTCAAGTCGTATGAAGCACGGTGCTTCCCGTTACCCGCAGTCCTCCTACTTTTGCTTGACCGCGAACGAAAAAGATTTCTCGCATTCGCTCGAAATGACGAATGTGGGGAGGCGGCATTCTCGTATCGTAAGCTTTCTGAATGGGAGCAGTATTCTCCCTCCTTCCAAAGGAAGGAGGGAGTCCGAAGGGGCGGAACTTGGCTAGAGGATTTTTTCGCCAGTCCCTATTTTCTCACATGAGACAGGTTCACATACAGCTCTTTGGCCTCTGCATCGAGCTTGCGATTTTTCTTCACATCCGAGAGATGATCATACTTGCTGACAGCATTGCCCTTCGCATCATACATCGCGATGAGGGCGTGATCCATGGAGTATTCTCTTTCACGCTTATCGGCATGGAGATTGATCTTGAATTCACGAATGCGGGTCGTGAGATTTCCATCCGCGAAGTCATAGTCGCTGGGGTTCTTTTTGAGGCTTTCCACGTAGAGGGTGAAGTCTACATTTTCGATGCTTCCCGGGAAATCCATCGTCTGCATGCCGGAGAGTGACTTCATGTCTGCGTAGAAGATCTCTTCATCGTCTGCATGAATGACGCGATAACGGTCAGGATGGGCGAGGAGTGTCGCGGAATCCATCGCCATCGCAGAAGTCGCAGTAAGCATAGTGAAAGCGGCAAGTGCCAGTGCGAATTTTTTCATGATATCCTCCTTAAAAATTGACTTAGGTTCATTTCGATGTGATTCGATTATACTATGGAAGAGACAAAAACGCAAGCTGAATTTTCTCAAGGAAATACGGATCCTTTGGCTGCATCAGCATTTCCTAAGACTTGGACGCAAAAAACCGCTGCCGTGAAATGATATGATCCCCCTAAAGCAGACAAGGTAAATAACCAAACTGCTTTAGGGGGATTTTTTTAATGGCCAAAAGGAAA
>UQRR01000021.1 GCA_900543455.1 uncultured Dialister sp.
AAAAAAGGACTTTTGATTCGCAAAAATCGAAAGTCCTTTTTTGTGTTCATGGAGCTATTATTTCACAGCCCCTTTTTTCGCATGTAACGAATACTATATGGAATCGCGCTGACTATTTTGAAACGTGGTCTTGACGGCCGGCTTCATTATATTTTTCTTTCGTGGGACCCGTTCACGCAAGTGGCTATCTAGCGCTGACTATGGTAAAATATAACGGTAAATGCCCTGAAGGGACAAAGATAAATGCCCCGAAGGAACGAAAAATGAGGTGATGAGGAAATGAAGAATCAAATTTTTCTGGTTTTGGGCGGCGCGCGCAGCGGGAAAAGTGAATTTGCGGAGAAGCTGATGTATCATTCTGCAGGGAAAAGGAAGGGATACATCGCCACCAGCCAGATCTTTGATGATGAGATGAAGTATCGTGTCATGCTTCATCGCGAGAGGCGGCCGGCTGACTGGAAGACTTTTGAGGTCATGCACGAGGCGGGGCCGATGATGGATGAAATCCTCGCCGGCGCTGATGACATTCTTTTCGACTGTCTGACCATGTATGTGAATAACCTTCTGATGGATCATATGAAGGGGATCACAGTGGAGACATTGGGGGTGGAAGATCTGACGACGCTCCAGAAAGCACTGGAGAAGGATCTGGATCGTATGTTTGATTCGATTTCCAAAGTCACTGATAAAGAGATCATTTTTGTTTCCGATGAGCTGGGCATGGGCATTGTTCCGGCCAATGCCATGAGCCGGGTATACAGGGATCTTGTCGGTCTGGCGAATCAGTATATCGCAAAGCGTGCTGACAAGGTATATCTGTCCGTGGCAGGAATTACCATTGAACTCAAAGAAAGAGGAGTGGAGTTATGATGATAAAAATCGCAAAAAGAGTCATGTTTCAGGGAACCAGTTCTCATGTAGGGAAAAGCATCCTGTGTACGGCGTTTTGCCGCATTCTGACGCAGGATGGGTATAATACCGCTCCATTCAAAGCGCAGAATATGGCGCTGAATTCCTATGTCACCCGTTCCGGCGGGGAAATCGGACGTTCGACAGTCGCGCAGGCGGAAGCAGCGGGTGCAGATCCGATCGTACAGATGAATCCGGTCCTTTTGAAACCGACGGGCAATTCCTGCTCGCAGGTCATTCTTCTGGGACAGTCGGTCGGTAACTACAGTGCTTCTGACTACCAGAACAAGTACAGCCAGCAGGCATGGGCGAGTGTAAAGGAAGCCCTCGCCTATATGGAGACGCATTATGATGCGCTGGTCATCGAAGGGGCTGGCAGTCCGGCGGAAGTGAATCTGAAGAAAAATGATATCGTCAATATGCGTATCGCCAAAGAATGCCATGCGCCGGTTTTCCTGATCGCAGATATTGACCGCGGCGGTGCACTCGCTTCGATCGTCGGCACGCTGATGCTGCTCGATGAGGATGAGAGAGCTCTCGTGAAAGGGCTCATTATCAATAAGTTCAGGGGAGATATCACCCTGCTTGAACCGGCGCTGACCTTCCTCAAAGAAAGGACAGGTGTTCCGGTCCTGGGTGTCATTCCTTACCTCGACAAGCTGGGCATCGACGATGAGGACTCGGTCTCCCTGCAGGATATGCCGAGCGACCATGTGATGAGAGATATTCACATCGCTGTCATGCAGACTCCGAAGATTTCGAATTTTACCGACTTCGATGCGCTGAATCATGAACCGGATGTGAATGTCCGCTTTGTCCAGCAGGGGGATATGATCGGTCATCCGGATCTCATCATGCTGCCGGGCAGTAAGAATACGACGGAAGACCTGCTGTACCTGAAGCGGCAGGGCTATGCGAAGGAGATCTGCGAGCTGGCAGAAGAGGACGTACCTGTCATCGGGATCTGCGGCGGTTACCAGATGCTTGGTGAAAAGGTCTGTGACCCGCTTCACGTGGAAAGTGAAAATGATGAAGTCGAAGGGCTCGGCCTTCTGCCCTATGAAACTTCGATGCATGGCAAAAAGAATACCTATCAGGTGCTCTTTGACTGCGAGGAGCTGCCTTTCCTCGATATGAAATTCTCCGCCAAGGGCATGCGCGGGTATGAGATCCATATGGGGGAGACGACGCTCACCAAAGAGGCACAGTCCCTTTTCCATATCACGCAAAGAAGCGAAGCGCCGGTCGATCTGATGGACGGATTCATCAATGAAAAACACAATGTCTTTGGCACCTACTGCCATGGCATATTCGATAATGATGAGATCCGCCGCGCCGTCATCAATGCGCTCCGCCGGAGAAAGGGACTCGAAGATCTGCCGATCCAGTTCCGCTACAGAAAGTACAAAGAGTCGGAATTCGACCGTTTGGCGAATACTGTCAGAAAGAACTTCGACATGGACGCCTTCTATAAGATTCTGGAGAATGAATAAGTGAGCGGGCTTCTTACTTCCATCACAGAAGCAGCGATCCCTTTCGCCTCTCTTGTGGTGGATACGGTCTATGGCGATCCGCGCTCGAAATGGCATCCGGTGGTACTTATCGGGAATCTGATTTCCTTCTATGAGAACCACCTGTACCCGGAGAAAAAGACGTCCGATGGAAATATGTTTCTTCGCGGGATGCTGACAGTGCTGCTCGTGCTGCTTACCGTAGGTCTTCTGACGGCTTTTCTGATTTACTTAGGGCATCTTGGCGGTCTGTGGCTCTATGCAGCCATCAGCACCGTTGTCCTTTATTTCACGATGACGCCGCGCGCGCTTGCCAGAGACGGTCTGGAAATTTACCATCTTCTCAAAGATGAAAAGGATCTCGTGACCGCAAGAAAACGGCTGAGCTGGATCGTCGGCCGGGATACAGAGAATCTGGATGAAAGCAATATAGCGCGCGGCACGATCGAGACGATCGCAGAGAATACGACGGACGGGATCATTTCTCCACTCTTTTATTTTCTGCTTTTCGGTCCGGTGGGCGCGATGGTTTATCGCGCAGGAAATACGATGGACTCTATGCTCGGCTATAAAAATGACCGTTATCTCTTTTTCGGACGCTTTGCGGCACGCCTCGATGATGTGCTGAACTATATCCCGGCGCGTATCACTTTCCTGCTCTTTGTGGCAGCGGCATTCCTTTTACGTCTGGACTGGCGTCATGCCGTGGAGATCTGCCTGCGTGATGCGAAGAAACATCCGAGCCCCAATGGCGGCTATGCGGAAGCGACGGTCGCCGGTGCGATGCATGTGCAGCTCGGCGGTTATAACTACTATGAAGGGAAACCGGAATTCCGTGAATACATGGGGGATGCCGAGATCCCCCTGAAGTCGGACCACATCATGACTTCGATCATGATGATGTACGGTGCGACGATTCTTTTCATTGCGCTTGAGACGGTGCTGATTTATATCTTCTGGTGATTTCATGAATGCTTTTTTAGTGGGTCTGCAGTTTCTGACCCGTATCCATATTTCCGACCGCACCGTATGGAATGATGAGGAATTCGGGAAAAGCGTCACCTGGTTTCCTGTGATAGGATGGATCATCGGCGCTTTTATGTGCCTTATCTATTTCTTGATGAAGCCGCTGGGGGTGCCGCTCTTGACGGGATTCCTTCTGGTGGTGGGCGAGCTCTTCCTCACCGGGGGGACACTCGCCGACGGGCTGATGGATTCTTCGGATGGCCTGTTCTCCGGTCGCTCAAAGGAACGCTGTCTGGAAATCATGAAGGACAGTCTTATCGGTTCTTTCGGGATGCTGTCCATTCTGATCTTTGTGCTGGTGGAAACGCTTTCGCTTGGCTCAGCAGACGCGCCGCTCTATCTCGTTCTCATAGCGATGCCGACGCTGGGGCGGCTCAATATGGTGATTTCCATCTGTGAGTATCCCTATGCCCGTCCGTACGGCATGGGAAAAGCGTTTGCCGCCTATCGCGAGAAGTATGCACTGGAGAAAGCCTTTGTGCTCTCGCTTCTGCCCGCACTTTATTTCGGATGGACCTATCTTCTTTTGGCAGGGGCTGCCATCGCGATCGGGCTCAAGTTGAACAGTTGGGTCGTCAAGAAAATCGGCGGCACGACAGGAGATACCTATGGATTTGTCACCGAGCTCACAGAAGCCTTTCTGGCTCTGCTTTTCGTCATTCTCACAAGGGGGCAGGTATGGCATATGTAGTTAGCTCGCCAGGTTCCTGCGGCGAATTCATACAGGGCTATACAGAGGGGGCTTCCTTCATGGTGACCTGTCCTATCAATCGCTATGCGATGGCTCTGGTGGATGACAAAGCCGATGATGCACTTCCCGACAAAGCAGAGGAAGCGGTGAAGAAGACGCTGGCTTATCTTGGAGAGACGGACCGGCCGTCCGTGCGCCTGATTTCCTCGATACCGAAAGGGAAGGGGCTTGCTTCGAGTACGGCAGATATCAGTGCTGTCGCACAGGCCGTTGCGCTTTCCTTCGGCAGGAAGCTGTCGATGGAGGAGATCGCCCACATTGCGCTCTCTATAGAGCCCAGCGATGCGACTTTCTTCGAAGGGATCGTGCAATTCGACTACCGGGAAGGGAAAGCGATCCGTTCTCTCGGGCTCTCACCGGCGATGGATATTCTCATCTATGACTGCGGAGGAGAAATCGACACGATGTCTTTCAATTCGCGGGAAGACCTCATCGCTTTGCAGAAAAGCAATGAAAAGGATATTGCGCGTGCTCTTCGTCTCTTCGAGAAAGGCATCGCTGAAAAATCCATCGACCTCATAGGCGAGGCGGCCTCTATCTCTGCTTTCTGCAATCAGAAGATCCTGTATAAAAAGCAGCTTTCTGATTTTCACAGGGTCGGTCTTTCCCTCGGCGGGAAAGGGGTCATCTGTGCGCACAGCGGGACTGTCCTGGGACTGATTCTGCCGCCGGGCATGGAGGCGCTGCCTCTTCGGGAAAAGCTGGAGGAAGCAGTCGATGGCATCACCTTCCTTGATCTGGTGAGCCTCACCAATCGCGGTATGCAGGTAGAAAAAATCTAATCGATACATTATAATGAAAGCACGGACTCGATGGAGTTCGTGCTTTTTGTGTACGGAATAAGTAAAATTGATTTATAAAGGACCATTTCACTATGTCTATCAAATCATCCCGCCATGGGGGCGATGTCTTTGGTCTCTCCGAAGAGGAGCAGGACAAAGTCTTCGATTTCAGTATCAATATCAATCCGCTCGGCCTGTCTCCCAAGGGAAGAGAAGCGCTCATGGCGCACTGGGAAAAAGAGACGCTCCGCTATCCGGATGTGGAGTGCCGCGCGCTGAAGAAAAGCCTTTCTATTCGTTATGGGATCTCGGAAGAATCAATGGCACTCGGAAATGGGGCGACTGAGCTCATGTACAAACTCGTCGAGCTTCTTCATCCGAAGAAAGTGATCGTTCCGGCACCATCCTTTTCAGAGTATCGTCTTTCTGCTGAGGCGGCGGGCTGTCCGGTGGACAGCTTTCTTCTCAAGGCGGATCAGGGATTTGTACTTCCTTTAGAGGAGATCGAGAAGAAACTTTTTCCGCATTCTTTGATCTACCTCGGCCACCCCAATAATCCTGACGGACAGATGCTTTCTCCATCGGAGTTCGAGGCCGTTCTCTGTTTGGCAAAGAAAAAAGAGAGCTTCCTCATCATTGATGAATCCTTCATTGATTTTGTGGGGGATGATGTATCCTATCGGCACGTTCTTGTGAATGAAACCTGCGGAGCGGTCGTGATGTCTCTCACAAAATTCTATGCAGTGCCAGGGCTTCGCATAGGTGCTGCTTATCTTCACCCTACGCTGGCGGAGAGATTGCAGGATACGCTGATTCCGTGGAATGTGAATGGCCTTGCGCAGTCCTACATGACGGCAGCAGCGCAAGACATAGATTATATCAGGAATAGCAGGGTGTACTGTCAAGCGGAAAGAGAAAAACTTTCGGCTGCACTTGATGCTCTTGATTTTGTTAAGGTGCTGCCCGGCTCTGTGAATTTCATTCTCTGCCGGCTCATAGGAAGATATCAGACGGGGCAGGAGCTGCAGGAGGTACTGATGCCGTATCATATATTGATTCGGCAGTGTGGAAATTATGAAGGACTCGATGAGACTTACTTCCGTGTCGCGGTGCGGACAGAAGAAGAAAATCGGATTCTCATAGAGGCACTGCGCGCCGTGGAAAAAGATTGATCTCGGGGACAGACGTTCTCAGAGATCAGACAAGGAGATTACAGCTATGATTACACTATATCTTATCCGCCATGGAGAGACAGAATGGAATAAATCAGGGCGTTATCAGGGTTCGACGGACGTTGCGCTCTCCGATATGGGGATGGCGCAGGCGGAGAAAGTAGCGTCCTATTTCAAGGATATCCCTCTTGACGGCGTGATCACGAGTCCTCTGAAGCGCGCGCGAATCACGGCGGAAGGCATCGCCAAGTCACATGGCATGGAGCTTGAAATTGTGCCTGCGCTGCAGGAGCTCTGTTTCGGTGACTGGGAGGGGAAGACCTTCAGTGAGATCGATCAGCTCTGGCCGGGCATGATCAGTGAGATGTATCACCATCCTGACCAGCTGCGGCTCCCTCACGGAGAGTCTTTCCGTGACTGTCAGGTGCGGACGATGGCATTCATGAAGGAGCTTCTATCCCGCGGGGATCATAAAAGCTATGCCATCGTCAGTCATGGTGCAGCCCTTCGCACGATCATCTGTGCGATGATCGACATTCCGCTCTCGCGTTCATGGAATATGGGCCTATCCAATGCCAGCATCACGGAGATCCGCCATTTTGTCGGGGAAAACAACATGAATGATATGAATATGCTTTTTTCTTTGAATCAGATCGCTCATTTGGCAGATACTGCGACATCGCATCTGCCTAAATAAAAGCCGTTTGAAAGCTTTGTTTTTTTGATGCATTGATTTTTACAATTTTATACTTGTAAACACTGCATGAGCTGATGCTCATGCAGTGTTTTTGCGTCTTAATCAGCTCTTGATTTTTTCAAGTTGAAAATCCATACTATACCATTTAAAATAAAGCTATAATTTAACGATGGAAGCGATCATGGTGGCCGCCTGTGAAGGATATGTTAGATTTCTTTTCCACGATGATACTTCTGTGGAAAAGGAGCAATCGATATGAAAAAAATGTGGGCACTTCTTATTTCTGCATGTATTCTGGCAGGTGGGGTCGCTGGGTGTGGGACTCAGGCCGAGCCGCAGGGAACGGTGACGCAGAAGGTCGCTGAAGCACCTGCGAAACAGGATTTCAAAGCAGTCACCACTGTGAAAAGCGGACAGAAGAATGTCTATGCTGTCGTGAAAGCCATGAATGGCAACTATTGGAAAAAAGTGATTGCCGGCATGAAAAAAGCAGGGGAGGAGAATGGGGTCAATGTCTATGTAGGCGGCGTCAACAAGGATGGCAATTGGGAGCTGCAGCGCGCTATGCTGATCGACGCGCAGGCGAAGAAGGCAGACTCCATCATTATCGGCGCGGCTGACAGCATGCGTCTGACCGAGACTACAAAGAATCTTCGTGCGGATAAGCTGCCGGTCGTCCTTGTTGATACGATGATGAATACGGAAGACTATGATGCGTCCTACATGACAAATAACCTGGCAGCTGGTGCAGAAGTGGCGAAGAAGATGGTGGAGCTGCTGAAGGAAAGCGGCGTATCGGAAGACGAGGAAATCACCATCGTCATGCATGTCAGCAACCTCGCAAGCCGCACGATCTCGGAACGTCTGGATTCTACCATTGCCAACTGGTACAATCTGGCACCGAAGAAATGGAAGATTTCCAAAGCATATCTGATCAATTACGGAGATGAACAGACGGCGGGTGAACTGGTGGAAAAGGCCCTTCAGGATAAGAGCGTGAAGGGGATCATTGCCTGCAACAACAGCTCTACGAAGGCGACCATTGCTGCAGTCATGAAGGAAGGTCGCAAGGATCTAGCTGTCATGGGCTTTGACCTTTCAGAACCGGCTGTGGCAGCTCTAAAAGATGGCAGCTACCATTTCGCGACCATCGCACAGAATCCGGAGAAGATGGGGTACGAAGCGGTGAAGGCGGCGGCCGATCTTGCCAATGGAAAGGCCGTCTCTGAAAGAGATGTAAATACCGGAATCACGGTCATGGATGCAAAGAATTTTAAAGGCTGATGACGCCAGCTGTTCTTTGCGCAAGTGGTTAGTAAAGAGTACAGTGTTTCTTGGTTTAGAAATTTCATGATGACAGTATAGCGAATCGAGGCAATCATTTTCGGATGGTTGCCTCGATTTTATTTGAGCAAATTAAAATTTGAATTATAAATGTCATTAAAATGCTTTAAAATTTATGGGTTTGTAGTATAATGAATGAGTAAACCATAGTCTTCTATGAAGAGAATCATTTTGATTTCTTAGGGAAGCAAAAAGTATCCGTACGTATTTTTTAGGACGAACCGAGAGAAAGGCGAGCTATGGAACCCAAAATTCTATATATGACGAACCATGACAGGCGGTATGCCTCCATGAAGAAAGCCTGTGAGGCGCTTCAGGAGAAGAGGCTGATTTCTGACCTGTCTATTTCTGTGCGCGTGGAACGCACGAGTGACTGGAGCAGGAATTGGGAGCGCAAAGTATCCGGTGCTTCTCTGGTCATGATTCACTTGATGAAGAATGCACTGAAGTCTTCCTTTTGGAAAGAGTGTAAAAATTTTCTGGATAAGAATCGGATCGCATACTTTGTCGATGCCATTGATGGGGATATGGCAGAGCACAGTGCGTCGATCGATGGCGAGGTGCTCGAGACATTCCGCAAGTACTGTCTGTATGGAGGCCTCAGCAATTTCAAAAATCTTTGGCTGTATGCGAATGGACTCTTCGATGACAAGGCGGAGAAAGCACAACCGCCGGAGAAGTACAGCTGGGCGGGAATCTATGATCCGAGCGTGGAGAGCCGCTTGCAGAAGACGCTCTCGGATTACGAGGCGGCGCATCCCTATGGAGATCGGCCTGTACTGGGGCTGCTTTTCTACCGCGATGAGTGGATCTGGGATGATACCACGTATGTGAAGGCTTTTCTGGAGGAAGCGGACAAAGAAGGCTATGCGGTGCTTCCTGTCTTTGCAAACGGGTTCATCGATGAGTCTGCAGGCATGCCGTCGTTGTCGGAGGTACTGGAGACGTATTTCATGAAGGACGGACAGCCTGTCATCGATGCGCTGGTGTCCACGATGAAGTTTTCTATGCTTGGCGCAGGAAAGACGAGCCTTCCCGTCTTGAAGAAGCTGGGGGTGCCTATCCTTTCTGCCTATACGCTTCTCACATCAGAGGCTGACTGGCGCAAGAATCCAGAGGGCATGAATGCGGTGGAAACGACGATCGCGGTTGCGCTTCCTGAGCTGGACGGCGCGATTTCCGGTCTGCCGATCGCAGGTCGAAAAAAAGATGCCGATGGCAGTGTCTCCTATGTGCCGATTCCTGAGCGCGTGACGCAGATGGTCAAAAAGGCAGGGAAATGGGCGAGCCTTCATCATATGAAGAATGAAAATAAAAAAATCGCTATCATTTTCCATAATTATCCGGCGAAGAATTCGAATATCGGGAGTGCTTCCGGTCTGGATACGATGGAGAGTACCATCCGTCTCATGAAGGAAATGAAGAAAGCGGGCTATCAGATGGATTTCATCCCGGAAACATCGGATGATTTCATCCGGCTCATGACATCCCATGCGACGAATGATATTTCCATGATGACGGAAGAGCAGGCGGAGTCCTGCCAGAAGCTTTCCTGCCGTGAGTATCTGGATTTCTTCCGACAGCTCGGGAAAGAAGCGAAGGCATCCATGGTGGATACCTGGGGAGAGGCACCGGGCGATGTCATGATTTCAGAAAAAGGTGATATTCTCGTCCCCGGTACGATGGACGGACATCTTTTCCTCACGGTGCAGCCATCGCGCCAGTACGGGATGGATCCTTCGAAGGCGTATCATGATCCGAAGATCCCGCCGACACATCAGTATCTCGCTTTCTACTACTGGCTGCGTCATGTGTGGAAAGCGGATGCGGTCATTCATATGGGGACGCATGGAAATCTGGAGTGGCTTCCGGGGAAAGGCGTCGGACTGGATGAAGAAAGCTATCCGGACATCGCCCTCGGGGATATCCCGAATATCTATCCATACCATATGACGATCACCGGCGAAGGTATGATCGCCAAGCGCCGCGCTGCTGGCTGTCTGGTCAGCTACATGCCGGCGCCGGTCGCTGATGCAGGTGCTTACGATGAAATCGCCGAGCTGGAGAAAACGATTGATGAGTATGCCGCTCTCAAGGGAAATGGGAGCGATGTTTCTGCCATGGAGGAGCCGATTCGCAAATTGGCGGTGAAAGCCAAGCTGGATGAAGAAGTGCCTTATCAGGAAAAGAAGGCATTTGCAGACTATGTCGCTTCGCTGCATGACTATATCGAAGAGCTGAAAGACAGCGAAGTTCATGTGGGACTGCACATTCTGGGGCAGCCGCTGACAGGCACTCTTCTTGTAGACGGCATTCTTCAGATGCTGCGCCTTTCGAATGGAGAGATGCCTTCCATTTATGATTTGCTGGCAGAAAAATACGGCGTTACCTTGGATGATATCCAGCAGCATGCGGGAGACATGGTGGAAACGCAGGGGATCACTGGCGGACAGCTGATGGATCAAATCCGAAAAGAAGCGAAGCAGGTCATCGAAACGCTATCTTCCGGCAACTTTACGGCAGAAGCGATCGACTCTGCCATGGCGCTTCCGGAGGCCCATGGCAGTGATGCATGGAGGGAGACGCTGAAGAAACTCCTCCTGTTTGTGAAAGAGGAGATGGTACCGCGTATTCAGGGGGCGAAGGAGGAACTTACGCACACGATGGATGCGCTGGCAGGTCGCTATGTGGAGCCGGGGCCTTCCGGCTCACCGAATGCTGGCGGCGTTTCGCTCCTTCCGTCAGGACGCAATTTCTATGGCACGGATCCCCGCACCATGCCATCCCCGGCAGGATGGCAGCTTGGCGTGAAGCTGGGCGATCGCATGATAGAAAAATTCATCGCTGACCAGGGCAAGTATCCGGAAAATATCGGGATGGTACTGTGGTCGGGGCCGAATATGCGCTCCTCGGGGCAGGACATCGCCGAATTTCTTTACCTTCTGGGGGTCCGTCCTGTCTGGCAGAAGGGGAGTCTGCGCGTGACAGGGCTCGAGGCGATACCCCTTACAGAACTCAAACGGCCGCGCATCGACGTGACGGGACGTATCTCCGGCCTTTTCCGCGATACCCTTCCGCAGCTCGCTGAACTGATGGATCAGGCGGTACTTCTTGTGGCCGCGCTGGATGAATCCGAAGAGGATAATTTCATCCGTAAGCATGTGAAAGAAGATGCCAGATCCATGGAGGATGCCGGTGTCGATGGAGATGAGGCATGGAGAAATGCAGCTTTCCGCATCTTTGGCGACGCGCCCGGAACCTACGGTGCAGGTGTCAATACGGTGCTTGATGCGAAGAACTGGCAGACGGAAGAGGATCTGGCGAATGTGTATGTCCGCTGGGGCGGGCATGTCTTCGGCGGCGGCAAACGCGGCGTCTTCCATCCAGAGCTGTTCCAGAAGCGTCTCGCTTCTCTCGACCTCACGGTCAAGAATGAGGAAAACCATGAGAGCAATATCCTTTCATCCGATGATTACAATGCATTCCATGGCGGGATGATCGCGGCAGTCAAGAGCCTCGGCGGGAAAGCACCTGTTTCCTACGTGGGGGACAGTACGAATCGTTCTTCCGTTGGCGTAAAGACGGTACAGGAAGAAATGAAGCGTGTCTTCCGTGCAGAATCTATGAATCCGAAGTATATCGAAGGGCTCATGAAACACGGCTACAAAGGGGCGACCGATCTCGCAAACCGTCTCTCGATTTCCTTCCAGTGGGATGCGACAAGCGGTGTCATGGATGACTGGATGTATGAACAGTATGCCCAGAAATATGCTTTAGATCCGGCGATGCAGAAATGGATGAAGAAGGTCAATCCATGGGCGCTCCAGAGCATGGCAGAGACGCTTCTTGAAGCAAACCAGCGTGACATGTGGCACGCAAGCGATGAGATGAAAGAGGAGCTGCAGGAGCTTTACCTCTCTGTCGAAGGGGAACTCGAAGATGATGACGACTGACCTTGCGCCGATCCGTATGCTGGTCCTTACGCTGACCGGCCGCTGCAACTTTGCCTGTCGGTATTGTTATGCAGCAGACGCAGATCAGGTGGATATGACGGAGGAGACGGCCATTGCGGCACTGCACCTTGCCGGAAGGGGAGGAAATCGCTTTCTCCTGCAGTTTTCCGGCGGGGAGCCGCTGCTTCGATTTCCGCTCATACGTAAACTGGTAGAAATCGCCGAGAGAAATCACTATGATGCGCAGATGCAGATACAGACGAATGGTTCACTCCTCACCAAAGATATAGGTGCATGGCTCTACCAGCATGGAGTGGGGATCGGTATTTCCTGTGACGGACGCAAGGATCTCATGGACCGCACGCGCCGGAAAAAAGATGGCGGCTCGTCCTTTCAGGCTGCGTCAGAAGGCTTTAAGAATCTGGCGTCTGCCGGCATCGGGACGGGCATCACCTGCGTCGTGACAGAGGATATGACAGAGGATCTTCCCGGTATTGCAGACATGGCGCATTTCTATGGAAATGTTCACCAGGTCGGCTTCGACATCTTGCGTGAGCAGGGGCGCGGGGCAGCTCTTCATGCGCCTTCCGCAGAGGCGATGACAAAAGCGCTCGAAAAGACGGCGGCGCGCATGGACCTTTTGGAACAGATGACGGGACGGCATATCCATTTCACGCAGGAGAATCGAGCTGCTCGTCTTGCGAAAACCAAGGATTACGATTTCCCGCAATGCTATGCCATGCACGGGGAAGCGGCTTTTGTCGATGTGCATGGGAATATCTATGCCTGCTCCTCGCTGATGGGAAGAGATCGCTATCTTTTGGGAAATGTCTGCGAAGGGCGTGATCCTGAAAAAGTGAGAGCCGTTGCTGCTTTTGTCAAGAAGTCCATGGCGGAGTGCCGCGACTGCTCCTATTTCCCTCTATGCGGCGGTGGCTGCTTCTCCCGCTGGCTTCGCTCGGACGGAGCGGTGAAAAAGTCTGAAGCAGAATGTGCGATGAAACAGTTTTTTATAAAAAGATATATGAGGAAATGCTGATTCCGCAAAGAACCTGTGTTTCTCCTGCACCTTTTTTCTATCGATAAGATCCATTTATTTTAAGGAGGATATTCATGAAAAGACAGGGAACATTTCCATTTACGGCCATCATCGGCCAGGATACGATGAAAAGAGCACTCGTGCTGAATGTTGTCAATCCAAAGCTGGGCGGGGTACTCATTCAGGGTGAGAAAGGAACGGCAAAGTCGACCGCTGTGCGCGCGCTCGCTGACCTGCTTCCGCCGCGCCGCTGCATCAAGGGATGCCGTTTCCATGACGATCCAGATGACAAAGCCAACTGGTGTGATGAATGTCATGAAAAATACGACCATGCAGAACCGGACGTAGAGATGCTGCCGATGAAGGTGGTCGAGCTTCCGGTCAGTGCGACAGAAGACCGTGTCGTCGGCACACTGGATATCGAGGCGGCTATCCGTGAAGGCAAGCGCTCCTTCGAAACGGGGATTCTCGCTGATGCGAACCGCAACATTCTCTATGTCGATGAGATCAATCTGCTGGATGACCATGTCGTCGATGTACTTCTTGACTCTGCCGCTATGGGGATCAATACCGTAGAGCGTGAAGGGATTTCCTACTCCCATCCGGCGCGCTTCTCTCTGGTCGGCACAATGAATCCGGAAGAAGGGGACATCCGTCCGCAGCTTCTTGACCGTTTCGCCCTTTCTGTCAAGGTCGTCGGTGAACAGGATCCGGGAAAGAGAGCAGAAATCATCAAACGCCGTCTGGCTTATGAAGCAGATCCGCAGCCTTTTCTCGAAGCGTGGAAGGATGAGCAGGAGAAAGAAGTTCGCCGCATCGAGCGTGCGATGAAGCTGCTCCCGCAGGTCACGGTGTCGAATGACATTCTCCTGCTGGCTGCCAAGATCTCCATCACACTCGGTGTCGATGGTCACCGTGCAGACATCACGCTGATCAAGACAGCAGAAACCATCGCGGCCGTAGAAGGCCATACTGAGGTCACGAAGGAAGACATCCGTGAGGCTTCCCGTCTGGCGCTCCCGCACCGTATGAGACGCCGTCCTTTCGAAGAACAGACTCTGGACTGGTCCGAAGTGGATAAGGTCATCGACGATGAAGCGTAACGGATTTCCTTTCGCTGCCATCTGCGGCGCAGAAAAGGCGAAGGAAGCGATCCTCCTCACCCTGGTCAACCCGCACGCCGGAGGACTTCTCCTGTCTGGTGAAAAGGGAACAGGGAAATCTACGCTCGTCCGAAGCGCCAGAGAGCTTCTGGACGCCCCGTGGGTAGAGGTGCCGATCAGCATCACAGAGGACCGTCTCTTCGGAGCTATCGATGCCGAAGAGGCCATTCGAAGCGGGCACAAAAAGCTCCTGCCGGGTCTTATCGATGAAGCCAATGACGGACTGCTCTATATCGATGATGCGAATCTGCTGCGCGACGATCTGCTTTCTGCCATTCTGAATATTCGCGAGGCAGGCGGCTACCGCCTCGAGCGTGACGGTCTCTCGGAGCAGAGAGAGTCTCGTTTCACGGTACTTTCTGTCATGAATCCGGAAAGCGGTACGCTTTCTTCTTCTTCGCTCGACCGTTTCGGCCTTTTTGCCCAGATAGAGCCTGCGACAGATGATAAGACCAGGATCGAAATCATTCGACGTGTACTGGATTTCGAAAAAGACGGATTGGCTTTCCGCAAGAAATGGGAGAAAGAGACAGAAGCGCTGAGGGATCAGGTCGCCAAGGCCAGAGAAAGACTGAAAGATGTCGAGGTGTCACCGGCCATGATCCAGCTGGCCGCCGTCTATACACTGAAGGCACATGTGGCGGGACATCGTGCGGACATTTATCTCATCGAAGCCGCCAGAGCCGAAGCGGCATTGGCGGGAAGAAAATATGTCCTTCCGAAAGACCTTGAAAAGGCGGCAGAATTCATCCTGCCTCACCGCATGAGAAAAGCGGAAGAAGAGGAAGATAGGCATGAGGATACAGAGAATCCACCGCCGCAGCCGCCGGATAGCGAGGCACCTTCGAAGGATCAGCCGCAGGATCCTTCTCAGAGTGATCAGGATTTCACAAGACCGGAGCAGCCGCAGCCCGAGCAGACGGATACGGAAGACAGTCAAGGCAATGAGAATCAAAATGATACCAATGCCCAGATGTCGAACCCGAAGGGGGCTTCCCGGGAGCGTGTCGATGCGGCCAATCTCCATGTCAATCTGCCTCCGATGTGGATCGAGCCTGCCAAGGACAGAAAGCCGAAGAAAGGGAGCGGCAAGCGCAGCCTGACCATGACTGACCTGATGCAGGGACGCTATGTACGTGCGGAAATCCCGAAAGCAAAGACCAGCGACATTGCTTTCGATGCCACGCTGCGTGCAGCGGCTCCGTATCAGAAGGCCCGCCCGTCGAATGGATGTGCTGTCGTCATCAGAAAAGATGACCTTCGCAGCAAAGTACGTGAAAAACGCACGGGGAATATTTTCCTTTTCGTCGTCGATGCCTCCGGATCCATGGGCGCTCGGGAACGTATGAAAACGGTCAAAGGCGTCATCTTCAAGATCCTCCTTGATGCGTATCAGAAACGTGATCGCGTCGGTATGATCGCTTTCCGTAAGAAGCAGGCGGAGGTCCTTCTCCCTGTCACAAGAAGCGTAGATTTCGCGCAGAAGAAACTGGCCTCTATGCCGACCGGCGGCAAGACGCCGCTGGCAAAAGGTCTTCTCAAAGCGGAAGATGTACTCGATATGCTTTATAGGCAGGATCCGGCGCAGGATCCCGTTGTCATTCTCATCACGGATGGCCGTGCGACCAGTCCGCTCAATGAAGGAACCAATCCCGTGACGGATGCCATGGATGAAGCGAAACGCATAGGACGCCGCCATCTACCTGTGGCTGTCATCGATACGGAGTCGGGCTTTATCCGGCTCGGTCTGGCGAAAAAGATCGCCAAGGCCATGGGGGCCTCCTATTTCCAGGTCGATAAGATGACAGAAGACCAGCTTCTCCATATTTGGCGTTGTATGTAAATGAAGAGAAGACGTGGCGTGTGCTATATCCAATGATAGGTGTCTCTTCTTTAATGAAGCATCAAAAAAATCCGACTGCTTACAAATGTAAACAGTCGGATTTTTGCGTGCATGGAGAGAAAAGGAGGGAGATAACGACCGAATCGATGCGTTCTTAGTCCATGTTTGCGACCAGTGTTTTTAAATAGTTCTTGAAATCTTCTCCGAGGTCTTCCCTGCGAAGAGCAAATTCAACGGTCGCCTTGAGGTAGCCGAGCTTATTTCCTGTGTCATAACGCTTGCCTGTGAAATTGTAGGCATAGACGTGACCGTCATGTGCCATGACGCGCAGGGCATCGGTGAGCTGGATTTCTCCGCCCTTTCCGGGCTTCGTCTGTTCCAGAATTCCAAAAATATCCGGTGTGATGACGTAACGGCCAAGGGCTGCAAACTGGCTCGGCGCTTCCTCTATCAACGGTTTCTCGATCATATCCTTGACGTGAACCAGATTCGGATCTTCCGTTGGGACGCCGTTTACGATGCCGTAAGAGGAAACCGCACTTTGGGGGACGATCTGGCAGCCGATGACGGTGGCGCCGGTCTTTTGGTACTGGTCCATCAGCTGTTTCAGCGCCGGGGTATCATTGCCATTGTACACGACATCATCGCCAAGAATGACGCCGAATGGTTCATCATCGATGAAATCCTTCGCGCAGAGTATGGCATCGCCGAGGCCTCTCATATATGGCTGGCGGGTGTAGTGGATCTTCACAGAAGCGACCTGGCGGACTTCTTTCAGAAGATCCATCTTGCCGGATTCATAAAGATGCTCTTCCAGTTCAGGGGAGGAGTCGAAGTGGTCTTCGATCGCTCTCTTGGCATGGCCGGAAATGATCAGGATCTGTTCGATGCCGCTCGCTTTGATTTCTTCGACGATATATTGGATGGTGGGTTTGTCGACGATAGGCAGCATTTCCTTGGGCATCGCTTTTGTTTCCGGCAGGAAACGGGTGCCAAAGCCAGCAGCCGGAATGACGGCTTTTCTGATTTTCTGCATGATAATTCTCCTTCTTGTGTGTTTAATATTTGAGGCGTGGAAGAATCAAAAAGGAATGATTCTTACTTTTTATATCCATAGGGATGCGATTTATGCCATTTCCAGGCAGAAGCGATGATTTCCCGCGTATCAGAACGGGCGGGATGCCAGCCGAGGACAGCTTTACACTTCTTGGAAGAGGCGATGAGGACGGCTGGGTCACCGCTGCGGCGTGCCTCTTCGGTGACTTTGAAGTCGATGCCCGTGACTTCCTTTGCGGTATCGATGATGTCACGGACCGAGAAGCCATTTTCGCTGCCCAGGTTGAAATAGGTGCTGTCTCCACCCTTAAGAAGGTACTGCATGGCGAGTACATGAGCATCAGCGAGGTCTACGACGTGGATGTAGTCACGGATGCAGGTGCCATCCGGGGTCGGATAGTCCGTGCCATAGATCGCGATGTGGTCGCGCACGCCCTGTGCAGTTTTCAGGATGAGGGGGATCAAGTGAGACTCCGGGTTGTGGTCTTCCCCGATCGTGCCGTCCAGCGCAGCACCGGCCGCATTGAAGTAGCGGAGCGCGACATAGCGAAGGCCATAGGCATCGGTGAAGTCTTTCATCATGTGTTCGATGACCAGTTTCGTGCGGCCATAGACATTGGTCGGATTGTGCGGGAAATCTTCTTCGATCGGCGTTTTTTCCGGTTCACCATAGACAGCGGCCGTGGAAGAAAATACGATCTTGGAAACGCCAGCTTTTTGCATGCCAAGAAGCAGGTGAAGCGTACCCTCGACATTATTCGTATAATATTTGGCAGGATCCACCATGGATTCGCCGACAAGGGAATAGGCGGCGAAATGGATGACGCCGTCAATTTTATATTTTTCAAGGGTTTCAGCGACGAAATCAATATCGTGAATGTCACCTTTGACGAGTGTCACTCCTTCCGGGACGGATTCGGCATGGCCGGTAGAGAGATTATCGAAAACCACAGGCGTCAGCCCTTCGGCAGCTGCCAGTGCGCGGACAGTGTGGGAACCGATATAGCCAGCACCGCCAGTGACAAGAATATTCATAAAGGCCTCCTTGTTCTTTTGGTTTTAAAATACCTTATTAGTATAACATATGGAGATAAAGGGGCAAGAGAGAGCATGCTCATCGATGCATTTTCTGCCCACATGCCCGTATCATCTTTTTTCATTCCAGAAGAGCAGATCGATCAGCATCACACCGGTAAAGCAGAAGGGCGCGACGCTGTCTGCGTGAAGTACCTGCAGGAAGGCATAAAGACTGAAAAAGAGGATCGCGTATAGCAGAAGAATGGCGGCGAAGGGAGATTTCTTTTTCCAAAAAGAAATCCCGTAGCCGATGGCAATAAAAAGAAGGCATAGCAGCGGATACCAGTTGATCAGAAAAGCTGTCATAGAAAGCTCCTTTGCGTGCGGCCATGAAGTGCCGCGCTTTGACGAATTTCATGTTTTCTTCATGGTAACAGTTTCGAAAGCAACGCACAATAGTTTCTCTGTACTTTCATATCAATTTCTAACGAAATATGGTACAATGATACGGTGCATGACAGCGATTTCTTCGGAAAACGCTTCCTATAACTGTTTCATAATCATTTTGAGGAGGTTTATGATGAAAAAAGGCAAATTATACGGGATCGGTGTAGGACCAGGAGACTCGAAACTTCTGACGGTGAAGGCGGTCGAAGCCATCCGGCAGGCAGATATGATCATCACGCCGAAGACAGAAAAAAAAGAAGGGTCCGTTGCTTTTAATATCGCAAAGCCCTATATTCCGGACACGGTTGAAATTTTCCCGATGGTTTTCCAGATGAATACCGACATGGAGGCTGTGAACAAGCAGTGGGAAATCAACCGCAAACTGATTCAGGAAAAACTGGATGAAGGGAAAAATCTGGTCTTCCTGACGCTGGGTGACCCGATGCTTTACAGCACCTATATGTATATTTTCAATGAATTCAAAGACTCGGAAGAATATGAAGTCGAGACGATTCCGGGCATCCCGGCGTTCCTTGGCATTGCCTCCTATATCGGGCTGCCGGTCACAGAATGGGAGGAAAATGTCCTCATCATTCCGGCGACCTGTGATCCGAAGAAATTCGACCAGGCACTGGCTGCCTGCGATAATGCAGTGATCATGAAAGTGTACAAGAGTTTTGCTTTCGTTCAGGAAGAGCTTAGAAAGCATCACATGCTTGAGCGTTCGGTCATGGTATCGCGTGCAGGACTTCCTGATGAGATCGTCATTCGTGATATCGGCGGACTTCCGGCGGATTACAAGCCGAATTATCTGTCCACCATCATTGCCAAAAAGGATAAATAAATATGGAATCTATCGCTCGTCCAAGGATTGTGATCGCCGGTACGAACAGCGGCGTCGGGAAGACGACCATCGTGACCGGACTCTTAGCTTATTTTCATTCCAAGGGATATGCTGTACAGCCTTTCAAAGTGGGTCCGGACTATATTGATCCTGGGTTTCATGGAAAGGCGGCCGGGCGAAATTCCTATAATTTAGATACGTGGATGACACCGCCGGACCGGCTGGTGCCGACATTTGCCTCGCTGTCGAAAGGGGCGGATATTTCCATTGTCGAAGGTGTCATGGGGCTCTATGACGGCGGCGCGAACGGAATCAGCTCGACTGCGGATATCGCGAAGAAACTCAAGGCGCCTGTGGTGCTGGTACTCGACTGTAAATCGGTCGGTTACAGCATCGCTGCGACGGCGCTTGGCTTTATGGAATACGATCCGGATGTCCATATCGCAGGGGTCATCCTGAATCGTCTGGGCACAGACCGACATGAAGCGATGGTGCGTGAGGTCATGGAGAAGATCCACATGCCTGTGCTCGGGGCTTTCCACCGGGACGATGCATTGCAGACACCGGAGCGTCATTTGGGACTCACTCCTGTGACGGAAATCGAAACGCAGGCGCTCATTGAGCATATGGGAGAAGCTGCCGGAAAGTGGGTCGATACAGAGGCGGTCTTGGACGTGGCAAGAGAGGCTCCTCTGCTGGAAGTCGAGGAAAGCGAAACGAAACACAAGGCTAAAAATGTACGCATCGGCGTGGCGCGGGATGAAGCTTTTTCTTTTTATTACCCGGCCAGTCTCGAAGCGCTCGAACGGCAAGGCGCAGAGCTTGTTGATTTTAGTCCGCTCCGGGATTCCAGCATTCCTGACGTCGATGGTCTGATCTTCGGCGGTGGTTTTCCAGAGATGTTTCTTCATGAGTTGGTCGGAAATACGGCGATGAAAGCATCTATTCGGGAAGCGGCTGCATGCGGCATGCCAATCTATGCAGAATGCGGCGGGCTGATGTATCTTTGTGAGAAGATCCAGGGCTTTGACGGAGACTCCTATGAAATGGTCGGGCTTGTCCCCGGAGTTTGCGAGATGCAGAAGAAACTCCAGCGCGTGGGCTATGTGACCGGCAAGGCTCTTCGAAAGAGCGTCATCGCAGATCAAGGGGATCTCCTGAAAGGGCATGAGTTTCATTTCTCCACCCTTTCCTGCGGAGAAGATTTCCCATGGGCATATACTCTTCAGGGGACACGACAGAAGGCAGGGCACATCGAGGGCTTTGCCAAGGACAATGTACTGGCAAGCTATCTGCACCTCTCCTTTGATGGAAATCCGACGGCTGCAGAAAAATGGATCGCATCGTGCGAGGCCTTTAAGAAGAGCCGCAAATAGGATGGATTCATCGAGAAGTACGCACTTTACGATGAGGCAGGGTACTTTTCGGTGGAACCGCAGAAGCTGATGCATCATGTATGCTTTTTATGAGGGCGAATCTATGACGGTACAAAAAGGACTGGTCCTGATCAATACGGGAACCGGTAAAGGAAAAACTACGGCGGCCCTTGGGACGGCGATCCGCGCCTGGGGAGATGGACAGAAGGTGCTGATCCTTCAATTCATCAAGGGCGCATGGAAGTATGGCGAGCTGAAAGCCATTGAGACTTTGGGTGAGGGAAATGATCGCATCCAGATCCGGCCGATGGGGGACGGCTTCGTCTTCCATAATAAGGATAAAGAAAGTGAAGAAGAATTCCGGCGGAAAACGGCACTGGCCAAGGAAGCATGGCAGATGGTCGAAAAAGAAGTCATGAGTGATGCATGGGATCTGATTGTCTTAGATGAGATCAATTATGCCATTCATTTTGGTATGATTTCTGCAGGTGAAGTAGCGGAGCTCATTCAGAAAAGACCGGAGCGCCTCAATATGATCCTGACAGGACGTTATGCCGAGCAGCAGCTCATCGATCTCGCAGATACCGTGACCGAAATGACACTTGTGAAGCATGCTTTCCAGAAAGGCATCCGCGCAAGGAAAGGAATAGAGTTTTGAAAAAAGGCAGTGGACCCTCGTGCTGGTCTGCTGCCTTTTTTATACACATTATTCATCCGTTCGTATAATCCTCATTCTGTCAATCCATGACTTTTCGTCGAGTCTTATAGAATTTTTTGATTTGATAAAAATGAGATATCATGTATAATATACATAGAAGGATAAGCAAGAGCTTATTCACGAAAGGAGGATTTCATTATGGAATTAACAGTTAGAGGCAAGAATCTTGAAATGACCGATGCACTGCATTCCTATGTAGAAAAGCATACAGGTAAGATCCAGAGGTACTTCGATAAACCGATAAAGATTAATGTATTACTCCGTATTTCCAATATGACCAAAACTTGCGAAACAACAGTTTTCGTAGACGGCGTCATTCTTCGCGGTGTCGAAAAATCTGATGATATGTACAAATCCATCGATCTCGTTTTCGACAAGGTGGAACGTCAGATTCATAAATATAAGACTCGTCTGGCAAAGAAATTCAAAGAAAAGAATACACTGTCCCGTCAGTTTGTTCTGGAAAAAGAACCGATCGCTGCACAGGCAGATGCTGATTTTGAGATCGTGAAGACGAAACATTTCAATATCAGCCCGATGTCACCGGAAGAAGCCATCCTGCAGATGAATCTTCTGGGACACAGCTTCTTCATGTTCTTCAATTCGGATACGGAAGCTATGGCTGTGGTATATCGCAGAGATGATGGCAAATATGGCCTGATCGATGCTGAAAAATAAGAAAAGCTGATTTTTTATAAAAAAGGAGCGGAAATTTCCGCTCCTTTTTTGACTATAGCCTACGAGTTTGTTAAAATGAAATAGCATGTAAGTATAGAATTACTGATGGTATAAAAAGAAATGAATATCCTTGTGAGTTTTCTCGGTCATGCTTGTATCGGGGGCTCCTTCCTGATTTCTTTGACCATCGCTTTTACAACGCTTGTACTATAAAAGGAGCTGTGTCCATGTTTGATAAGTTTTTTGACAGACTCTTCAATGGATCCAATGAGAAGGAAATCAAAAAGATCCGCAAAATTGTAGAGCAACAGATCAACCCTTTGGAGGATGGTCTGAAGAAGCTGAGCGATTCTTCTCTGGCGAACAAAACCAATGAATTCAAAGCGCGTCTTGCCAAGGGTGAGACACTGGATGATATCCTGCCGGAGGCTTTTGCGGTCATTCGTGAAGCCTCTCGCCGCGTGCTGGGGATGCGTCACTTCGATACCCAGCTGATCGGTGGTATTATTCTGCATCGTGGAAACATCGCCGAGATGTGTACCGGTGAAGGTAAGACGCTGGTCGCTACGGCACCGGTCTATCTGAATGCGCTGGAAGGAAAGGGCGTCCACGTTATTACCGTCAATGATTATCTGGCGAAACGAGACAGCGAATGGATGGGACAGGTATACAAATTCCTTGGCCTCTCCGTCGGTCTCATCATTCACGACCTGGATTTCAACCAGAGAAAAATCGCGTACAATTCGGATATCACCTACGGAACAAATAATGAATTCGGTTTTGATTACCTGCGTGATAACATGGTCACTTCCCTCGATCAGATGGTACAGCGTCCGCTCCACTACTGCCTGATCGATGAAGTGGACTCCATCCTGATCGATGAAGCCCGCACGCCGCTGATCATTTCCGGTCCGGGGCAGAAATCGACCGATGCATACTACACCGTCGCCAAACTCGTCCCGCAGCTGAAAAAAGAGGAAGACTACACCATCGATGAGAAGCAGAAGACGGTAGCACCGACCGAAGCCGGTGTGGCAAAGATGGAAAAGTTGCTGCATGTAGAAAACCTCTATGATGCAGAGAATCTGGAGCTGAATCATCTCTTTGTTCAGGCACTCCGTGCACAGACCATGATGACCCGTGATAAAGACTATGTGGTCAAGGACGGGGAAGTCGTCATCGTGGATGAATTCACCGGCCGTCTCATGTATGGCCGCCGCTATTCGGATGGTCTGCATCAGGCGATCGAAGCCAAGGAAGGACTTGAAGTACAGCGTGAAAGCCAGACGCTTGCGACAATCACCTTCCAGAACTATTTCCGTATGTATGACAAGCTGGCAGGTATGACCGGTACGGCGAAGACGGAAGAGCAGGAATTCATTAAAATTTATGGTCTGCCAGTCCTTCAGGTACCGACGAACAAGCCGATCCAGCGTAAGGATCTGCCGGATGTCATTTTCAAGAACAAACGCGGCAAGTATAAAGCAGTCGTCAGAGAAGTAGAGCGCCGTCATGCGACAGGGCAGCCTATGCTGATCGGCACGACATCGATCGAGCAGTCAGAAGAACTTTCGCATATGCTGGATCAGGCGAATATTCCGCACTCTGTCCTGAATGCGAAGTACCATGAACGAGAAGCAGCCATTGTAGCGCTGGCTGGTCAGAAGGGCGCGGTCACGATCGCGACGAACATGGCCGGACGCGGCACGGACATCAAGCTCGGGCCCGGCGTCGTGACGCTGCCGCCGGAGGTCGTGAAGAGCAACCTTTCCCTGAAGGACAAGCTGCCCGGCACGAACCAGACGGTCGGCGACGCGCTCCTCGCCGTCCACAGGAGCTTCCTCAAGCCCGTCGGCCGCCTCCTCGACAACAAGATCAAGATCAACGGCATGGCCCACATCACGGGCGGCGGCTTCCCGGACAACATTCCGCGCGTTCTCCCGAAGGCCGTCGCCTGCGAAATCGACCGCACGGCGTGGGACGTGCCGACGATCTTCAAGTTCATCGAGCGCCAGGGGAAGGTCGACCACGACGAGATGTACCGTGTCTTCAACATGGGCATCGGCTTCGTCCTGATCGTCCCCAAGACGTCGCTGCCGCGCATCAAGACGGTCTTCCGCAACATGCGCCAGACGTGGCACCAGATCGGCGTCATCCGCGTGCGCAAGACCGGCATGGAGCCGGTGTTCTATTCGAAGTAGCCTGAAGATCGGGTACCACGGCAAGGCGCGGCGTTCTGCATAGCAGACGCCGCGCCTTGTTTTTCAATCGGCATACCCAAGAACCGGGCGAAGTTGTCGTCAAGGCGGATTGAGGGCAAAACCCTCATCCTCCATGCCAACGACCGCCTCATCCCCTGTGTAAGCGGCTCACCGCTTCTAGCCGACAGGACAGGAAAGTCCGTCCCCCACAAAAGGCGGTCCGCATATCCTGCCCGAATGACCCGATCAATCCCTTCCTCTCCCATGCATGATCCTGACTGTCGCAATCAGGTTTAATTTATGAATTGTCAGCTCACGTTAGACGTAAAGTTTCCAAGAAGCGGAATGGCGTGATTTCACTTCGGAACGCTTCGACATGAAATCCTACACGCCCAAGAACACGTGGTGGAGTATGATTGGATTGCGTGGATTTCACCACTTTATCCGCCTTTCTCATCCCATTCAGATCTGCCGGACGCTGTCCCGTCGACACGCATATCGCTTGATTTGTTCGGAACGAATCTCGTGTCAGGGGGAGAGATACGACGACGGAGGTAAAAATAAGGTGGTGGAGACTGTCAGGAAGGGGTGGATACAACCCACTTGAAGGTCTTCTTTCTTCTGTTTTCCTTGATTTAGGCCTATATCTTTCCGTTTCTCCGTCTTTCACGACGGTCTGATCCATGATTTGTTCCGAACAAATCAAACCTTCCAGAGTTATTACCCGCCCGTCTAAACCGATGGAGACGAGGGAGACGATATGACCTGCGTTCATCCGTGTCCGCCAGAGGTGGGCTCTGTGCTACCAGTGGTTCAAACGGACATATGAGGCAATGATGGAAGGAAAGGCTCATAAAAGACACGAAGACACGGATCCGTGTCTTCGTGTCTTTGAGGTTTGAGGTCGGTCAACGTCCTCAACGCTTCTCCGCGTCTTCGTACTACGGCGCGCCGTGTTCGTTGATCGAAGACCAGACTACGGCGCGCCGAGTTTATTTCATCTCACTTTGCGGACGCGATCTGCGTGCGGATCGTCTCGCGGACGCGGTTCGCCTCCTCGACGGAAACGATGCGCTTGCCAAGCGGGAAGATCGCAATAAATGATTCCCGCGAGCAGGCACGTGGTCGCGATCCAGGCACCAAACAACAGGAACCAAAGGCCATTGAAGCACCCCGAACCGGCAACCTTCTTCTCTCCCGTAAACTCCACCGGAACCAGTTCGCGTCCAAACGGGAACAGGGAGAACCCGGCCAGGCGGAAACAGGCGAAGCCAAGCGGAATTCCAATGACCGTCAGACAGCACAGCAGTCCGCCAATCAAGAACTCAAGCCCCAGGATCCAGCCCGTGAGCACGAACCAGATGACATTTCCAATCAGGTTAACAATCTTCATCGTCCATCCTATCTGTTTAGTTGTGTACGTTCAATGTTCTGACAGGCCGATGGACGCCTTCGTTCTGACAGGAGTCCATGCGTTTCTTGGAATCTGTTGTCCACGGCGGATGTCGCAGGGCGTGCGGCCCGTCTTCTTGCGGATGAAGGTGGAGAAGTG
>UQRR01000022.1 GCA_900543455.1 uncultured Dialister sp.
GTCACCCTATCCGCCCCTGCGGGGCACCTTCCCCTAGAGGGGAAGGCTGCGATACGAGAATACCATCTTCTAAAAAAAGGCGGCGAAGCCGCCACGAGAGCCCTGAACCCTGAACCCTGAACCAAATGAAAGCAAAGTAAAAAGGGGCTGTGAAGAAATGAATCCTCATTTCTTCACAGCCCCTTTTTCGTGCTTTTGACGAGTTCTATTTCTTACCTTCGACAAAGAGCATGTTATTGTTGCGCTTTACGAGATTGTACATCAGCGCATTGACGCAGGAAGCGACGATGGAGCTGCCGCCCTTGGTGCCGCGGACGGTGATGAAGGGGCAGGGCGCACGTCGGACAAGCTGCTCTTTCGAGTCAGCGGCGCCGACAAAGCCGACGGGGATACCGATAATGAGTGCCGGCTTGATACCGTCTTCTTCGACCATACGGATGGCTTCGTAGAGAGCGGTCGGAGCGTTTCCGACGGCGATGATAGAGCCATTGAGGTCGGTGCCGAAGGAGTTCATCGCTGCCATGGAGCGGGCGATGCCTTTCTCCTTGGCGATGGCTGCGATTTCCGGATCGGATACGCGGCAGAATACCTCACTGCCGAGGGCATGCAGGGCATTCTTATTGATCCCTGCTTTGACCATATTCACATCGGTATAGATGTTGCAGCCCTTGGCGAGCGCTTCGATACCGGCAGCGACAGCGCCTTTGCTGGTCTGGATGAGATGCCCGTAGTCTACGTCGCCGGAGGCGTGAATCATACGGGAATAGACCGTCACTTCTTCCGGTGTGAGGTCGATGTCCATGATGAATGGATTGATGAGATCCATACTTTTATCTTCGATGGCCTTAGGGCTTTTGATGAAATCCATAGTGTTCCTCCATATAGCTGAGGACGCCTTCTACGGTCGAGAAGACCACAGCGCCGTCCAGCTTTGCTTTCGGTTTATCGATGACGATGACGGAAATACCGGCGTCCATCGCGGCTTTGAGCTTTGTATCGCTGCCGCCGATGAGGCCGCTGTTCTTGGTAACCATCACATCGGCGTGATAGTCATGAATCATGGCAAGATTCATTTCATAGGAGAAGGGTCCCTGCAGGGCGAGGATGTACTTCGCCCTCATGCCGAGGTCTTCGCACATTTTGATGACATTCGACGTTGGGAGCACGCGCGCCCAGATTTCCTTGCCTTCCAGCGCTTTCGCCTCTACGAAGGTGGCAAGCGTCTTGGAGCCGGTCGTCAAAAGGATGCTCTTTCCGAGCTTGCCGGCCAGATCCGCCGCTTCGAATTCATCTTTTGCGTGATAGAGCTTGTCATAGTCAGGGAGCGGGATCTCCGCGCGCTCATAGCGGACGTAGTCGATCCCTGCCTTGGTACAGGCCGCGCGGGCCGTCTCAGAAACGATCGCCGCATAGGGATGGCTCGCATCGAGGATGAGCGAGATGCCTTTTTCGGCGATGACACGGAGCATGTCTTCTTCCCGGAAGCGCCCCACTTCGATGTCGAGCCCTTTATGTGCGGCGAGCACTTTACCGTACTGGCTGACAACGGTCATGAGGATCTCACGGCGCTCCCCTTCCGGCTTGGACTGTTCTCGGTCTGCGAGTGCAGCGCCGATTTCCCGACCATCCTGTGTTCCGGAAATGATCCAGATCATGCTTTATATCCTCTTGGTGTGATCATTTTGCCGTCAGCGACGAAGGTGGTGCTCTTGCCGATGATGACGGTGGACTGCATGTCGACATGTTCTTCCGGCAGTTTTTCCAGTGTGGAAATCGTCCAGTTCATGCCCGGACGTCCTGCTTTTCTGACGATGCCTACCGGTGTTTCCGGCTTTCTGTACTGGAGGACGATGTCGCGGATCTCATCGAGGTAGGTCGCGCGGCCGCGGCTCTTTGGATTGTAGATGGCGATGACGAAGTCCCCTTCAGCGGCGAGCTTCGCTCTGTTTTTGATCTGTTCCCATGGGGTCATGAGGTCAGAGAGACTGATGACAGCATAGTCATGCATGAGCGGGGCACCGAGCGCGGCAGCAGACGTATTTGCTGCGGTAAGTCCCGGGATGACCTCGCACTCTGGACGTGATTCTTTCGGCAGCTTCTGGATGAGCTCGAGCACAAGGCCGGCCATGCCATAGACACCCGGATCACCGGAGGAAATCACGGCCACCTGATGACCTTCTGCCGCCAGATCGACGGCCTTCTGGCAACGGTCGACTTCCTGGCGCATGCCATTTCCGACGACTTCTTTATCTTTAATGAGGTCTTTCACGAGAGCAATGTATGTGTTATAGCCCACGATGATATCGGAAGCTTCCATGGCCTTGATGGCCTTCGGGGTCATTTCTTCTTCATGGCCCGGTCCAATGCCGATGACCCGGATAGTCCCAGGGCGATCGCCACCGTGGCACTGACAAACTTCGTTTTCGGCAGAAGCGTTTTTCCCTTCATTGATTCCATTAACGCTGCTGATTGACATACGTTTCCCACTCCTATCGTTTTCTCTACAAATTTTGAACTTTCTAAATGATACTCTTCCGCGATTTTTCTAAGCTCCTCTGCCTTGTAAAAATGGATCGGAAGATGCATGAAACTGGCAAAATCAAGCAAACCTTTTTCATCCGCTTTCGCATCGACACTCGCAAGCGATGCTACCTGGTAGGGATAAGCCCCTGCCTGAGCCAGTGCTGCGGTGAATGCGCTCTGCACCAGCTCTTCGGAGGTGCCGCGCTTGCATCCGATGCCGACGAAAAGATTTTTCGGACGAAGGCAGACGAAAGGCTTCTTCACACTGACTGTTTTTTCCGTAATGATAGCGCATGCGTCAAACGCATTGGCATCCAGACGGTCTAAGGGCTCCGTGCGGATCCCTTTCTCTTTGAGGCGCGTCGCGATGGATGCGCTCCCTTCGACTGTCTCATCCAGAAACCAGCAGAATGTGCGCCCTGCCGCGATGACAGTATTCACAGGTTTCAAGGCAGCAAGCGGCTCGACGCGCATCATCAGCTCGCGGGCGATATCATCCGGCGCACGGCGGTCATGGACATCGGTCGCCGTCGTGATGACAGGATCGGCGCCCACCGCCGCTGAGACTTCTCTTGCCCAGGCATTCGCCCCGCCGAGGTGTCCGGAGAGCAGGGAAACGCAATGTTTCCCGCACTCATCCATGACGAGCACCGCCGGATCAGACGCCTTGCTCACCACATGCGGCGCGATGGCGCGAACCGCGATGCCGGACGCCATGATGAAAAGGATCCCATCATAGCAGGAGAAGATATCCGCCGTGAGTGCGAGCGTGCGGGTGAAATACACCGCTTCTTCGCCGCTCGCACTGCCCTTTCTTTCATACAGGATTCCCTCGCCGGAAATGCCCGCCTTCACGCGCGCCCCCAGCTGGGCTCCTTCTTTGGATACAGAAATAATAGCGTACTTCATATGATACTCTCCAGGGGATAAGGGTTCAAGGTTCAAGGTTCAGGGTTCAGGGTTCAGGGTTAGCCCCTGAGGCGGCTCGCCCCTTGATTACGTTTGAAAGCCTCGATTGAATGAGAAATTAGAAATGAGAAATGCGAAATGGTGGTGCCATGAGCTGGCATTCCAGTCACTAGTCACCAGTCACTTGAGACTCCTAATCCCTAGCCACTAATCCCTAGTCACCAGAAGACTCTAATCCCTAGGGAAACGCTGATTTTCACAAAGTCTCATCCCAATACCCTAAAATCGCCTTATTTCCCCGCCATCCTTACTCCCCATCCGTTCCTTTGCGGAACATGGTGGTGAACTTGCTGTCGTAAAGCTTGGAGAGCTCATAGTCGGTATCGAGGACCTTGCCGACCACGATCATGGCCTGACGGACGACGCCTGCCTGATGGAGAATATCGGCGATGGTATCGATGGTACCTCGGAAAATACGCTGGTCAGGCCAGGTCGCTCTGGCTACGATAGCGACCGGAGTATCTCCCGGATAACCGCCCTCTTTCAGTGTCGCCATGACCTGATCGATCGCCTGGACAGAGAGGAAAATGCACATGGTCGCCTGATGCTGGGCAAGAAGCGCGAGCTTTTCCTTCGGCGGAACCGGTGTGCGGCCCTCCATACGAGTGATGATGACGGTCTGAGAAATGCTCGGCAGGGTATATTCCTGTTTCAGTGCAGCTGCTGTCGCAAGGAAGGAGCTGACGCCAGGGATGACAGAAAACTGATCTTCCTTGATTCCTGCTGCGCGCAGACCATCCATCTGTTCCTGGATCGCACCGTAAATCGCCGGATCGCCGGTGTGTACGCGAGCGACCATCTTGCCTGCTCTGAGGGCTTCGATTTCCACCTTCAGCACTTCATCCAGATTCATGGTCGCACTGTTGTAGACTTCGGCATCTTTTCTGCCGTACTTCAGGATTTCCGGATTTACCAGAGAGCCGGCATAGATGATGACGTCTGCTTCTGCAATAAGTCGCTGGCCTTTCACGGTAATAAGCTCAGGATCTCCAGGTCCTGCGCCAATGAAATACAATTTTCCCATAATAACTTCCTCCTCAATGTTTGATTGCTGTAAATATGAAAATGGGGCTCATCGGATCATAGAGATGATACCGCCCCAGTTTTCTCAGTCGATTGATCTGCATCTCGAAGCCTTCCAGCTCGAAAGGACGATCGGCGAATTCCTTCACCACTTCCCCCGTCGTTTCCACGGTGACAGCGGTGAGAATGATGCGTCCGCCCGGAGCGAGCAGCGCTTCACATCGATCCAGGATCTCATGCATATTTCCGGAAGAGCCACCGATGATGATCACATCCATCTTCGGCAGACCTTCCATCGCCTCCGGCGCCGTGCCGGCTATGGTATGGATATTCCGGCAGCCGAACTTTTCCGCATTTTTCCGGATCAGCTCGATCCCCTCCGGATTTCTTTCTATCGAATACACAGCCCCCTTGGGGCAGCAGAGCGCTGCCTCGATGGATAGAGAGCCTGTGCCTGCACCGATGTCAGCCACCGTATCGCTCGGCTGAATGGCGGCCTTCACCATGACCATCGCACGGATCTCAGCCTTCGTCATCGGTACCTTTCCCCGAATAAACTCCTCATCTTTGATGCCAAACTGCATTTATCCCATCACCACCATGACTGATTCACCATAGCCTTCCAGATGCGACAATTCCTCAAGAGTCGAATCTGAAAGATGCTGATTCTCATATGAAATATGCTCGGCCGCCGCAGCGCGCGTCTCCTTCGGCCAGCCCTTTTCCATCAGGTATCTCGCGATATAGGCCGGATTGTGCTCATGATCCGTCAGAAAGGCGAGCTTTCGTCCGGGCATATATGACGTATCCTTCTCTTCCGGCACACGGCCATGGAAAGACAGCCACAGCGCCCCCTGCCATGGTTCTTTGACAAGAGCGAAGCAGGCCTGCACCGAAGAAATCCCCGGGATCACCTCGATCGGATGCGCCGGAAATCGCTTCTTGAGCCACGGGAGCAGGCTGTAATAGCCCGGATCCCCGCTCACCATGACGACGACATCATCCTTCTTAAGCGCCTCCTCCAGCCAGTCTGCGAGCAGAGAGAGCTTGCCTGTCACCGGATATGTTTCCTGAGAAGGCTTCGCATAGTCAGAAAGCGCTCGGCGACCGCCCACGAGGTAGCGCGCCCCCTCGATGGCTTTCTGCGCCTTCGGCAGGATATAGTCCGGATCTCCCGGCCCGATCCCCGCTACGATCAATGTATGCTCCATTGTTCCTCCTCCAGAATCTCCTTCGCATGGCTGCTGACTGCCTGCACCGTACCATCCATCGCCGCGAAAATCACGCCGACTCTGGCCTTACCGAAGATATAGCGCTCCGAGCGCACCTGCGCCCGCTCCGCCATCTGCTGGTAAATCATATCCAGCCCTTCGCGATGCACGACCGCCGCCGCGCCATCTGTCGTCGTGCAGCACATGATCTCCCGCACCGTATCCGTCGATGCCCCGTTCATGGCCGCATACGCCGCCATTGTCTCCATACGCCCGTCACTGTTGCGGTTGTACGTGTGGAAGCTGCCTGACGCCACCTTGACCAGCTTTCCCATATGGCCGATGAGCAGCATCTTTTGGAAACCGCCTGCGATACACTGCTCCATCATGAAGCCGATGTAATTGCTCGTCTCGATGATCGCATCCGATGGAATGCCCATGATCTTCGCCGCCGTCTCACCGATACGGCCGGGACAGAGGACCGCCGTGCGGATCCCGCTCGCATAGACCACCGGCACCTGCGGCGCCAGCGACTTCTTGTACGCCTCCTCGCTCATCGGCTTCACGATCCCCGTCGTCCCCAAGATCGAGATCCCGCCGACGATACCGAGCGAAGGATTCAGCGTCTGCTTCGCCAGCTCCTCCCCTTTCGGGATAGACACCGTCACGATACAGCCATGATCCTTACCGATGAGCTCTTCATACACATAGCGCAGCATGATCTGCGGGCCCGGGTTGATGGCGGGCCGTCCCACCTTCACCTGCAGCCCAGGCTTCGTCACCGTGCCCACGCCCTTCCCCGCGCGGAGCGTCAGACCTGGCGTATCCACCAGCTCCACCGTCACGACGATCGGCGTCCCATGCGTACAATCCAGATCATCGCCCGCATCCTTGAGACAAGTCGCGATGCCCGTCCGCCCATGCGCCTCGGCCGACTCCACCGGGATCGTGAGCTCCGTCCTCTGCGGCGAAAGGACTGTCACCTGCTTTGGAAATTCTCCTCTCATAGCCAGAATCGCTGCCTTCATCGCCCCCGTCGCCGTAGCGCCGGTGGTATGCCCTTCCCGGAGCGTCTTCGCCATCATTTCCTCTGCGTTCATAACTCCTCCATTTCAATGCGATTGATGGATATCCTCACAAGTCCCCATACCGCTTTTCTAAAATTAGGAATGAGGAATGAGAAATTAGAAATGAAAAATGGTAGAGCGGCGCATAAAAATAATAAAGCGCCGTAAATACCAAAAAGTTGGATTCCTCTTCTGCCTTTAGGAAAACACTGATTAACGATTTCACAAACATTTTCCCAAAGCAGAATTTTTGACCTTACCCATTTTTCATACTCCGCGGCGCTTCCTATGATTATGCGCCGCACCACCATTCCTAACTCCTCATTCCTAATTCCTCATTTGTTAAAGCCGTCTTCATAACGGAGGACTCTTTCGCAAGCTCACTATCTATAGTTCACAAACTGCAGATCCGCCGGAATGTCCTGCTGCTTCAGGAACTGGATGCACTCCTGCAGGCAATCCTTATCCTTGCTCGATACACGCACCTCATCCCCATTGATCTTGGCAGCGACCTTGATCTTCGAAGCCTTCACACGCTTCACGATATCCTTCGCCATATCAGAAGAGATTCCGTTCTGCAGCGAGAGTACCTGACGGACCGTCCCGCCGGCCGCCGCTTCCTTCTTCTCTTCCTTCAGATTTTTGAGGGAAATCCCGCGCTTCACGAGCTTTCCATGAATGATATCCTTCACCAGCTTCAGCTTGAAATCATCATCGCCGATCAGCGTGATCTTATCCTCGTCAAACGTGACCGAGCTCTTACTGCCCTTGAAATCATAGCGCGTGCCGATCTCCTTGGACGCCTGATTCACAGCATTCGCCGCTTCCTGCAGATCCGTGCGGCATACCACGTCGAATGAATAATCTTTTGCCATTATAGACCTCCTTGGGGGTTGTAGTGACTTTGTGACTAGTGACTGGGGACGAGAGACGGGGAATCGAATGAGAGCCTTCCCCAATGAGCAATATATGAATACCGCTTCCTCATCCCTCTTTTTTACATACCCTATTATTGTACCATACTTTCGTATGAAATTTGAAAATTTCTGAAAATTTCAATTCATTCCGGATGCTCCACGGCAGCAAAACGGCTGGTCGGAAATGTGATTTCCGGCCAGTCGTTTTACAGAAAGACATCAGAACTTATATGTCACGCTGATATTGCCATTATACCCCTTATGCTGCCCCGCATAGTCGCTCGCATTCAAAGCCACACGCCAGCGCACGCAAAAAAGCCCGCCAAAAACTTGGCGGGCTTTGTATCAGCTGTGATAAGATGCTGATTTACTTTTCTTCTTTCTCAGCGAGCTGCTTTTTCAGACGGCGGATCTTTTTCATCAATTCCGGCAGATGCGAGAGTGCAGCCTCGACTCTCCCCCACTGGGCATGTGTCCTCGCCGGATAGCCGAGGTAGGTGCCTGGTGTCTTGATGGTGCCGATGATGCCTGTCTTGCCTCCGAAGACAGCGTTGTCACAGATGGTGATATGGCCATTCACGCCGGTCTGTCCGGCCATGATGACGTGATCGCCGACCTTGGTGCTGCCGGCGATACCGACCTGCGCGCAGAGGAAATTGTCTTGGCCGACCTCAACATTATGTCCCAAGTGACAAAGGTTATCGATCTTGGTGCCGCTGCCGACGATGGTGTTATTCATCGCACCGTTGTCGACGGTGGAGCAGGCACCGATCTCGACGTCGTCTCTGATGACAGCGCGGCCGAGCTGACGGATGTGATGGTGGTGGCCTGCCTCGTCAGTGGAGAAGCCGAAGCCCTGACCGCCGACGACGGCATGCGCACGAAGGACGACGCGGTCGCCTAAGATGCTGTTCTCGTGGACGACGGCACCCGGATTCAGTTCGCAGTCTTTGCCGAGCTTCGCATACTTGCCGATGTAGCAATACGGGTAGATGACACAGCCGTCTCCGATCTCAGCGCCTTCTTCGATGACGGCATACGCCATAATGGTGACGTCTTTGCCGATCAGGGCTTTTTCACTGATGACGGCAGTCTCATGGATGCCCGGTTCCCATTTGTTTTCCGGACGGAAAACTTCGATGAGTTCGCCAAAGGAGCGGCGGGCATCGGGGACGACGATGAGATTTTTCGTGTAGTGGGCTGGGAGTTCATCGACTAGGATGACACCTGCCTGCATTTCTTCGATGTGCTCGGCGTAGACACCGCGGGCAAAGGTCACCTGCGACGGACCTGCGCTTTCAGCGCTGGCAACATCATCGATGATGACGTCTTTGTCCCCATAGAGGGTGCCGCCGATCAGGGCAGCGATTTCACCTGCTGTTTTTTTCATGATGGACCTCACTTGGATGCGGACGAAGCAGCGCTGGATGCCGCTTTCGCTGTGCCATCGATCTTGGCCATTACTTCATCGGTGATGTCGACGGCACCGCTGGGTACGGCTCTCTTATGCATGACGATGCCGATGCCCTTTTCTTTCGCGATCTGGGCTGCCTGAGACTCGACCATGGACTGGATCTGTTTCTGTTTGCTCTGGATGAAGATCATGCGCTCCTGCTGGGCGGACTGGACTTTCTTCTGCATGTCTTCATCGGAGAGTCCGCTCTGGGAGTCCTGATTCAGGCGGTCTCTGATTTCTTTATCTTTATCACTGATCTCTTTTTCGATAGACTGGATCTTCGGAGAGGAAGCTTCCAGTTTCTGGTAGTCGATGACTGCCACTTTATGTTCACTGCCGCAGCCGGCAAAGGCGAGTGCTGCGCCAATGAGTCCTACGCAGGCCAGTTTTTTCCACATAGCCATTCGATTTCCTCCTACTTGGTGATATTGACTATACGATTCACCATATCCCCCGTCACGTCTTCGGCGTGGATATTGGCTTTGTATTTCGAGAAGATCATGGAAAGGTGCTTGTCAGAGGCCTCGCGGGCGGCAACTTTTCGGATGTCTTCCATTATTTCTTTCTTGACGGCGGCCATCTCTTTCTGCTTGGCATCGATCTTCTGTTGCCAGTCTTCGTTCCACGATGGATCGATGGGGTCTTCCGGAAGAGGCTCATCGACGTTCGTATCCTGAGAGAGGTTCTGCTTGATGTCTTTCGCGGTCTTCTCTGAAAAGTCAGAAAGCTCCTTCGATGCTTTTTCTTTTGCCTCTTTCATCGTCTTCACTTCGTCCTCTGTCCAGCCGATGGTATCCATCTTCGCCCGCTCGGTGCGAAGGTCCATCAGGTCATGGAGGCGCTGCTTGACGTCTTCCTTTTCAGATCCGGTGACACCGAGGACGGTGAGCTTCATCTGAAGATTCGCCATCTCGGCACGCTCTTCGTCAGTGAGGCCATCTGGCGTGAAGGTCTTGTCCTTCTTATGCGCTTCGCTGATGGTCTTGTAGAGTTTTGCGAGGCCGTCATTCAGTTCGTCTTCTTTCGCCTTGACCTTCGTCTTCCACTCATTCTCGGCAGCCATGCGCCGGCTCTGATCGGAGAGCGCGGCCTTGATGTGCTGCTGCTGCGATGCGATGTGAATGAGCTTGTTTCGTTCATTCTGATACTGACCAAGGAGATGGTTGTACTCAGTCTCGAGGCGGAAATATGTACTGTATTTCGGATGGGCTTTCACAAGAGTCTCCAAATCGACCACGCCGTAGGAAACGGCAGGTGGCGCCGGCTCCTCGGTTTTTTTATCGCTGCATCCGCTTACCGCCAGGGAGCCTGCCACGAGGAGGGCAGCCGCCATGGTGTATACACAGTTTCTATATTTCATAAGCCGTCCTTATTTTTTGCTTTCAGAGGAAGCTGCGGATGCGGCGGAAGAAGAAGCGGAAGAGAGGGACTTCGAGAGGGAGTCGGTGACTTCCTTCGTGATGTCGGTGCCGCCGTAAATGACAGCGGATTTATCGACGACCAGTGCAAGGCCCTTCTTGGATGCGACGGACTTCACAGCGCCGGTCACCTGGTCATCCATGTCTTTCTCGATGGCCTGTCTCTTCTGATTGAACTGCTGCTGCATGTCAGTGAAGAGCTTTTCTTTTTCTGCATCACTCATGCCTTCGGACTTCGCATCGAAGTCTTTCTGCATTTCATCTGCCGTTTCTTTCATCTTCTGCTGGTAGTTCGCTGCGAGGGTGCTGTTCGCGGAGATCACTTCTCTCTGGTCAACGACGCCGATGTCAGAGGTCGGAGCAGCATTTGCAGCATCGCCCATGGATACCACCGCCATCGCTGCCACGGAGGCGATGAATACGCCAGCCAAAGCGAAGGAAAAAATCTTTACGTTTTTCTTGTTACCAAGAGTTGTCATCATGATAGGTTACTCTCCTCATTTATAAATTGGCAATCAGGCGGAGCCACTTGCCTTCTTCATCATTATACACATATTCGAGCGTCATGTAATTATGGATCTTATAGGAAAATCCATATTCGTTCTCTTTTTTCTTACAATCACGGTCATAGCGCAGAGCAAAATGCTCGCCGAAAGGGATCTGGCTGAATATGTGGTGGCTGTTTTCTACGAAATCATACTTATAGCCCAGATCCATAGCATTCCCGAAGTGATGATACCAGCCGCCATAGACATTCCAGTCGACGGGGCCGGGGTAGAAACGGGCTTCCCCGAAGATTACGTTGTTCCTGCCCACGAAATGCCCGAGCATGCCTTCGAACGCCGTATTGCGATTTCCATCGCGCCCGGCATCCATCCACGCTTCCGTGCGGATGATCCAGTGATCTGTCAGTGCATCGACTTTAAGCTCTGTCATCTCTCCCGGGTAAAGATAGACCTTTGTCTCTATGCCGTACTTTTCAATGAAGGGGTCCTTGGCGAGGATGTCATTCATCGAGGCAGCCAGTTCCTTCTGATGGCGGGCGACAAAAGCGAGCGGAAGTCCTTCAAGACTTCGAAGAGCATGCTCCGTCTCATTTACCGCGCGCAGCATCAGAAGGCGCGGAATGGTGGTCTTGTGCAGGGTGAGCTTTCCGGTACGGACGATCGTCCCCTGCGGGATGAGGGAGATCCGCACTTTTGTCTTCTCCCCCGAGGTCACTTCGAAGTTGGCGGTAAATTCCGGAAGGATCTCCTTGAGAAGCTCTCGCCCGGCAGACTCCGAGACGCTCTCCGCCCAACCGACCGAATCGACGGGAAGCCCCGAGAGGAGCTGGCTCATAAGGATCGGTACACCGGCGGTGTCCTTCTTCACCAGTGCTGCCGCTTCCGGAGACAAATTCCCATAGTCGATCTCTGTCTCCACCGTGCGGATCATTTGCCCGACCGGAGCCAGCGATACATGAAGCGCCGTCTTTTCTCCATAGGAGGCAGAAATATCATCCACCACATAGCCCACGACCACACGATTCACGATGTCTGCGAGGACCTTGTCATACTCGCCCTCGTGCGCGCGAAACAGGCTCTCGTCCTTGCCGACAAGGATACGATTTCCTATGGCCGAAATACTCGCCGTGATCCGCTTCTCCACTGCGGGCGGCATGCCGCCCGCTCCCGTGACGGAGACGCTCACTTCGCGAATCGGTGCCGCCTCTGCCCCGGCGGGAAGCAGGAATGACGAAACGAGCAGGGCAAGACCTGCTCGAGTCATCGAATGAAATAAGGAAGAATGCATAGCTCCTCCTTTGGGAAATTTGAGAAACCGTCAAACGTCGAAACCCCTTGCTTCCCCCTTCGGGGGAAGTGCCGAAGGCAATAGGGGCTTGCTAGCGGTATAACGAACAATGTCGAATGGTTTGTTTCTATCGATAGTTCAACATTTGCATTTACTACCGTAGTGCTACCCCCCTCAGCCCTTCGGGCAGCTCCCCCGATGGGGAGCCAAGCGGTTATAACGCTTAACTCAAGGGCATTACCCCTGCGGGGCACCTCCTTCCAAGGGAGGATGGAGAAATAGGAGCTGCGGCGCTTTATGTATGGCGCCGCGCCACCATTTCTCATTTCGCATTCCAATCAGAACTGTGTGCCGAAGCTGAAGTGGAATTTATTCTTATCGCCGTGGCCATAGTCAAGACGGATCGGTCCGATCGGGGTCTGGAGACGCAGGCCTACGCCGCAAGACCACTGGAAGCCATCATCATCTTCATACCACGGGATCTGTCCGTTATCGATGCCCCAGGTGCTGCCGCCATCGGTGAAGAGGACGCCCTGTACTTTCTTGGCGATCGGGAAACGGTATTCCAGTGTCGCCGCGTACATTTTCTTGCCCTTGAACTGGTCATCTTCATAGCCGCGGAGGGTATTCGAGCCGCCGAGGTCGAAGAGGTTTCCGTAAGAGACATCACCATCGATGTAGCCGCCCTGCAGACGGAGCGCGAGGATGTGACCATTGCCGAGGCCTTTGTAGAAGCGGCCTTCTGTCGTGAACTTGTAGAAGTCATAGTCGCCGCCGAGGCCGTGTCCGCCCCACTGGGTGGTGAAGGAAATGCGGCGGCCCTTGCTGGCATTGAAGTAGTTGTCACGGTTATCGAAGACGTGCGAGAAGGTGAAGCTGTTCGTGGTACCGAAGTTATCCATGATAGCCTTTTTCCACTCAGCTTTTACTGGATCAGTCTGGTTGTTTCCTACGCTGCCCCATTCGAAACCGTCATGGTCATCGTATTCTTCCTTCGCACTTTCAAAGGTGAAGTAGTTCGTGCGATATTCCCCATTCTGCCGTCCCCAGGTGAGGTTCCAGCCGCTTCTTCTCTTATCGTATTCTGCGACGGTATCGCCGTTCGAATCATAGTCATCGTATTCATAGATGCGGTTGAAGATGGAAGCGCCGAGGGAGTCACCGTTGGAATTGATCCACGGGCGGGTATAGGAAATGGTATAGTTCTTACCGTTGCCAGCGCCGCCGAATTCCCAGTGGAAATTGACCTTATCGCCTGTGCCGCGGAAGTTCGTATCCCCGAGCTCGACGATGCCGACTGTACCATCGGAGTCCGAGTAGCCGGCACCGACAGTGATGACGCCTGTCTTCTGCTCGACGACGTCGATCTCGATGACGACATTGTGTTCATTTTCTTTGCCCGGGAGCAGCTTCATATTGACATCTTCGAAGTAGCCCAGGTTGTAAAGTCTTTCCATGGAACGGCTTGCCTGGAATTTATTGAAAGGTTTCCCCTTCTTCATCTTGAGCTCGCGGAGGATGACTTTGTCCTTCGTCTTATCATTGCCGACGAGCTGGATGTCTTCGATAACACCTTCCGAAATATTGACTTTCAGGATGCCTTTCGGCGTCACTTCAACATTCGGGATGGAGACGAGCATGTAGCCCTGTTTCAGGTACGCATCTTCGATTTCCTTCAGCTTCTGGTTCACGAGGACGAAGTTCAGGACGCTGCCCTCCGGCACCTGCAGGATGGACTTCAGGTAGTCAGAGGTGAAGATGGTATTGCCGGTGAATTCCACGCCGCGAACGATGGGATTTGCGACAAGGCCATAGGTGAGGTCGACGCCTTCCGGGATGTCCGTGAAATTCGGACGGATCTGGGAGAAGACGCCGGTCGATCCAAGAGATGCCACATCATTGCGGATGCCCTCAGCGGTGACGGTGCTGCCAGGTTTGCTCTGCAGAAGAGGAGACAGCTTCGTCTTGACTTCTTCCGGAATCCCTTCGAAATCGACATGCGCGATGGTCTTGCCTGTATGTGCTTCGATGGCTGCGTCATCGTCCGCCGAAAGGTAGAGCGAGGCATCGCCCACTGCGACAGTCTGGTGGGACTCCTTCACTTCCATGGACGGTTCTGCTTTTTCCGTCTGGTCGGAAATCTCGCCGGTCTTGCCCGCTTCCTTACCGCTCTTCACGTCGATCATGGAGCTCTGGGACATGCCATTCTGGGAGCCGGTCATCTGCGGCGCTTCCGCAAAGACGTCTGCGCCGGAAAGTGCAAGCAGGATCGCAGAGGCAAGCAGTGCTTTCTTATATGTTGCTGTCATCGTAAATTCCTCCTCATGTATTGGATGGTGAATTGCTATATATTTATGGAAATGCAAATGGATAGTTGGCATACTTGCCAAGGCAAATGATTTCCTTAAATAACGGTTTGGTTGATGGGTTCAGGGTTCAGGGTTCAGGGTTCAGGGTTCAGGGTTGCGGTGGCGGCTTCGCCGCAATATATATGGGGCGATGCCCGAAAGTGACATTTAAGTCACTAGTCACTAGTTACTCGAGGCTCCTAGTCCCCAGCCTCTAATCCCTGTTTTCAAAACTGAACCTTTCTCATTACTTACTTCCCCTCAGTGCTCTTCCCGCTTCGCCTACGACACTTTGTATTTCCTGGTCGGAGAGGGTAGGTACCGCTGGCTTCATGACGGCAGAGGCTTTCACCGGAGCCGGTACGGGCGTACTGACGGCGGGCGCAGCTTTCGGGGCTTCGGGGGCTTGTTTCGTTTCTACCTGTTCTGTCATGACAGTCTCCGCAGGGGCAGGAACCTCTTCAGCTTTCTGCACTGCTTCCTCGACTGGCTTTGGTGTCTCGGGGGATGTCGTAACCACTGTCTGGGCCGGCTTAGCCGGAACAGGCGGCGGGAAGAGGCTATCTTTCAGAAGCGACGCGCCGAGAAAAAGAAGTCCCGCCACAGCCAGTGCGCCGCCGCGAAGCAGCCACTTCCGGCGCGGCGAAGTCCCTCTCACCTCTTTCAGGCGCTGCATCTCTGCCTGTGCCATAATGAGATTCATCTCGCCTGTCAGTTCTTTATGGTTGGAATAGGAATTTTCCGCCTTTTCCAGCCACCTCTTCACTGACTTCACTCTCTTCAGCGTATCTCCTGACATACTGCCTCCTGCGCAGAAAACCGGAATCATTCCGATTTCCTGTTAACCACTGGTTACATGACTCTTATATATATAATCAGTGTTTTAGAAGAACAAGTGAACATCCAAAATTTTTATTTATTTCGTATTTTCTTTTATTTTCAAGCGTTATTGCTGAAATGCAAGTAATTTTAGGATAGGTTTGCAAGTCCAACAGATTCTATGAGTTCTATAGGTTCAAGGGGGAGTGGTTCAGCGCGTACAAGGAGAAGTGCCACAGTATGATTGCTTTGGCTAAAAAAAGCACCCGAAGAAGGGAGAACCCTTTGAATCCTCAGAGCCTTCTGAACCTATTTTCTCTCATGGATCAGCTTCGAGAGCATCCCGCGGAGACGCCGGATGCCGCGTTTTTCGAGGCGGTAGACGTAGGCCTGGCTGACGCCCATGGCATCAGCAGTCTCAGCAGCGGTCTGCTCCGCCAAATAGACCGAGCGGATGACATCCTGCTCTTTGGCAGAGAGTCGCTGCACCGCCTCATCGACTGCCGCATGCAGCGATTCACGGTCGGCACTTTCAAAAGCCATGTCAGGAATGGCCTGCGCGAGGAAGACTTTCTCCTCTTCCCCGTCTTCGAGAAGGATCTCCTTTTTATTGGCATTCAAGAAATTCAGCATGCGTCCGCGGATGCGGTGGATGGCATACAAAGAGAAGGCAACACCGGTCGATGGATCATAGCGCTCGACGGCTTCCATGAGCCCTACAGTGCCTTCCTGAATGAGATCCATCGTCACCGCTTCCTGCAGACCATACTTCACGGCCTCCTTGAAGACAAGCGGCTGGTAATTCTCGATCAGACGCTGGCGCGCGTCGATTTCCTCTTCCTCTTTATATTCTTTCCAAAGCGCCTGCTCTTCCTCCCGGCTGAGCAAGGTCAGACGGGATAAACAGGCTTTGTATTCTTCAAGCATAGAAATACTCCGTTAAAAATCAGTTACATCAATCGATTGCTACGTTTGATGGTCAAGGGTTCAAGGTTCAGGGTTCAGGGTTCAGGGTTAGCCCGTGGGGCGTGCCGCCCTTTGATTACGTGCGAAAAAGGTTCAGCGGGTTCAACAGGTTCAGAGGGTTCAACGGGGGTGGTGCGGCGCATAAAAATCAGAAGCGCTGCGAAGGTTTGAAACTAGCGGTTTTCTCGTATCGCAAACCTAATCCCTAGCTACCAGTCACAAGTCACTAGTCACTAGCCACTCATCCCTGCTTTCAAACTTCAGGGTTCAGGATGAATATACCGAAAACATCGCCTATTTCAAACTCCGCGGCGCTTTCCTATGATGATGCGCCGCACACCACAAACCTGAACCCATCAACCTGAACCCAGAACCCTAAAATTTAAAGCTCCAGTCGCTGCCGATGTAACTATCGTGATTACTATTATACCACGATGAGAGACCGATGCGCGAATTCAAATCATAATGGAAGCCCAGACTCTTTTCCTCATTATTCACGCCCATGGTCGCAGTCAGCATGAAGTCATTGAAGAGGTACTTCCCGATCTTGATGTAGTAGTAGCTGTCATTGTTGTCATCGATGTTATCATAGTAGTCTGTCAGGTTCGACGTGATACTGATGAGGTCAAGACCAATCTTATCCGCAAGGAAGTCCTGCATCGTATTCCCGAAGAGCATAGTGAGGCCGGCATTGAAGAGCGCCCCCTGCATCGAGCCATCCTTATCCTTGGTCGGATCCTGATGGAGCGTCAGCAGCATGATGATCTGCGAATCATTCAGCGCAGGATCGCTGTGGAAGGTCGTCTTCATATCACCGGGCGGCCCATCCAGCTCAGCTTTGATATTGTAATGACCGACCTTGGTATCGGCACGTGCATGGATGACGGGCAGGAAGGAGCCGGGGATGCCGCCCCAGACCGCATTGGCCTGATCGATCTTGAATTCCGTCGTATTGATCTTGACCGTTCCTTTTTCTACATTGACGCGGCCCGTCATGATCGGTTCCTGGAAGTGACCCATCATGGAAATATTTCCTTTGACCATAAGATCATAGAGCGAGCTGCTGTAGAGCCGTACATTGTCTCCGATGGCTATATCGATCTTTGTCAGGAAATTGGCCGACGACTCGCCGCTCTCTGAAAGGAAGGCAAGCGGCACTTCGCAGATCGCATCGTGGATAGAGATCTGGCCCGTGACACCGAGCTGATCCATGAATTCACCCAGTGAAAGGTCAGCATCGACCGCCCCTTTGTAATAGGCAGAGTCGATAGAAGGGGTATGCATATGCACTTCCCCATCATAATGCGTGATGGCCTTCTCTTTCCAGTCGGCGGAGCCCTTCGCAGTGACGCCGCCGCCACCGAAGGAGGCACTGCCGTCAAATGTCACGCGATGTCCATCAAATCGTAAGGACAGATCGATCGGCTGAATGACTTCATTCATGGTCATAAGACCGAGCGCCCCATTTTTTGCTGTGATGCTGCCCATAAGCTCCGGGTCACGATAGTCACCGACAAGCTGTACATGTCCCTTGATCGGGCCGCTCGCACTCGTCACGGCTTTGCCGAAGAGAGCCAGAATATTCATATCTGCCTGATCGAGATTGAAATCGACAGCAAGCGGCACTGCTTCATCCGTGGTGCTGCCAGTGAAAAGATTGCCGGGGAGTGTGCCCTTGGCACTCGCACGATAGTTTCCCTTCGATACCAGCGCATTTTGCAGCGTCACGACATTGCTCTTGGCATTCGCCATCAGAGAGAAGCTGTCAAAGCTGATATCTCCGTAGCTCGGATGGTCGATACCGATCGAAATGTCCGCTTCCGGCGATGTCTTATTTCCACTGAGGATGACTCCGGCCGTCAGTCGGCCGCCCATCCGTATGCCATCTCGTCCCAATACCTGCGGCAGCCAGGATACCTCCATGTCTTTGGCTGCGAGCTGGATGGCGAGCTCACCATCGCTATTCATAGAGCCTTCTGCCGCAAGCAGTCCGTCTCCTACCGGAAGATGAAACTGACGGATCGACAGCGCCCCATTCATGTAGGAGAAATCGATCACGCCCTGACCGACAGGTGTATCCCCCAGATGTCCTCCCAGAAAATCAGCTTTGAAGTCGATGCTGGGGTTCTCCAGCGTCCCTCCGATCTGCATGCCGCCATTGACAGTGCCATCCACCGCCGACTCAGGCAGCTTGAAAAGACGCATGGCCTCCTTGATATTCCATTCCTTAAATCGGAGGAAGCCCTGCAGGATATGGGAGTCCATGTGATAGCTGCCTCTCCATTCGAAATGGCCATTCTTCTGATTGAATACGCCGTCATCAAGGCTCACGACATGGTTCTGATAATAGATGCCGGCAGATGCCATATAAATGGCAGTGCCGCCGACAGAGATCTGTCTGGAGGAGATCGTCCCTTCAAAGACCGGATCTTCCATCGTCCCGGACACATGTCCGCGCATATTGACCTTGCCGTCTGCTCCGCGTCCCGGAAGCATCCGCGAAAGGCTGATGTCATTCAGCGACACATCCATATCGATTGCGTCCGGCTCGGCCGTACCGCTCACGATGGCCGTACCATCATAGATATAGGCGAGTCCGTTTTTCAAAGTGATGCCATTTCCATCATAGGTATATTCGCCCGAGACACTCTGGAAAAGCTCACCCATGACAGAACCGTCGAAGGCCAGAAAATCACCCTTCACCTGTGGCGCTTCCATCGTGCCTGTGACAGTCAAGGTATTTTCGATCCAGCCCGTCACCGGGTAGTCCTCTCCGGCAAGTGCGAGCAGTTTCTCGATGCGCGTCTTGTCTGTATCGATGGTGAGTGCAAGAGAGTGCGGCGCCAGGAGGCCGATGCTCCCCTTCACGGTATGCTTGCCGTCCGGCCCTTCCCAGCGAAGCGAGGTGATGGTCGCCAGCTGATTTCCGAGTGATACATGTCCTGCGATACGGTCAAAGGAGATGCCACGGATCTCCCCATCCCGCGCGGTGAAATCTGCCGCGCCGGACGGATCCTCCCTGCTCCCGCTGACCACGAACCGGCCTGAGAGGCGCCCGGCCATATCCATCCCTGAAAGGCCGGAAAGCCCAGAAAGGTCAATAGACGATGCTTCGCCTGAGAGCGAGAGATATGGCCCATATGTCCCCTTCACGGTGAATGCGCCTTCGCCAGATGTGCCAGTCAGATACGCGATATCCATCACGCCGCCACGCGAAGTCGCCTCCCCCGAGAGGGTATCCATGGACATCCCATCATACGAAAGATCCATGCCATAGAATACGCCATGCCAGTCGCCATCCCGGTAGCTGCCAAAGCCGGAGACCTTGCCGGCTGCCATATTCTCATACGAAAGACCTGCGCCATCCATTTCTCCGGAAGCCATTTCCAGAGACAGTGCGCCTTCTTTATAGGTGCCCTTCGCCTTCCCCGATCCGCTCACAATGCCGGAAGCGGAAATCCCGACCGGAAGAGAAGAAAGGTCGATATGCTCTCCGGCTGCTTCGCCTTCGAAGGCTCCGCTTGTCATATCATATGAGCCTTCACCGATCAGAAGACCGCCCGCCATCTGTGCCTTCAGATAGGGGATCGAGATCCGATCCTCTCCATAGGCAAAGCGCACATTCGCCTCTTTGACAGAAAGATTCTCATACTGCCCGTCCTTCACATGGGCTTCGCCGGACACGAAAGGATTTCCCATCGTCCCCGAAATATCTACGCCGCCGGAAACAACTCCCGCGATGTCTTCCTCCGGCAGCAGCTCTTCCACTTTGATATCCTTCAGGTTCACATGCCCCATCAGGATCGGATCATCCACGTCAAAAAGAACTTTCACATCCCCGTCAAATGTCTGCCCGTTCACCTTTACGGCTGCTTCGGTGATGACGGCTTCTCCATTTTCAATATCAAAAAAGGCTGCCCCGTCAGCCAGAATAAAATGATCATAGCGAAGAGCAGCATCTTTGATAGAGCCTTGGACATGATAAGCGACAGCGCCATCACTTTTCCAGATCTTGGCGCTGGTCACCTGTCCTGTCCCTTTGTCTATATCAAGTTTTGAAGAAATCTGTGGGAACTGCTCTAAGAGCGGCTTCAGAGAGGTCAAGGAAACCGGATCTGTCTCCAGACTGATTTCCATGTTATTGGTATTCGTGTACTTCACATCTCCCTTGAAATGGCTGTCAAATGCCTCTCCCGCAAAAGAGCCTGTGATCGTACCCGTGCTGTCCCAGCCGAGCGCGCCTCCCAGCGAAGTGAAATCATACGAGCCGATATCCGGTGCGGTGATAGATGCATTCCCGTCCTTCACGATGACCTGTCCTGTGAAAGTACCGTTGTCCGAAGAGTCCGATGGTTTTAGAATCTTCTCTACATTCCAGAGTCCATCAGTCCCCTTGGCAAGGTGCACTTCCGGATTCTCGATGGTCACCGTCTTCACGACATCGGCGATACCGCCATCTTTGAAGGCATAGTTGTACAGCGCAGAAGCAGACCATCCGATTTCCAAAGAAGGCGACTTGAATACAACCTCTCCTTTCGCGTCCTTTAGCTCAAGGTCGGTGAAGGAAAGATCATAATTCGGATCCAGATCCATCATGGTCCACGTCAGGGTACCATTGATGCGATCCCCTGCCGCGTCTTTGATGACGGGTTCCAGATTCTGTGTGATAATCGGACGGATCAGCAGATAAATGATACACAGCATGATGAAAATAAAGGCTGCGATACCATTGATCCACCATTTGATTCTGCTAGCCAAGGTCAAGTTCTCCAAATTAAAAATAAAGTTTCAAGGTTCAGGGTTAGCCCCGGGGGCGTGCCGCCCCTTGCTCGGGGATGAAAGGGTGGAAACCGGTTCTATAAGTTCAAAAGGTTCAAAGGGGGGTGGTGCGGCGCATAAAAAATCAGAAGCGCCGCGGAGTATAAATAGGGCGATGCCCGAAGGTCAGCGATTAACAGGCTTCCCATTTATGGTTTCCTGACATCATCCTTTTGACCGCGAATGACAAAGATTTCTCGCTTCGCTCGAAATGACGATATGCGAGTCTGATGTCTCCCAGTCACTAGTCACCAGCCACCAGTCACTAGTCACTAAAAATTATGCTCTTGCAAATTCCGGGTGAATGACAGCCGGTACGCCCATCGCATGTTCCAGCGTAGCGAGACCGATGTTGTAGTTGTAGAGCGCGGTGATGTAGTTCGTTCTCGCAGTATTGAGGGCCAGTTCTGCATCGAGGACATCCAGGTTGATGCCGACGCCGCTGCTGTAGCGGACGGTTGCGATCTTATATGCTTCTTCTGCCTGAGCGACCGATGCTTCGGCAGCGCGGATCTGTTCTTTATAAGAGAGGACATTCAGGTAGTCCTGACGGACTTCCAGCTCAATCTTTTCTCTCGCCTGCAGGAGTGTTTCCTGTGCTGTTTTGACCGCGGCATCCGCTTTCTTCACTGATGCCTGCGTAGCACCGCCATCCCAAAGCGACCAGGAAAGCCCGCCTTTGACAGCCCAGTCATCTTTATCGACCGCCGTCACGCTGGCTTCCTTCCAGCTGTATCCGCCGCCGACGCTGACCGTCGGGAGATAGCCAGCCTTTGCCGAGCGAAGAGAGGCCTCAGCTGCCTTTACGCCATAGTCTGCTTCGACAAGTTCCCAGCGGTATTTCTGCGCCATCAGAATAGCCTGTTCCATGGTGAGGTCAAATTCCGGCTGTGGGAAATTCTTATCCAGCGGATTCAGCGTCGTATTCATCGGGACACGCATGATGTTGTTCAGGTTCGCTTCTGCGACATCACGGGTGTTGTCCGCTGCGATGCTCTTCTGCTTTGCATTGGCAAGCGATACATTGGAAGACAGCACGTCGAGCTTAGCTACGATGCCGGCATCGAACTGCTGCTGTACATTATTCAGATGGCTTGCATAGTCGGTGACAGACTGCGCCTGCACTTCAGCGAGCTTGATCGCTTCGAGGTACTGGTAGTACGCCTGCACGGCTGCCAGCTTCGTATCCGCTTCCGTCTTGTATACATTGAGGTCAGCGATATTTTTCTGGTAGCGGGCGGCATCGATCGCGCCTTCTACCTTGCCGAAGGTCCAGATCGGCCAGGAAACATTGATGCCCTGGCTATATCCGTGGTTAGAGCTCTGCGTTCCCACCACTTTCGTGACCACCTGTCCAGTAGTCGGATCAACGGACGCTTTAGTGACAGGTCCGCTCTGGGTCGGATACTGATTTCTTTCCCAGGAGTAGCTGACGGACGGATTCTTCTTCGCTGCCGCTGCGCTGACATCGGCTTCCGCTTCTCTGCGCTTCAGCTCTGCGATGGTGATGTCACGGTTATTCTGGATGGCCGTCGTGACCACGCCCTTGAGGTCGATATCCATAGCCGCTGCTTCCGGAGCTGCCGCTTCTGTGATGGAAGACGCCAGATTCTTCTGGAGCAGCATGTTATTGAAGTTCACATCTTTATTCGCTACCGTCTGATTCATCTGTGCCTCGATGGCTTTTTGCGTGATCGACGGATCCGTCATGATCTTTGTCTGAGATCCTTTTGCTTCTGCGCCGAGCCCGCAGGAAAGGGCAAGCACGATAGAAGCAGTCAGAATTTTGCAGGTCATTGTATTCATTCAACATTCATCCCTTCTAGACAGATGTCTTTGTTGTCATTATATCCAGACCGCCCTTCTGGCGGCGCTGTTTTTCATTTAATAATTGTATCCCACGCCAATGTACTCTCCGCCGCCGCGATTGTTATGCGGGAAAATGGACTGCCCCGTCAGGAACAGATTCGGCGTAAGAGCGTACTGCCCGCGCAGGCGGACAGACAGATCATTGGGGTCATACACATCGGCGGAAAATTTCCACCGGCCGGATGCATAGTCCGCGCCAGCGCCGATCTTATTGCGAATGATGCCGGCATGTACGCCATAGTCCCCTCTCATACGACCATAGAGCGCATCATAGACCGGATCATTCCCCATGGATTCTATCCCCAGAAGTCCATAGGAGTCTTTCCCCACACGGAGGAAGAGATTCGGCGAGAAATCGTCCTTGTTAGTATTATATAACAATTCACCGGAAACAGATACATCAAAATCACCATTTCCCTGCATAAATCCATTTATTTTTCCGGAAATCGCTTTGGCATTCTGAGAGATTTCCTTCGCATTCTCCGAAGCCACGACCATATTGTCCATGATTTTTCTCACATCACCGGTGGCTTTGCCATCACCATTCAGCTGGTACAGCATCTGATTCACCTGCGAGGTGATGCTCTGGATCTCATTCGCTGTCTGTATCCCCTGCGCGGTCAGGATGGCGAGGTTTTCAGAAATCGCATCAAAATTATTGATGCTGTTCTTCACATGCTTCTGGGAAGCGGGGTCTGCGACGACGGTATTGATCCCGTCGAGCATGGTCTGTGCGGATGTGATAAGCTTGTCCATCTTATCCATCGCCTGATCGATTCCTGGTGCTGACTTGCCCTCGACCTTCATCCCCTCTGCAAGATAGCCGCGTTCCTGATGACCGCCGGACGCCTTCACGAAGCGCCCGCCCATGACACTGCTGGTCTGGATGGAGAAGTCCGCATCCTTCGGTACTTTGGCGTCATGATAAAAACGCAGCTTCACGACGGCTTCTCCGTTCTCTACCGTGATGCCATCGACCATACCCACTTCGACGCCGGCATAGTGGATCGGATTTCCCGGCTCTATGCCTTCCGCTTCCTTGAAATAGCCTGTCACATGAAATCCGCTCTTTCCAAAGATCACAAGACTGGAAAGTTCGATCAGGATCCCGGCAAAGAGGAGAATCCCCGCCAGGGCAAAGGCTCCGACTTTTGCTTCCGTCGACCATTTCATCAGGCATCACCTTCTTTCAGAAAATCAGGATTCGATGGCAGACCGTTCATGAACTGCCGTACTCTTTCATCTTTGGATGCATACAATTCTTCGGCTGTCCCTACCGCAAGGAACGAGCCTTTATACAAAAAAGCCATGCGGTCCGCGATCATTTCCGCAGACTTCAAGTCGTGCGTCACGACGACGCTCGTCGCATGCAGGACCTTTTGCGTTTCTTTGATCAAAAGACTGATATCGGTCGAACGGATCGGATCCAGCCCCGCTGTCGGTTCATCATAGAGAATAATCTTCGGCTCGAGCGCGATCGCTCTGGCAAGGCTCACGCGCTTCTTCATACCGCCGGACAGATTGGCCGGCATGAGGTCTTCGATCCCGTCAAGGCCGACCAGATGCAGCTTCTCCTTCACGATGGCATTGATTTCTTCTTCAGAAAGTCGGGTGTGCATGCGCAGACCAAAGGCTACATTTTCTTTCACATTAAGGGAATCGAAGAGGGCGGAATACTGGAAGACCATCCCCATGGAGCGGCGCTCCTCATTCAGCTCTTCTTCGCTGAGCTGTCCCATATCCTTCCCGTTCACAAGGACTTTCCCGGATGTAGGGCGCAGAAGACCGATGATGAGCTTCAAGAGTGTCGATTTCCCGGAGCCGGACGCTCCCAGGATGACCATCGTCTCTCCGTCTTTGATGGATAGACTGACGTCTTTCAAGATATGACGATCGCCAAAAGTCTGGTATACATGCCTGATATCAATCATAGAACGCCTCAAAACAGAATGGACGAGAGCAGGTAATTCGCCGCAAAAAGCATAATAATCGAATACACCACGGACTGGGTGGTCGCCTTGCCGACGCCTTCTGCCCCTGCCGTGCAGGTCATCCCGCGGTCGCAGCCGACCAGCGCGACGATCATACCGAAAATAACCGACTTGAAAACACCGATGTACAGGTCAGAAGGGACGCAGTACACATGGATGGAGTGCATGAAGGTATAGGAGGAGACGCCATGCGTGAGCGATGCGACAATCATCCCGCCGCCGACGCCGATGGTGACGCCAAAGACCGTCAGAAGCGGCAGCATCGTCATGCAGGCAACGAGCCGCGGCACCACGAGATACCCCACAGGACTCACCGCGAGGCACCTTAGCGCATCGATCTGCTCGGTCACCCGCATCGTACCGATCTCAGCCGTGATGGCTGCCCCGACACGCCCCGCCAGGACGACGCCGCAGAGCACAGGGCCAAGTTCGCGCCCCATGCCGATGGCTACAATCGCACCGACGGTGAAGTCTGCGCCATACTTTGTGAGCTCGCCCGCGATCTGTACAGAAAGCACCATACCGGTAAAGAGCAGCGTCAATGCCACGATGGGAAAGGACAGCACGCCCAATGACATGCACTGCTTCATCGTCTCCCGCCCGCGGAATGCGCCGATTTCTTTCACGGCTGCCGTAAGGAGCAGGATCACCGCTCCCAGCTGATGAAAGATACCGATGGTATAGCGGCCAAGCGTTTCTAAAAATGACATGAGTGGGGAGACCTCCTTTCAGGTTGATGGGTTCAGGGTTAGCCCACGGGGCGTGCTGCCCCTTGATTGGGGATGAAAGCCTCACTTGAATGAGAAATTAGAAATTAGAAATTAGAAATGAGAAATGGTGGTGCGGCGCATAAAAACATGGAAGCGCCGCGGAGGTTTGAAACTGGCGG
>UQRR01000023.1 GCA_900543455.1 uncultured Dialister sp.
CACATCGGCTTGATTCGTTCGCTGTACTGTTCAGTTTTCAAAGAACCATCGCTCTTCAAGCGACTTGATTATCTTACCACATTCATTTCGTTTTGTCAAATGTTTTTTTGAAATCTTTTTCAAGGTTTCGTTTTCATTTGGCCTTTCGATCTGTCTGTGTTTGTCGCTCTGTCGTGCGACTTAAGAGATAATATCATATTTGCTTTTGTCTGTCAACTGGCTTTTCCTTCGCTCTTTCGGGCTCCGTCTGACCGGCTCTTGACTTAAGCGTGTGTTATTGTATCAGTTTGATGCGGCTGTGTCAAGGGGGTTTTACATGGAGCGTTTTCTAAAAGGGAAGAGGGTTCGGGGTTCAGGGTTCAGGGTTCAGGGTTCGGGGTTCGGGGTTGTGGTGGCAGCTTCGCTGCCATATATATGGGGCGATGCCCGAAGGTAAGTGGATAGCAGGTTTCCCGTTTGGAATTTCCAATCATTGACCGTGAGACCGCGAATGACAAAGATTTCTCGCTTCGCTCGAAATGACGATACGGAGCAGCGCTTTGCACAGTTGTCATGCTGACCACTGCGTAGAAGGGTGCCTCTTCGCGGCACATCCATCCTGCGCCTTTGGCGCGCCCCTTCTCTAAGGGGCTACCCAACTGACATATAATACCGAACCGTCGTTTACTTGACTGCGCAACTATTCTTTCTACCGCGACGAAAAAGATTCCTCGGCTTCGCTCGGAATGACGACACAAGAGTTGCGCCATTCTATTGAAAAACTCGCGGCGCTTTCCTTTTATGATGCGCCGCACCACAACCCTGAACCCGCCAACCTGAACCCTAAACCCTTATGCATTTACTACCAACCACGCGATGAGTGAAAGATGAATCACCATAAAAAGCGGGACGAGAAGACGGAATTTCTTATGCCGGGTCTTATGATGAAATAGATGCATGCCAAGGAAAGCCCCCAGAGATCCTCCAAGGGCAGTCCATGTGAGGAGTGTGGCTTCCCGGATGCGCCAGGCGCCATGGATGGCTTTCCACTTGTCGATGCCATAGAGAATACATGTGATGGCATTGAGAATGAGGAAGAAGGCAAGGATGCTCATACTTGACATGATGACGCCCTCAGAGTAATTTCTCTGCGAAAGCAGCCAGACGAGCGTGAGGTCCTGCGAGAGGGATCTTTTTGTATTCTGCCGCGCTGAACCACTGGTATTCACCCGCCGGAACGATGATATTTCCCATTTCGTAAGCGCTCATGTGCCAGATGCGATGGGTAAAGATGTGTGTGTAATGCCACAGGTCCTGCTCCGCTTCGCCTTGCAGCTCTTTTTCGAGGAGCTTTCTGCTTTCTTCGATCGTTCCCGAAAGTGTCATGGGGAATTCCCACATGGAGGCGAGCATGCCTGTCCGCGCACGCTTGTGCAGGAGTACTTTGCCGTCCCTGATGCAGATGGCGCAGGCGGCGCATAATTCCTGCTGCGGTTTCTTCTTCGTGCGATGCGGCAGCTCTTCGACTCTTCCCTGATGAAAGGCTTTGCAGAAGGCGGAGAGCGGGCAGGCATCGCACCTGGGATGCTTGGGAATGCAGACATTCGCGCCAAGATCCATCAGGGCTTCGTTGAAATCTCCTGCCCGATCCGGCAGTGTCTCGCAAACGAGCTGTGTGATCCTTTCCCTTCCTGCTGTTTTTAAAATATCATCCTCGATACCATAGAGTCTGGCATAGACGCGAAGGACATTCCCGTCGATGGCAGCTTCTTTTTTTCCAAAAGCCAGGGAGAGGATGGCACCGGCAGTGTAGTCGCCGATCCCGGGAAGGGCTCTGATCTCTTCCTTTCCTTGCGGCATGGCGCTTCCGTATTTTTCTTTCATGAGAAGAGCCGCTTTGTGCAGATTTCTGGCGCGGCTGTAGTAGCCGAGGCCCTGCCACTGGTGAAGTACATCTGCCTCGTCCGCCTCTGCCAGGGCTTCGATGGTAGGAAATCTCTCTATCCAGCTCGTGAAATAGGGCTTTACGGCTTCTGTCCGCGTCTGCTGGAGCATGATCTCGGACACCCAGACATGATAGGGGTCTCTGGGCTTTGTCTCCCGCCAGGGAAGCTCCCGTTTGTTTTGATCAAACCAGGCCAACAGGATACCCGGCCATTCGGTATATGTCAATGTTTTCTCCTTCCTGATCCATTTCTCGCGTCGCATTGTATAAAAACAGCGCAGAAATCATCATTTCTGCGCACTGTTTATTTCATTTCTTCAAATTCGTAATCATAAACGGTATCCCCGTCCTCCGCAAAGTAGACAGTCCCGCGGATCCTCTTGCCGGAGAGGATCATCGGCAGCCAGATGCGGTCGGCCATCCACATGTCTTCGTAGGGAAAATCCTTCGGATGAAACCATCTCGGCTCCATTTCATCCGAAAGGTGCGGTGTCCCGCTCCAGTCCCGTGCAAGGTAGATGATCCCTGCGTGCGACCAGGTGGTATCGGATGGTTGGTGAAAATAGAGATCCCCCACCATCGTAAGTCGTTCCGGTCTTACCGTGAGGCCGCACTCTTCGAAGAGCTCGCGGGCGGCGCACTCTCGCATAGTCTCGCCGGCTTCTATCTTGCCGCCGAAGCCATTCCATTTGCCATAACCCATGCCGCGACGTTTCCGCCCCAGAAGGATGCGGCCGTCAGAGGCGACGGGAAAAACCAATGATGTGTCTCGCATAAGATGACCTCGTAAAAAATAGGGCTCAAGGATTGGCTTGAATGAGAAATTAGAAATGAGAAATGGTGGTGCGGCTTCGCCGCGATTATATATGGGGCGATGCCCGAAGGTTCCTTGGGAAACAAGTTTCCCGTTTGAGCGTTTCTGCCATGATTCTTTTGACCGCGAATGACAAAGATTTCTCGCTTCGCTCGAAATGACAATACGAGAAAGTCTAAGACCTCCTGGTCTCTTAGTCTCTCGAGGCTCCTAATCCCTAATCCCTAGTCACTAGACACTAGCCCACCAGCTATTTCTTCACCGGATCATAGGTCTCGAAGTATAGCTCGCGGAAGAGACGCTTGCCTGTCTCGGTCTTGTATAAGCGGTGATAGAGGGCTTTATTCTGCTCATCGGAGGCACCGTCTTCAAATTGGTTCACCAGCATGTCAGCCTCAGCCAGGATCTGGGCATCAGGGCCATCAATGGAGCCATAGGAGTGGTGATGGGCAATGAGCCAGAGGATGCGGTCGATCTCTGCCTGCGTGAAATGCAGACGCTTCAGCATCGGAAGCGCCTCTTTCGGGCCGAGCTCTTGCTGGATCATGCCGTCATTTCGTCCATACTTGATCTCTCCCTGATGGATGCCAATGTCGTGGACATACGCCGCAGCTTCAAGAATGAACTGGGTCTCTGCATCCAATCCTTCTTCCAGGCCGATCTGCTTGGCAAAGGCATGGACTTTCAGAAAGTGGTGAATCCGTTTCGCATCGCCACGATCATAATGGATCATGGCTTCGCAGAGTGTCATGAGTTTATCCATAGTGTATGATTCCTTTCTGAGGAAACACTGATTAAATCGTTATCAGATTTCATTCTTGGATTTTTATGCAGAGCGAGGAGACATTCGACGCGAATAGCGAGCTATTTAAGGAGGATGTCGACGACGCTATGCATAAAAATCCATATGAAATCTGATTCTGCGATTTAATCAGCGTTTCCCTAATAATATTTGATAAGTTCAGGGTTTGCCGTGAGGCGGCTCGTCCACTGATTGTGGATGAAAGCTCTGCTCTCTAGGGAAACACTGATTCAATCGTTGTCCGACTTGGCTCTGCGATTGGATCAGCGTTTCCCTGGTAAGGGTGAGGAGTGTTGGTTCTGTGTATTTCTGCTTTCCCACATACGTCGTTTATCGGACGGCAAGAAAGATTTCTCGCTTCGCTCGAAATGACAATGCGAGGATCTGAGGTCTCCTAGTCTTCTAGTCACTAGTCGCTTATTTCTACAAAAAAACTGCGAATCGAAAAGAAGCCCCTCCGATCCGCAGTTTTCTATTTCAGTTATTTTGCGAGTTTAGCTGTGACATCTTTGGTAATATCTACACCGCCGTCAACGACTGCACCCTGTTCCAAAACGATGTCGAGGCCTTTTTCCTTGCGAACCTGCTGGATGGCTTTTCTGACATCATTGAAGATCGGCTGCATGGTGGAGCTTTCTTTCTGGTTCATTTCTTTCTGGATCTCGGTCATGATCTGCTGTTTTTCCTGATCAGACTTGCCCTGACTGCGCTTTTCGAAGTTTTCCTGTGCTTTCTGGACAGCCTGTCTCATGTCGAGCTGCGCTTTCTGCATCTTCGGATGGGACTGAAGAGCTGCATTGGTATCTACATAGCCGATGCCGGCAGCGGAAGTGGAAAAGAAAGCGCCAAATGCGATCATACCAGCAGCGACAGCTGCTACTGTTTTGTTCATTTTCATAGTTTGTCCTCCTAACAACACTCCCCCAATAGAGAGCTTCGAGTATGTCTTAATTCTAAGCTAATGGTAGCCCTGTGTCAATGGGGGAAATGCAGTGGATGGGTGGCTCGGGTCTAGTGACTGGTAGCTAGGGACTAGTGGCTAGGGATTAGGCGTCTCAAGTGACTCGTGACTAGGGACTTAAGGAAATACTACTTCGGGCATCACCTCATATGTGTTTCCGGCGATGCCGCCGCCACCATTTTTCATTTCTCATTCAAGAAAGGCTTTGAGTCATAATCAAATGGCGGCATGCCCCAATGGCAAACTCTGCCCCCAATAAAAAAGCTCGCATGGATCATATCAATATCCACGCGAGCATTTATTTAAGGAAACGCTGATTCAATCGCAGAGTCCGATTTGGCATGTATTTTCATGTAATGCTTCGTCATAACCCGCCTTAAATAGCTCGCTATTCGCGGCGGCTTATTCCTCGCCTTGCATGAAAATACAAGAGCCAAGTCGGACAACGATTTAATCAGTGTTTCCTTATTTCTTCGCTTCCAGATGCAGAAGACCTTTGTCTGCGATATCGTGACGATACTGCATACCGCGCCAGGAGATACAGCTGACGCCTTCATAGGCTTTCGCCTTGGCTTCAGCGAGCGTATCCGCAAGAGCGACGACGTTCAGCACGCGGCCGCCATTGACGACGTACTGGCCGTTCTTCTTGACGGTACCAGCATGGAACACAAGGCAGCCTGCCTTTTTTGCGTCTTCAATGCCGGAGATGACTTCGCCGGAAGAATGAGAAGCCGGGTATCCTTCGGATGCAAGCACGACATCGACGGCGCAGGCTTTCTTCCAGACGACAGCTTCGTCAGAGAGCGTACCATGGACGCAGTCGAGCATGACGCGAGCGAGATCGCCGTCAAAGAGCGGGAGGACAGCTTCTGTTTCCGGATCCCCGAAGCGGCAGTTGAATTCTACCACCTTCGGCCCTTCGCTGGTGATCATGAGACCGGCATAGAGGCAGCCTTTGAAGGGGTAGCCCTCCTTCTTCATGGCCGCTACGATCGGACGGAGGATGCGGACATTGACTTCTTCGCACATCTCTTTGGTCATGACCGGTGCAGGAGCATAAGCACCCATGCCGCCTGTATTCGGCCCTTTATCGAAGTCAAAGATACGCTTGTGATCCTGCGCGGAAATCATAGGGACGACGTTCGTCCCATCACAGAAGCAGAGCATGCTGGCTTCTTCGCCTTCCATGAATTCTTCGATGACGACCGATCTGCCGGCACCGCTGAAGGTATGCCCTTCGAGCATATCCTTCACGGTGTCGATGGCTTCTTCTTCGCTCTGCGCGATGATGACGCCCTTGCCGGAGGCCAGACCGTCAGCCTTGATGACGATCGGATAGGTATCATTGGCTTTGAGGTAAGCGATGGCTTTTTCTTCATCATCGAATGTCTCATACGCAGCTGTCGGGATGCCATATTTCTTCATGAGAGCTTTGGCGAATCCTTTGGAGCCTTCGATGCGGGCCGCTGCCTTGGACGGGCCAAAGAAGGCCATGCCTCTCTTTTCAAATTCATCCGCAAGGCCCTCGGTCAGGACGGTCTCCGGACCGGCAACGGTGAGGTCGACCTGCATGAGACGGGCGAAGTCGATGATATCATCATTTCCTTTTATAGGAATGAGTGATGCGACATCGCTCATTCCATCATTGCCCGGGACGACATAGACGTCAGTCACCGACGGACTCTGCGATAATTTCCAGAGCAGCGCATGTTCTCTGCCGCCGCTCCCAATCACTAAAACTTTCATACGATCTTCCTCTCTCAGCTATGGCGGAAATGACGATGTCCGGTGAATACCATCGCAATGCCATATTTATTTGCCATGTCAATGGACTCCTGATCTCTGATGGATCCGCCCGGCTGGATGACAGCCGTGATGCCTGCCTTTCCTGCGGCTTCAATGGTGTCGCCAAAGGGGAAGAATGCATCGGAGCTCATGACGGAGCCCTTCGCTTTTTCGCCTGCTTCTGCAATCGCGATGTCAGCAGAGCCGACGCGGTTCATCTGACCGGCACCGACGCCCAGGGTGGTGTCCTGATTCGTGAGGACGATCGCATTCGACTTCACGTGCTTGACGATGACCCATGCAAATTCCAATGCTTTCCATTCTTCTTCCGTCGGCGCTCTGTCAGTGACGACCTTGCAGTCCGCGCGGGTCTCTGTGCTGTTGTCCGGTGTCTGGATCAGGAGGCCGCCAGATACCTTGTGCAGCTGCAGCTCTTCATGCGTAAGGGACGGTACTTCGATCAGGCGGATATTCTTCTTCGTTTCCAGCACTTCCAAAGCTTCCTTGGAGAATTTCGGCGCCATGACGACTTCGAAGAAAATCGGTTTCATTTCTTCTGCCGTTGCCTTGTCGCATTCGCGATTCATCGCGACGATACCGCCGAAAGCAGACTTGCTGTCAGCCGCGAAGGCTTTCTTGAATGCATCGAGTGCATTCTCACCAAGTGCGCAGCCACATGGGTTTGTGTGCTTGATGATGGCGCAGGCCGGCTGGTCTTTCCATTCGCTGGCCAGATCCCAGGCCGCTTCCATATCGACGATGTTGTTGTAAGAGAGTTCTTTGCCGTGCAGCTGTTTCGCATCCGCGATGCCGCCCTTCACTTCCGGATCTTTGTAGAAAGCGGCTTTCTGGTGCGGGTTTTCGCCGTAACGCAGGTCCTGTACTTTCACATACGCTTTGCTGTAGATGTCCGGCAGGGTGTCTTTGCTGCCATTGACTTCCTTCGTCATATAGTCAGCGATCGCGCAGTCATAGAGTCCGGTATGCAGGAAGGCTTTTCTGGAAAGATCCAGCCGGAATTCTTCGGTGAGCGTATCTGACTTGATGCGTTCCAGAATGTCGCTGTACTGGGACGGATCGACAACGATGGTGACGTATTTGTAATTCTTTGCTGCCGCGCGAACCATGGATGGGCCGCCGATATCGATATTCTCGATCGCTTCAGCGCGGGTCACATCCGGCTTGGCGATGGTTTCGCGGAAGGGATACAGGTTGACAGCGACAAGATCGATGCCGGTGATCCCATGCTCCTTCATAGCTTTCACATGATCCGGGTTATCACGGATGGCAAGGATGCCGCCATGGATCATAGGATGCAGTGTCTTCACGCGTCCGTCCATCATTTCCGGGAAACCGGTCACTTCAGAAACGGACTTGACCGGAATGCCGGCATCCGCGATGGCTTTCATCGTGCCGCCGGTGGAAATGATCTCCACGCCCAGTTCATGAAGGCCTTTTGCAAATTCTACGACACCGGTCTTGTCCGATACGCTGATCAGTGCTCTTTTAATTGCCATGGATATTCCTCCTTTTATTTATGGGTTCAGGGTTCAGGGGCGGCGCATCATAAAATAGAAGCGCCGCAGAGTAGAAATAATGGCGATGCCCGAAAGTCGTATTCAAGTCACCAGTCACTCGAGGCTCCTAATCCCTAGCCACTACTCACTTTTCCCTATGCATCCCCGTCACATGATGTCCTTCTACATGGAGTTCATCACGGCAGTAAGCTGCTACGGTGCGAACGTAGGCGGGGTGCTCCTGCTCAAGGATGCGATCTGCAAGTGTGTCTTCGGTGTCATCGTCATAGACAGGCACAGCGACCTGCGTGATGATCGGGCCATCGTCAAGACCGGTGCCCACGAAGTGGACTGTGCAGCCTGCGACTTTTACGCCCGCTTCGATCGCCTGACGCTGGGCATGAAGTCCACGGAAGCTCGGGAGAAGCGCCGGATGGATATTGATGATGCGGTTCGGGAATGCGTTCACAAGCTCTTCTCCGCAGATACGCATGTATCCTGCCAGGCAGATGAGATCGGGCGCATAGGACTTGGCAGCAGCCAGAATGGCTGCATTGAAGTCAGCTTTCGTGCTGAAAGCTTTCCGTTCGAGAACCGTCGCCGGTACATTCCAGCGCTTGGCGCGTTCAAGAACTTGGGCATCGGCATGGTCACAAATCACGCCGACCACAGTGCCGTCAATGGTACCGTTTACCGTCGCTTCATGAATGGCTTCGGCATTCGATCCTCGGCCGGAAGCGAAAATCAAAATTTTCTTACTCATGGAAAAGACCACCTGTCACAATGACATCCTGCTCGCCTTTCGTGATCTCACCGACTTCGTAGACCGGTTCTTCGATGGCTGCAAGGATTTCCTTCGCCTTTTCGGCTTCTTCACGGCTCATGATGAGGAGCATGCCAAGACCGCAGTTGTAGGTGCGGTACATTTCATGCGCTTCGACGCCGCCTTCACGCTGCAGGAACGGGAAGATCGGAAGCATCGGCCATTTGTCCGCATCGAGGACCGCGCGGGTGCCTTTCGGAAGTACGCGCGGGATATTGTCATAGAATCCGCCGCCCGTGATGTGTACCATGCCATTCACTTTCGCGCCTTTCAGCACCGGAAGTACAGGTCTTGGATAGAGACGGGTCGGGGTAAGGAGTACTTCACCCAGCGGCTTGTCGAAGCCTTCATAGGTTTCTTTGAGCGAGAGGCCATTGTCTTTGATGATGCGGCGCACCAGCGAGTAGCCATTCGAATGAACGCCTGTGGATGGCAGACCGAGAATGACGTCTCCTTCCTGGATGTCTTCGCCGGTAATGATGTCTTTGCGATCCACGATACCGACAGCAAAACCTGCGACGTCGTAGTCACCCTTGGCGTAGAAGCCAGCCATTTCTGCGGTTTCGCCGCCCAGCAGCGCGCAGCCGGACTCGATGCAGGCATCAGCGACGCCCTTTACGATTTCTGCCATCAGTTCCGGTTCCAGCTTGCCGGTCGCAATGTAGTCGAGGAAAAAGAGCGGACGTGCGCCCTGTACCAGGACATCATTGACACTCATAGCCACGCAGTCCTGCCCGATGGTGTCATGGATACCCATCTCGATGGCAAGGCGCAGCTTCGTGCCGACACCGTCCGTACCGGAAACCAGGATCGGATCGTCGGAGAGCTCATCTTTCAGGCGGAAAAGTCCGCCGAATCCGCCCAGATCCCCCATGACGCCGCGGGTATAGGTCGCCTGTACGGATTTCTTAATCAGCTCTACTTCTCTTTCACCGGCATCGATATCGACGCCAGCTTCTGCATAGGTCAGGCCTTTCTTCTTTTCAGCCATAGTTCCTCCGTATATAGTGTATATAAATAAAGATGTTAGAAATGGGTTCAGCAGGTTCTATAGGTTCTGAGGGTTCAATGGAAATGGTGCGGCGCATAAATCATAAAGCGCCGCATTATTATATGGGGCAATGCCCGCAGCTGGCATGCCATACCGAGGCATCGATTGAAATGCCTGCTCATCTCTCCATTTTGCCGGTAGCACAAGGATTCCTTGGCTTCGCTCGGAATGACGATACGAGAACAACGTTCAGCACAGTTGGCATGCTAACCGTTACGTAGAATTGTGCCCCTTCGGGGCACTCTATCCTGCGCCTTTGGCGCGGCCCTTCTCCAAGGGCCTACACAATAAGTGGGAATCCTAATCCCTAATCCCTAATCCCTAGTCACCAGTCACCAGTCACTAATCACCCGTTATTCCTCATCATCCATGCTTCCGAGACCGTTGTGCGGAACGTGTTCCGGATAGATACCATCGAAGCAGGCGAAGCACATATCTTCCTTCTTGATGCAGGAAATCGACTCTGCGAGCCCTTCCAAAGAAAGGTAGTGAAGGGCGTCTGCACCGATCATGGAGCAGATTTCCTCTGTCGAATACTTCGCTGCGATGAGCTGCTTTCTTTCCGCGGTATCGATACCGAAGAAGCAGGGGTACTTGACGGGCGGCGAGCTGATGCAGAGCTTGATCTCCTTGGCGCCGGCATTCTTGAGCAGGTTAATAATAATGCCGCTCGTCGTGCCGCGGACGATGGAGTCATCGATCAATACGATGCGTTTGCCTTCGACATTCATGCGGATCGGGTTCAGCTTCATGCGGACAGCGCGTTCGCGCTTTTTCTGCCCCGGCTGGATGAAGGTACGGCCCATGTACTTATTCTTGAGCAGCCCTTCCACAAAGGGGATGCCGGATGCAGCGGCATAGCCAAGAGCAGCGACGTTGCCGGAGTCCGGTACGCTCATGACGACGTCTCCGTCGAAATGGCATTCTTCCCAGAGCTTCCTGCCCATATTGAGTCGAGCCTGATAAATGTCCTGTCCATTCATGATGGAGTCCGGGCGGGCAAAATAGATGTATTCAAAAGAGCAGATGCCATGCTTATGAGCATCGACCGGGCAGTACATGGTGGAGCGTACGCCATTGTCATCGATGGAAACGATCTCACCCGGGAGGATATCACGGACAAATTTGGCATCGATGGCATCCAGCGCCGGTGTCTCAGAGGCAAGAACCCAGCCTGTTTCTGTCTTGCCGAGGACGAGCGGACGATAGCCGAAGGGGTCGCGGCAGCCATAGAGCGCCTTATTCGTGCAGGCGACGATCGCATACGCACCGTGGATCTCATCCATCAGTTCTTTGAATTTTTCCTCTTCGGTCGGACGGCGGCTTCTTGCCAGCAGTTTGATGATGACTTCCGTATCCATCGAAGTCGAGAAGGTCGAGCCTTCCAAAAGGAGACGGCGGCGAAGCTTCAGTGTATTCACCAGGTTGCCGTTATGAGCGAGTGCCATCGGCCCGTCGATGCTGTCTGCCTGCAGCGGCTGGACATTCGCCGGGATGGAGGAGCCGGTCGTGGAATAGCGCACATGACCGATGCCGATGTGGCCTTCCTTCTCCGGCAGGTTGCGGAATACTTCCGTTACAAGTCCCATGCCGCGGAAAGTTTCCATTTCCTTGCCGTCAGTAACAGTGATACCGGCACTTTCCTGCCCGCGGTGCTGCAGGGCGAAGATGCCATAGTACACTTCATGCACAGCCGACAGATCATGGTCGAAAATGCCGAAGACGCCACACTCTTCATGGGGTTTGTCGTCATAAATTTCTGTACTTTTGTACATTCGGGAATTCTCCTATACATATAAATGGTGACTAGTGACTAATGACCGGTCTCTGGTCTCTAGCTTCCAGCTCCTAGTCTCCAACCTTAAAATTTTTCGCCGGTCAGGAGTTCATAGGCTTCTTTATAGATGCCGATGGTTTTATCAATAATTTCCTGCGGTACGGTATCTCCCGGATGCGCTTTCAGATAGTCTCTGACAAACTGCTTGTCATAGGAAGGCTGTCCATGGCCTGCTTCATAGCCCTTTGCCGGCCAGAAACGGGAGTTATCCGGTGTCAGCATTTCATCGCCGAGGACGATGTTTCCATTTTCATCGAGGCCGAATTCAAATTTCGTATCCGCAATGATGATGCCTCTTTCCAGTGCATAGTCCGCGCATTTGTTGTAAAGAGCCAAGGTCAGTTCAGACAGCTTTTCCATGTATTCCTTGCCTTTGCCCGGGAAGAAACGGTTTACCCATTCTTCGCCTTCTTCCATGGAAATGTTCTGGTCATGTTCCCCCGCCGGTGCTTTGGTGGATGGGGTGAAAATCGGCTGAGGGAGCTTCTGGCATTCCTTCAGGCCTTCCGGCAGCTGGATGCCGCAGACTTTGCCGTCCTTCTGATAGCCTTCCCAGCCCGAGCCGGTGATGTAGCCGCGGACAATGCATTCGACCGGGATCATGTCAAGCTTCTGTGTCTTCATGGAGCGGCCTTCAAATTCTGCGGTCTGGAAAAATTCCGGCATATCTTTGGTGTCGATGGAGATCATATGATTCGGCACGATGTTTTTCGTGAGATCGAACCAGAACTTGGACATGCGGTTCAACACACAGCCTTTTTCCGGGATCGGGCATTTCAGGATGTTGTCAAAAGCAGAAATGCGGTCTGTGCAGACCATGACGAGGCTGTCGCCCAGATCATACAGTTCACGAACTTTGCCGGATTTAAATGGTTTGTATTCTTTCATTGGTATTCTCCTTTTGGGACTTCATATCGTTTATTCAATCATAGTAAGACTAGTGATTAGGGATTGGGAGTAACTAGTGACTAGTGACTGGTGACTGAAATGCTACTTTTGGGCATCGCCACTATTTATACTCCGCGGCGCTTCTGATTTTTATGCGCCGCACCACCATTCCTAATTCCTAATTCCTAATTCCTAATTCCTAATTATTCTTGAACCCATCAACCTTATCTTCCTAATTCCTTCTGCAGTTTTGCGTCTTTTTCAAAAATTTCTTTGGCTGCCTTTTCACGATAGGCTTTGTATTTCTGGAAAAGATCCGGATCTGATACCGCACCGATTTCTACAGCGAGGAATGCTGCATTCTTGGTGCCATCGATCGCTACAGTAGCGACCGGAATCCCGGAAGGCATCTGCACGATAGAGAAAAGCGCATCCATCCCGTCGAGCTTCGCACCAGAAAGCGGTACGCCGATGACCGGCTTCAGTGTCAGGCTGGCTACGACGCCCGGAAGAGCAGCCGCCATACCAGCGCCTGCGATGAAGGCGCCGACGCCCTTTTCTTCTTCCGCGGCTACAAAGTCTGCGAGCTTTTTCGGCGTGCGGTGAGCCGATGCGATCGTCACGTCATAAGTGACCCCGAAGTCGTCAAGAATGGAAAATGCCTTCTTCATGACTGGCAGATCGGAATCACTCCCCATAACAATCCCTACATGCATGATGATTTCCTCCCTCTTATGGCATGAGCCATAAAACAAAAATACTCCTCTGCAAATCAGCTGTGCCTCAGACGCACAGCTCCTCTACAAAGGAGTTTTCTATGAGATACTCTTATAAGGATGGCATGGTAAAGACACAAGGGCGCACGCATGCCTGCCATGTGGCACTTGTTTCCGCAAAGCCAGCTGATGTCCGACATCTTTGCTCCCTCCTGAACGATAGAAAAAGCCTGCGCCCTTCTATTGCACAAGCCATCTATTCGTATCCCTCTCAACCATGAAATATCCTTAATCATTCTAATATTTCTATTTTCTCTTGTCAATGATATCGAGCGCTTCTGCGCCCTCTTACATATAGAAATTGTAAAATATAATGCAAGCGTAAAGTGAATTTCAGAAATTCTCATCCAGCATTATTCTTACTCACATGACAAGCTCGTAGGGCATGCTCTCCATCAATGGTGAATGAAAGCTCTGCTCTAATGAGAAATGCGGAATGGAAATCAGGAATGAAGGAGCCGGCTTCGCTGAGAATATCTGAGGTGATGCCCGAATGCAGCATTCAAATCACAAGCGGCTCCTAATCCCTAATCCCTAGTCACCAGTCACTAGTCACTAGCTACCAGTCCCTAGTCACTCGAAGCCCCTTCTCCTCTTCATACCGATCGAGCGTGTCATTGAACTCTTGCTCCGTCAATGCCTTCATGATCTCACGGCGAAGCGCCGTCGCCTGTGGCAGGCCGTTGAAATAGCGGCTTGCATGTGCACGCATCTCGCGGACCGCCGCATACTCTCCCTTCTCAAGGACAAGACCGTGGAGATGCTCCCGCGACATCGCAAGGCGCATTTCCCAAGAGGGTGGATCCACGATTTCCCCCGTCTCCAGATAGGTATCGACAACTTTGAAGATCCACGGATTTCCCCACGCCGCGCGGCCGATCGCGACCGCAGCGCAGCCCGTCTCCTCCATGAGGCGCTTCGCTGACGGCCCATCCACCACGTCGCCGTTGCCGATGACAGGGATGTGTACGGCAGACACCACCTTCGCAATCATCGACCAGTCAGCCTTTCCCTGATAGAAATCCTCCCGCGTCCTGCCATGCACAGTGATCGCGGCAGCGCCAGCTTCTTCGACCGCGCGTGCAAGCTCTATGCAGTTCTCCGTATCCCGCGACCACCCGAGACGCATTTTCACGGTGACCGGCACATGGACGGCCTCTGTCATCGCCTTCACGATAGACTGGGCCAGCGGGATATTCTTCATCAGTGCAGAACCATCGCCATTCTTGACCACCTTCTGCATGGGACAGCCCATATTGATATCGATGATGTCCGGCCCTGCCTTTTCCATTTCCTTGGCACCGAGCGCCATGATCTCCGGATCGCTTCCGAAGAGCTGCAGCGCGACCGGATGCTCTCCGGGATCGATCTTCAGCATATCCTCGGTCTTTTCATTTTTATAATACAGGCCCTTGGCACTGACCATTTCCGCTGTCGTCAGTGCCGCTCCCATGCGGTGGGCGATGACGCGATACGCGAGATCACTCACGCCCGCCATCGGGGCGAGCAGCGCCCAGCCGTCCAGCCGGACGCCGCCGATGCTTGGTTTCTTGTACATGTTGATTCTCCGAATAATTGTTGGTTGATAGTTGTTTGGAAATATGGATAGGGTTCAGGTTTAAGGGTTCAAGGTTCAGGGTTCAGGGTTAGCCCCTTGGACGTGCCGTCCCTTGATTGTGTATGAAAACTCTGCTCGAATTAGGAATTAGGAATGGTGGTGCGGCGCATAAAAATATAGAAGCACCGCGGAGTATAGATAGTGGTAACCCGAAAGTAGCATTTCAGTCACCAGTCACTCCCAATCCCTAGCCACTGGCTACTCATCCCTGCTTTCACACATCCATCGTTTATCAGTCTGCAAAGAAGATTTCTCGCCTTCGCTCGAAATGACGATACGAGAATGCCATTAGCACAGCTACCGAGATTTCCTAATCCCCTGCCACCAGTCACTAGTCACCAGTCACTTTTCTCTATACTTTTTCAAAAATGCCTTGAAGAACTGAACGGGCACGCCGAGATGCTCGATCGGCATGCGTTCATCGACCTGATGCGCTTCGCCCCACTGCTCCGTTTTCAGGCGGCCGCTGAAACGGAATACATTATCCGATACCTTCGCATAATTTCTGGAGTCAGACGCCCCCAGCATAAGATTCGGCACGATGAGGGTATCTTTGCCGAAGATATCATAGATGGTCTCGCTCATCAGATGGTATGCTTCACTCTCGACACTGCCGGCCGGCTTCGGATCCTCCGCGAAAGTCGCTTTCACCTGTACATCACAGGGCATGATGGACTCCAGATAGTGCTTGACCGATTCCACCGTATCCCCCTGCAGGATGCGGACACTCATCGTGGCTTCCGCATGAGAGGGGAGAACATTCGCCTGCGCACTCGCTTCTGCCATGGTCACGGCGAAGGTGGTATGGAGCTTGGCATCCAACTCACGGTCTTTCTTCGCGAGCTTTACCAGTTCATCCCAGTGTTTCTTCGGGTGTGCATAGAGCTTTGCGACTTTCTTATCTGCGACGGATTCCGCCAGCGCTTTCAGGTGCGCTTTCACAAGCGGGGTCAGACGATACGGCATCGGATGGGCTTCCACGGCTGCGATCGCGCGAGCGACATCCCCCAGCACGGTCCCTTTCCCCGGTTTGCTGGCATGACCGCCTGCCCCATCCTTATAGAGGACATATTCATTCGGTGCTTTTTCTGCCAGTCCCACCAGCGCCACGGGACGTTCATTTCCATGATATCCGACCGCTTCCACATGCCCGCCTTCATCGAAAATACAGTACGCCTTGACACCGTGGTCTTCGAGATACTTCGCCGCCAGTACAGAGCCCTTCTTGTCATCGGTGCACTGCACCTCTTCATCGTGACCAAACGACAGATAGATATCGAAATCAGGATCAAAGCCTTCTTCCAAAAGCTCTGTGATCGCATCCATTTCCGATGTCAGGACCGACTTGCAGTCCTCTGCACCGCGTCCATAGAGGCATCCATCAGCGATCTCGCCGGCAAAGGGCGGATGACTCCACTGCTCTTCATGCGGCGCTGGCACTACATCCTGATGCGCCATGAAAATGACCGGCTGCTTTTCCGCATGCGATGACTTCCAGTGAAAGAGCAGACTTGCCTTCCCAATGGTCGTCACTTCGAGCTTTTCAAAAATCAAAGGATAGGCTTCCTGCAGAAACTGATGCAGCCTGTCAAACTCGCTCCAGTCCGTGCTGGCATCATTGACCGAGGAAACGGTCGGGATCTGGACGATGCCCTGCAAGTGGGCGATGTATTCTGTATGTTCCATATGTACCTCCGAAAAAAACAAGAGGGGCATTCCTGCCCCTCCTTATTTTATTACATTATTATAGGGAATGATAGTGGAAAATGGGTTTGATAAAAGCGATTGGCGACTATGGATTGGAAGCCTCGAGTGACTAGTGACTTGAATGCTACTTTCGGGCATCGCCCCATATATACTCGCGGCGAAGCCGCCACCTTCATTCCTAATTCCTCATTCCTCATTCCTCATTCGAGCAAAGCTTTCATCCGCAATCCATGGGCGGCACGCCCCATGGGCTACCCCGCAATCCATCAGCCTGAACCCGTTTCCCCTTATTTCTTCAGCTGATCGAAGAGATCTCTGTGATACCACTTTTCGGAAATCTTCTTCAGTGTGCCATCCTTGGAGAGTTTTTCGAGAGCGGCTTCGATTTCATCGGCGAGCTTCTGTTCATTCTTGTTCACGATGACGACAGTCTCATTGACTTTGATCGGCTTCTCCAGAGAAACGATCTCGAAATTCATCGCCTTCGCGATATCTTCCACGCCGAGGTTATTCGGGTACACCAGTGCATCATACTGGCCATTCTTCAGAGAAGTCAGGCGTTCTGCCGGAGTGAGCCCGTCCTGGATCGGTACTTCCTTCAGAAGGTTATCATGCGCTGCATTCCAGTCTGTCAGCACCTTGTAGATACCGCCATTCGGAGTGTTCGGTACCAGCTTGCCGCCGCCCTTCACCACATCCTCGAGGCTCTTGTACTTCGCTGCATTTTCCTTGCTCATGTACACTTCGACAGAAGAAACGCCGATCGGTGTCTTCGGGACGATGTAGTCCTTTTCACGACGCGGTGTACGGTAGTAGCCGCCGGAAGCGACCTTCGCATCGCCGGACTCCATCATGACGTCCTGGGTTTCCGGCGGAACAGCCTGGATATCCAGATGGTAGGACTTCAGGTTCTTATTGACTTCCTGCCAGATATCATATTCATAGCCCTGCAGCTTGCCATTTTCATCAGCCCAGGAAAGCGGGCGCTCCGTACTCGAGAGCACCAGCTTCACCGATGTCTTGCCGTCAGCGGATGCAGCCTTGGAAGAAGCGGCCTTTTGATCGCCGCCGCAGCCGGCGAGAAGTCCGATGGAGAGAGCTGCAGCAGCAGCGATGGCAGCAAATTTCAAAGATGTTTTCATGATGTGTTCCTCCTTGAGTAAATGATATACGAAAGACTTGATTTACGGCTGGCCCTCTGACTTCTGACCGCCATCATTATTTCTCGTAAAACTGATGGAAAGCCGGAGCAGAGATACCAAGGAAAAGCAGGCAGCCTGCCAGACCCCATTTCAATTCATCCAGTTCTCTTGCGATCAGCTTGCCCATTCTTCCTCATCCTTTCTTTCCAAAACAAAAAGCTCTCGTCCCATAAGGGACGAGAGCCATAGCTTCGTGTTTCCACCCAATTTCATATACCTGTCGCCAAGCATACCTTACAAGGTTCTAACAAACCTCTGGCTCTGCATCGGGAGCTCCCGGAAGACCTACTGTCGTTTCAGCCTTACATGCTCAGAAATGCACTTCATCATCCTATCCGTGTCCGCTCTCACTCTCCGGACTCGCTTGACCGTCTTCCGATTGACTACTCTTTTCTTCACAGCACTTATCGATGAACATAGGGTAGCATAATGCGAAAGAAATGTCAAACATTTTTTTGGAAAGAATACGAAATCCAGGGAAACGCTGATGCCTCATGCAAGTCCTGCAAGCGGAAGAGGAGACGGGCTCTCCGAGAAGACGGGTGCCGCCTTTTCAGCATCTCCGTCCCGCTCAAGAACACGCCGCAGGAATTTCCTCGTTTCCTCCTTCTGCGGACGAGTGAATACCATCTCCGGTGCGCCTTCTTCTACAATGAGTCCGTCTTTCATGAAAATGACTTTCGAAGCCGCCTCTTTGGCAAATTTCATTTCATGCGTCACGACCACCATAGTGACGCCTTCTGCTGCCAGTTTCTTCATGACCTTCAAGACGCCGCCCACCAGCTCTGGATCCAATGCTGAGGTCGGTTCATCAAAGAATATCACTTCCGGCTTCACCGCAAGTGCTCTGGCGATGCCGACACGCTGCTGCTGCCCGCCGGAAAGCTGAGAAGGGTAGTAGTCCTTCCGATCTTCAAGACCGACTTCTTCGAGTGCTTCCAGCGCAATTTGCCGCGCCATTTCTTTCTTCATTCCTCGTCCGACAGTCAGCCCCAGCATCACATTTTCCAGCGCCGTTTTATTGGCAAAAAGATTATAGCTTTGAAAAACGAAAGCGGTATTCTTTCTCACCCATGAAATATCCGCCGGTCTGGCTTTCTTAAGGTCCAGTGATTTCCCGTCGAAATCCATCTCGCCGCCATCCGCTTTTTCCAAAAAGACCAGACTGCGAAGGAGTGTAGTCTTTCCCGAGCCGGATGGTCCCAGAATGACGATGACATCCCCCTTATTGACCTTCATAGAAACGTCTCTAAGGACATGATTCTTCCCAAATCTTTTCTTCACATGTGAGATTTCCAGCATAGTTATCCCTCCTCGCCGGCCGTGCGATACCAGCTTATTTTCTTTTCGAACAGTTTGTAAATCACCTGCACCACGCTGCAGATGACAAGATACAGGATAAAGACTTCCAGATATGCTTCAATATAGTTATAGCCATACGCCGCCTGGATCTTCGCCATAGCCATGATGTCCTTCACTCCGATAAAAAAGGCAAGCGACGTTCCTTTGATCAGGTTCACTGTCAAATTACAAAGATTCGGCACCGCAGAAGAGAGGGCCTGCGGAAAAATCACTTCTCTGTAAGTCTGCCAGCGCGACAATCCGATGGTCAGTCCGGCTTCCATCTGCCCATCCGCCACACTGGTGATCGCAGAGCGGAAGATTTCCGACATAAGCGCGATCGTATTCAAAGTAAAGACGATCACGGCATACCAGAGAGGATTCACGCCATGAAATACGTCGAATGACAAACCTGCCATTTGGACGAGTGAATGCAAAAGACTGGGAAGCAGTGCATATAGCAGCAGGATCTGCAGCACAAGCGGTGTCCCCCGGATGAATGAAATATAGAGTGTAATCAGTTTCTCTCCCCAGCCTCTGCCCCGTATCCGCCGGTCAGCCAGAAAAAGCGCCGGCAGGAAGGACAGTACCAGCACCAGAAATGTCAGCCCCAGCGTGACCGGGATCGCTTTCAAAAGAAAAGGCAGCGCCTTTTCCATAAATGCATAGTCCAACATTCTTGTCCTCCTTTCAGCCCATTCTTCGCTGATGAGACAATGATGTCTCCAGCTTCAGAAAACTTCGCTCAATCACGATCGACAGCGCCCAGTACAGGATCATGCTCGCTGTGTAGAGTTCGATCCCATATCCGCCATAATTCTTGGCAATGATCAGATTCGTCCTTCCCAAAAGATCGATGAGTCCGATCGTGTATGCCAGCGCGCTTTCTTTCAAAAGATTGATCACCGAATTTCCAAAATTCGGAAGCGCGATCACGGCCGCTTGCGGCAGTATGACATGGATGAATGCAGCTAGCGGAGAGAGCCCGATCGTCACGGCTGCCTCATACTGTCCTTTCGGCACCGCCAGATAGGCCGAGCGGAAAACTTCCGATACATAGGCACCGAAGAGCAGCGTGAACGTGATGATCACAAAGACCGCACGCGATAAGTCATCGATATAAATAGAAAAAGCAAACTCCATCCACTTGGGCAGACCATAGAAAACTATAAATAAGAGAACAATGGATGGGGTGCAGCGGATCACATACGTATATCCGTCTGCTGTGCACCGAAGCACCTTATGGGAAGAAAGCTTTGCCCATGCAAGCAGCATGCCAAGGATGGATCCCGTCAGGATACTGATCAGCCCCACTTCCAGCGTCACCAGAAGATACGGCAGCAATGCCGGAATCGATGAGAAAATAACTTCTGGGGAAAATGGTCTATTCTGCATGTTGCGCTCCTTTCTTCCCGTCTTGGCAGGATCACTACTTGTCTAAGAGCAGATCCAGTTCTTCACCAAAATATTTCTTTTCCAGCTCGGCGATCTTTCCTTCCTTCTTGAGCTCGCCCAGTGCCTGGTCCACTTCCTCGGCCAATTTCGTCTCCTTCTTATTGACAAGAGCATACGTCGGAAGCGCCTTGTATCGGAAGTAGGCCAGCTTATCCTTAAACTGCCCATACGGTGCATCCTTGGCAGTTACATTCTTCTGGTAGGACAGCTCAATGGAGAAATATCCATCATAGCGACCTTCCAGCACCCAGCTGTAGGCATCTGCGATCTCGAAATTTTCTGAAGCCTCCAAAGCAATGGGATGATCCGGGTGTGCTGCATTATAATCCGTCACGACCTGATACTGTGCATTCTGCGGAGCGATCGGTACAAGCTTCTTTCCGGCCTTAGCAAAATCATCCAGATTCTTGATCGTATTCGCATCCTCACTGCGGATCGTCACGCCGATCACGCTGGCACCGATGTTGTTCTTCGGGAAAATGTATTTCTTTTCGCGGGCCGGCGTCTTCCAGATCCCCTTCGTCCCGATATCATATTTGCCTGATTCCACCCCGATCAAAAGATCATCGTCAGATGTCGGCACATATTGAAATTCATACCGCGGCAGCTTCTTTTCTACTTCCTTCATGACCGCCACTTCAAGGCCGTCCGATTTGTTGTTATCATCCACGAAATCATAAGGGAAGTAGTACGCTGTATGAGCGACTTTGACTACCTTCTTTCCGCTCTCTGCTGCCGAGGATGCCGCTTGATCTCCGCCGCAGCCAGCTGCTGCGAGAACCGCTCCTGCCGCTCCGGTCAGCAGCATCATTTTTGCTATATTGGTCCATTTCATTATGAAGTCTCCTTTTCTCTGATCCATCTTCATCTGTGTCCGTCACTCATTGGCTGCCTCTCGCACCCATTTCAGATGAGAAACCGGTGTATCTCTCGGGATCGTGCAGCCAGCGCCAAGGACGACCCCGATCCGCCCGGCTTCGTCCAAAAGCCGTCGGGTTTCTGCCTTGATCGCCTCTTCTGTTCCGCTATAGATCAGATCCTTCTCTGTCTGACCAAATCCACCGATCACTGCCTTGCCCTGAAACAGCTTTTTCCCTTCGGAAAGAGATACGCCCTCGACCTTGGCCGCCCAATTCACTGCCAGGAAAGGATACTCCCGATACCAGCTGAGATGATTATGGAAGCCATGATAACCGCAGATATGCAGAATGTTCTCTCCGCCGGCTCTATTGGCTGCTTCCAGAATTTTTTGTTCATAAGGTGCGATGATGCTCCGGTATGCTTCTTCTGTCACTTCATCGTAGCTGATGTTATTGACAGAAAGATAAATCCCATCGACCTTCGCCTCCTCCACCAGCGCTTTTGCCAGCTCTGCATAGTCATCAGAAATCACATCCAGCACATGCGCCAGTTTATTAGGCTCCTGCTTCAGCCAGTCCGAAAGATGGACCGGATGACCGATACCGGTCTGCATGAATTCTATGGTCCGTGGAGCAGCGAATAGATTGTAGAAAAGCGGAGTTTCTTTCCCATATATCGACACCAGTTTTCTGGCATATCGGATCTGTGAGGCAAACCATTCCGACTCTCGTCCCAAAGGGGTGATCGCCATTAGCTCCTTCGGACTATCGACAGCTTTCTGAAGCAGTGGATGCGGATAGCCAAAGAAACCATCCGTCATGATCTTGATCATGTCTGGCTCAAAGGTCTGATAGAAATCCGCCTGACCTTCCAGCGCCTTTTCCGTCAGCTGCGGATGTGAGAAAGCATCTGCTCCCACCTCGTCCTGCAAAAAATGATGCCAGAATCCCACCGGAACGCGGTCTGCTTTTTCATTGTGAAAAACGGCTTGTATCAATTCTCTTTTATTCTGTCTCATAGGTATCTCCTTTTCTTGTATCATTTTTTCCGATCACTATCTGTGTTATCTTACAGTGTCTACATCGTCTCATCGTTTCACCTCAAATAAAAAAATCCCAGGAGAAATAATTTCTCCTGGGACGAGGACTCGTGTTTCCACCCAGATTCGCCATGGGATCACTCCCCTGGCCTTATAAGGTACATAACATACCCCTGCGCTGTAACGGGCGTCTCCCGAACGGCCTACCGGCTTCTGCTTTCGGCCCATTGGCTCCGGAATGCACTTCCATATCCCTATCCATATCCGCTCTCACTGTCCGGACTCGCTTTGCTGGCCTCGGGAAATGTACTCTTTTCCATCCTTGCCTGTATTTTTTGCTGATCGATTGTTTATCGGCTCTTGGTCGTCTAGGGAAACGCTGATTAAATCGCAGAGTCAGATTCTACAAGAATTTTTATACATAGCTTCGTCATAGCCTTCCTTACATAGCTCGCTATTCGCGTCAGGCTATTCCTCGCTATGCATTAAAATTCAAGAATGAAATCCGATAACGATTGAATCAGTGTTTCCCTAGCTCCAGACAACGGAAAGTCTGTCATGACTTTTTATAAAACTGATGAAAGGCAGGAGACGAAATGCCGATGAAGAGAAGGCAGCCTGCCAGACCCCATCTCAATTCATCCAGTTCTCTTGCGATCAGCTTGCCCATTCTTCCTCATCCTTTCTCCAAAACAAAAAGCCCTCGTCCCATAAGGGACGAGAGCCGTAGCTTCGTGTTTCCACCCAATTTCATATCACCATCACTGGCGATACCTTAAAAGGTTCTATCAAACCCTGACCCTGTATCGGGAGTTCCCGGGAAGAGCTACTCATGTTCACCCTGCCAAACTCAGAAATGCACTTCAGCATCTTATCCATGCCCGCTCTCACTATCCGGACTCGCTTTGCTGTCATCAGACTGCTTACTCTTTTCTTCATCGTTTCGTTGTGTGTACTTTAGCACCATTTGGAAGATGTGTCAAGGGCTTTTTTATTTCTGGGTGGTCTTTAGGGAAACGCTGATTAAATCGCAGAGTCAGCTTTTACAAGAATTTTTATGCATAGCTTCGTCATAGCCTTCCTTAAATAGCTCGCTATTCGCGTCAGGTTATTCCTTGCCATGCATAAAAATTCAAGAGTAAAATCTGACAACGATTTAATCAGTGTTTCCCTAGAATATGTGGCAGAAGGTTAGCGATAGATGACTTCAAATTCGCGATCCCCTTTTCGCTCCATTTTTGCCGCGCGGCTGTGACCGACCGCGACAGCAAGGAGCGGATAGGTGCCTTCCGGGAGTCCGAGGGCTTTCACATAGTCCGCGTCGTGGCCCAGATGACGGATGAAACCGTAGAGGACGACAGAGCCGAGGCCGAGGTCGGAGGCTTTCAGGTGGATATGTTCAGCGATGATGCCGGCGTCGAATTCCTTCAGGTAATCAAAGGCCGCCTTCGTCTCGCAGATGAAAATAAGCGCCGGTGCTTCAAAGAACATATGGGGCTTGCCGAGCTTTTCTTCCGCTTCTTTGTCAATGGCAGAAAGCAGCGAGGGGTCTGTCACGATGCAGAGGGTATAGCCCGCGTCATTGTGCTTCCCGACAGAAGAAGCGAGCGCCGCTTTCACCAGCGCATCCAAGTCTTCTTTAGAAACAGTTTCGTCCGTGTAAGAACGGACAGATTTACGAAGTGCAAGTACATGATCGAATTCCATGATGATTTCCTCCTTGAAAATGCTCGCAAATAGCAGATGCCAAATGTCTGATGTCAAATGTCTGATGTCAAATGTCTGATGTCTGATATCTGACGTCTAATCCCTAGTCACCAATCACTGCTTCTGAAATAAATTCGTCAGAATCGCCCCCGCCATCTCGTAGTCATCGATGCGGACGGCTTCCGGTATTTCTTTCCCTTTTTCGAAAAAGCGAAGGGGGCCGCGGTCGAGCTCTGCGTGGTCGAGGTCTTTGATTTCCAGTGTGAAGGACGCATTCTTTCCGCGGAAACCGACACGCTCGGTCGTGATCCAGAAAGCGCCCTGAATATCTTCTTTCCACGGGCCATTGCTGGGATCCTTGAGGCTTCCCGCCCGGAAGGGCGAGTCTTTAGAAATCACCAGTCCTTTCTCATTGGTGCCGGAAAGCTTCATGAGCTTGGCCGATGCTGCAAAATGAAGTGCTTCGCCCTCACGATACTTCACGCTGGCATAGTCCGGATTGATCTTCGGGAGCAGTCCTTCCTCCTGGATCTTGTAGATGGCATTGCAGCGCTTCGCGATGGTCTGATAGCGATATTTCTCCTTTTCTTTCATCATGTAGCAGGCCTCGATGAGAGACTGGTATAGTTCATAGTCCTCATCGGTCATATATCCTTCCTGATACAGCTCTTCAAAAACCTTGTCACACGCCATCGCCTGTGCACTGGCGAGCTGCTTGTTGCTGAGGTCCTTCTCCTTCGCGTAGTGGATCAGCTCTTCCAAAACATCTTCATCCAATGCATCCTCCAGCACAGCCTCTGCGAGCTTTCCCGCATAAGCGGTGATGAATTCATCTTTATTCTTGCCAAACAGATTGAAAAACATAGCGTATCCTCCGTAATATATCCATTTCCTGAAGACCGGCCGGTCCCCGGCGTCGTTAATAGTCAGAAACGAGAGATGGAGATGCGCCGCATAAAAGCAGCTCCACCCCTGGTTCCCAGCCACCAGTCACTAAGTTTGAAAGCAGGGATTAGGGATTAGTGGCTAGGGATTAGGTTTACGATACGAGAAAACCGCTAGTTTCAAACCTTCGCAACGCTTCCTCATTTTATGCGCCGTACCTTCACTCCTCACTTGATTCGGAAGTTGACTTAAGGAAACGCAATACTAGTCCCTAGTCACCAGTCACTAGTCACCAGTCACCAGGAACCCTTAAGCTCATTTTTTCTATTATAGCCCATAAAATAATTTTTTGCTCGCAAGATATACCAAGCTGCACGGAATGATGTTAAAATAAAATAAAATAAGAAAAGCAAATCGTTGGCAAAACAGGATTCCCTGCCAAGCTTATCCGCTTTACTTTATCCAAAGGAGGTACCCCAAATGGAAATCAAAAAAATTCTCGTACCGGTAGATGGTTCGGATGCTTCGAAACGCGCTTTCAAAATGGCGGTCGATGTCGCAAAGGTCCATGGCGCTGAGCTCGTCGTCACCTGCATCGCGGATGTCAGCGAAGCCGCCTATCCGATCATGGGTGTCACTTTGGATAAAAATGGCTTCATCAATATCAAGACCAAGGCTGAAAAGCTGCTCGCAGCGCTGAAGGAAGAGATCCCGATCGAGCTTGACTATGAAGAAATCATAGAAACTGGCGTCCCCGGTGCCGGCATCGCAGAGATCGTCGAGCAGCAGGGCATCGATATGGTCGTCATCGGCAACAGCGGCAAGGGCGCTGTCTCCTCCTTCGTCATGGGGAGTGTCAGTCAGTATGTCATCCATCACGTCAAGTGCCCGGTACTCGTCGTGAAATAAGAATATGAAAAGGGGCTGTGAAATAATAGCTCCATGAATACAAAAAAGGACTTTTGATTCGAAAAAATCGAAAGTCCTTTTTCGTGTTAGAATTTAACTGCAATGAAAAACCTAACTGTGTATTATGGTACTCCCAAACAGGGAATTTTACCAGCATTTT
>UQRR01000024.1 GCA_900543455.1 uncultured Dialister sp.
CTTGAATACCGCTTTCGGGCATCGCCACCATCTATACTCCGCGGCGCTTCTATTTTTTTATGCGCCGCACCACCCCCTTTGAACCCTCTGAACCTGTTGAACCCGCTGAACCTCTTTCGCATGTAATCAAGGGACGAGCCGCCCCACGGGCTAACCCTGAACCTCATCGGGTGTCATACAATGGGAAAACGGGCGGCAGAAACGATTTCGTTTCTGCCGCCCGTCTTTTGCGTGGAGGAGGCGCGAAGCGCCGCACCGTTCTCGTTGAACCTGTTGAACCTAATCCCTAATCCCTAGCTACTAGTCCCTAGTCACTAGTCCCCAGTCCCTAGTCCCTAGTCCCTAGTCGCTCATTACTTCAGATCCTTAAAATGGAACTGCTTTTTCCCCGATGCGTAGTCGCCTACGGTCTGTCCGTGGCCGAAGAGCTTGTACTTGTAGGAGATGAGGCCTTCAAGGCCGACAGGGCCTCTGGCGTGGATCTTGGAGGTGGAGATGCCGACTTCTGCGCCGAAGCCGTAGCGGAAGCCGTCGGCGAAGCGGGTGGAGGCATTCTGATAGACGCCGGCGGAGTCGACGAGTGCCATGAAGCGTTTGGCAGCTTCCGGATTTTTCGTCATGATGCAGTCGGTGTGATGGCTGCCGAAAGTATTGATGTGGGAGATCGCTTCGTCCAGATCGCCGACGAGCTTGATGGCAAGGGTTAGAGAGAGGTATTCCTTGTGGAAACTTTCGCTCTCAGGAATGACATCGACAGGGATGATGGTATTCACTTCTTGCGTGCCGCGGATCGTGACGCTGGCTTCGGTGAGGGCGCGGGCGAGTTTCGGCAGGAAATCCTTCGCTATGCTCCGATGGACGAGGATGGTCTCGACCGCATTGCAGGCTGCGGGGTACTGCACCTTGGCGTCCACGATGGCGGGGATGGTGATTTCTTCCTCATAGTCCTTGTCGACGTAGATGTGGCACACGCCGTCCGCATGGCCGAGGACGGGGATCGCGGTGTGAGACATGATGTACTGCACGAAGGCATTCGAGCCGCGCGGGATGAGGAGGTCGACGGATTCGTGACATTCGAGAAGCTCATCGATCTCATTGTGCTGCTCGGCCTGGAGCAGTGCATTTTCCGGAAGACCGGCAGCGATGGCAGCCTTCTGGATCAGGCGGAAGAGGACGCGGTTCGTGAAGGTCGTTTCCTTGCCGCCCTTCAGGATGGCACAGTTGCCGCTCTTCAGGCAGAGGGAGGAGATCTGTACCAGCGCGTCGGGGCGGGCTTCGAAGATGACGCCGATGACGCCGATGGGGCAGGTCACGCGGTAGAGAGAGAGCCCTTCGTCGAGCTCGCGGGCGAGTGTCACGCGATCGATCGGATCCGGCAGAGCGATGAGGCCGGTGAGTTCTGCTTCCACGTCGGCGAGCTTCCCTTCATCGAATTTGAGGCGCTTCTTGACGGCAGGAGCGATGCCGTTCTCTTCTGCCAGCGCGAGGTCTTTGTGATTGGCGGCAAAGATTTCTTCTTTGCTTGCAAGGAGCGACTCGCGGATGAGGGCGAGCGCGTGATTTCTTTTTTCGAGGGAAGACGCAGCCAGAATGGGGGAGGCGAGCTTCATTTTGCGGGTTTCTTCTTTGATGTTCATGGCAGGATCCTTTCGGAGAGATTAGTGACTGGTAGCTAGTGACTAGTGACTGGTGACTGGTGACTGGGAGATATTAGGGAAACACTGATTAAATCGCTGGAGGAATAAGCCACCGCGAATAGCGAGCTATTTAAGAATGGTTATGACGAAGTCTTGCTTGAAAATACATGCCAAGTCGGACTCTGCGATTTAATCAGTGCTTCCCTGGCAGCGTTTTCATTCGCAAGGAAGGAGCGGCCTGTCTCACGGGCTAATCCTGAACCAATCAAACTACAATGTCGTATTTCTTATATACTCGATATACTCTTTATATTGTCTGGCGGCTTCGTAGTCGTGGAGGGGGAAGCATTCGCTCGCCCAGCGCAGGAAGAGCCACAGACAGCCGAAGAAAACGAGAAATTGCAGCATACGGTGAATGACGGAGTAGGACTTTCTGTTCTTCGGGATCCACTTCGGAGAGAGACAGTAGGCACTCCGGTAGATCCATTTCGCGTAGAGCGCCGCGAAGGAGAGGGCGAGCGCGAGGAAAAAGAGGAGCAACAGCAGCGAGATGTGCGAGAGCACGATGCGCTCGAACCAGCGGCTGGTGTTTGTCAGAGCGAAAAACATTTCTTTCGATGTCATCATGATCCCCATGAATTCGTAGTGCGTGAGGAAGATGAAGGCATTGAAGGTGAAGAAGCAGACGAGCGCGAGGCAGATCAGCGTTGCGAGCCGTTTGCCGACATAGACGCGGCTGATCACGTTCATCACGAAGAAGAGGAGGAGCAGGATCGCCATCGCGGTCAGAAAGTAGGGCGAGAGGTGATTGAAGGAGGCGTCCTTCATGCCGTTCGCCGCGTGCGTCAGCACATAGGGGAAGATGAGGATCCATGAGAAGAAGGGAATGTATCCGATCCGCCAGAAGGGATGCAGAAGGCTGCGCCTCGTGACGAGCTCGGTCAGGAAGAAGAGCAGGCCGCATTCCGCAAAGCTGCGAAGGCAGCGGTACCACTCTGTGAGCCCCGTGATGCCGAGCGCGGCATAGTATAGATAGACAGGAAGGAGAAGGGCGAAGGTGAGCAGCAGGTAGAGAGCGATCTCTTTCGCGGAAATCGCCGCCCACCACAGCGAGAGCTTCTCATGCTCCTGCGCGAGGAAATTTTTCATAGGAATCTCCTTATCAGGAATGAGTTACTTCTATTAGTATAGAGGCCTTGCGGGATTTCAGCAAGAGGAATCAGGCTGAAGGGTTCAGGGTGAGTTCGTGGGGCGGGGCGTCCATGGATTACGTTTGAAAGCCTCGCTTGAATGAGAAATTAGAAATGCGAAATGCGAAATGGTGGTGCGGCGCATAAAAATATGGAAGCGCCGCGGAGTATAAAATAATGGCGATGCCCGTAGGTGGTATTTAGTCACCAGTCACCAGTCACCAGTCACAAGTCACAAGTCACTAGTCACTTGGGGCTCCTAATCCCTAGCCACTAATCCCTAATCCCTAGTCACTGCTTCCGAGATTCTCAAAAACCTGCGAAAAATCTTGAACAGTTCTTGAAAACAGTATATAATTAACTAGTTATTATGAATACATATATATAACGGCATCGCGGGGCGGAGCTTGGCATCGGGGGCATTTATCATTCTGACCGTAGGCGGGCAGTGTTTCCCTGGATCCTCTCCGACTTCTTGCCGTGATCTTTCTTTCTCATGAAAGGTACTCATCGTGAATAGAAAACAGCACACCATCCAGAAACCGGTCACTTACAAAGGCAATGGCCTGCACTCCGGGCTGCCTGTGACCATGACCATGCATCCGGCCAAAGCCGGCACGGGCATCCTCTTCCGGAGAAGCGATCTTGCGGGCGCGCCGACAGTCGCTGCGAAGAGCCAGAATATCACCAATACCATGCGCGCAACTACGCTCGAGGACGGCGCGGCGAAAGTTTTCACCGTCGAGCATGTCCTCTCCGCACTCTTTGCGCTTCACATCGACAACTGCCTGATCGAGATGGACTCTGCCGAGCCGCCGGTCGGTGACGGCTCGTCCAAGACCTTTGTCGACATGGTGCTTGAAGCTGGCATCGAAGAGCAGGAAGAAACCATCCCGGTCCTCACGCTCGATCACAGCGTCGCTGTCTATGAGGGCGACAAGAAATTCATCGCTGCGCTCCCCTATGATGGCCTTCGCGTGACCTTCACTTCCATCAATCCGCATCCGCTCCTCGGCTGCCAGACGCTGGACGTGATCCTTGACGAAGAAAGCTATCGGAAAGAAATCTCTCCCGCCCGCACCATCGGCTTCACCTGGGAGCTCGAAGCCATGAGAAAGATGGGCCTTGGCAAAGGCGGCACGCTGGAAAATGCGGTCGTCTACTCCGAAGACAAATGTCTCTCGAAGCTCCGCTTCGAAGATGAACTGGTCCGTCACAAGATCTTAGATATCTTGGGCGACATTTCCCTCGTGGGCCCGCTGCAGGCGCACATCATCGCCGTCCTCGGCAGCCACAAGCTGAATGCCGAGCTGTCTGAAAAGCTGCAGGTACTGAAATAATGAAGAATGGTGATGCAGCACATCATTATCAGGAAGCATCGCGCATTTTTCCGGTGACCAGTGACCAGTGACAAGTCACTAGTCACTAGTCACTCCTAATCCCTGGCTGCTAGTCACAAGCTACTAGTCACTAAAAATAGATTCCCATCCCCGTACATTTTCAAGGAGGAAACACTTATGGAACTCAACGTAGAAGAAATCATGGAAATCCTGCCGCATCGCTATCCGATGCTCTTGGTCGACAAGATCACCGAGCTTGTCCCGATGGACTATGCCATCGGCGTGAAGTCCGTCACCATGAATGAACCATTTTTCCAGGGGCATTTCCCGGGACATCCCGTCATGCCGGGCGCTCTCATCTGTGAAGCCATGGCGCAGGTCGGCGGCGTAGCACTCCAGTATCCGGAAGAAAACAGAGGCCTCATCCCTATGTTCACCGGCATGGATCACGTCCGTTTCCGCTCTCCGGTTCTCCCCGGCGACCAGATGGTCACCAAGGCTGTCATCAAGAAGATCATCGGCCGCATGGGCAAAGTCCACTGCGAATGCTCGGTCGATGGCGTGCACAAGGCAGAAGCAGATTTCCTCTTCTACCTGCTCGATCCGAATGAAGGACCGGAAGATAAGAAATAAGATAGCTGTCCGGGTCAGGGGTAGCCCCGAGGACGTGCCGTCCTTTGATTGGGAATGAAAGCTCTGCTCGAATGAGGAATTAGGAATGAAGGTGGCGGCTTTGCCGCGAATATATATGGGGCGATGCCCGAAAGTCGTATTCAAGTCACCAGTCACCAGTCGCTAGGCGCTACTAATCCCTAGCTACTAGTTACCAGCTCCTAGTCACTAGTCACTAGTCACCAGTCACTCGAAGCTACGGATCCCTGATCCTGATTTTTTCAAAATTCCAAAATGGTTAAAAATCGGCGAAATAGAGAGAGAATAATAATAAACGGCGATAGATCGCCGGATTTCGCTTGAGATGAAAGTATAATTTGACTGTTTGTGGGCGGATTATGTATTAAGAAAACTTAAACACGCCTTTGGGCGGTCAAGAAATCAGCGCAAGCTGTCATAAAGGGGAAAGAACAATGGAACTCAAAGTATTGAAAAACGAGGCACCGGATATCCATCCGTCAGCCGTTATTCATCCGAGCGCGATCATTCACAAGAATGTCGTCATCGGTGCTTATGCCTACATCGGAGAAAACTGCGAGATCGGCGAAGGCACCATCATCGGACCGCATGCTGTCATCGCGAAGAATGTCCGCATGGGCAAAGAAAATCACATTTATCCGCATGCGGTCATTGGAGAAGACCCGCAGGATCTGAAATTCGCAGACGAATACAGCACCGTCGTCATCGGCGATCACAATCTTCTCCGTGAATACGTCACCATTCACAGAGCGACCGGAGAAAACTGCGAGACACGCATCGGCTCTTACAATATGCTGCAGGCTTATACCCATGTCGCACATAACTGCTGCTTCGGCGACCACATCGTCATGTCCTCCTTCTCGGGCGCGGCAGGTCATGTCACTGTCGAAGACCATGCGGTCATCGGCGGCATGAGCGGTCTTCACCAGTTCGTCAAGATCGGTGCCTGCGCCATGGTCGGCGGCATGTCCAAGATCGTGCAGGACGTCTGCCCTTATGTCATCGCAGATGGCAATCCAGCCCGCATCGTAGGGCTGAACAGCGTCGGCCTTTCCAGAAATGGCATCACACCGGAAGGCAAGAGCCTCCTCAAGAAGGCCTATCGCATCATTTTCCGCTCCGGCATGAAGCTCTCCGAAGCCATCGAAGAAATGGAGCAGGACTTCCCGTCCACACCGGAAGTAGAGCATCTCCTCCGCTTCCTGCGTAACTGTGAACGCGGACTCTGCCGTACCAGAGAAAGAGACAGATAAAAGGCAAATAAAAAACACCCGTAGCGTACCCCTTCGCTGCGGGTGTTTTTTTGATTGCAATGAGAAATGGTGGCGGAAAAGCTGCGCTCCGTAACCTCGAAGTTTGAAGGCGGGGGTGAGTGGCTAGGGATGAGGAGCCTCAAGTGACTAGTGACTGGTGACTAAGAGATTGAGAGACTAGGAGACTAAGAGACTGGGAGACATCAGACTCCCGTATCGTCATTTCGAGCGCAAGCGAGAAATCTTTGTCATTCGCGGCTCAGCGGTCGATGTTTGAAACTCCTAAACGGGAAACCTGCTACCCGCTCACTTTCGGGCATCGTCCATATATATTTGCGGCGAAGCCGCCACCACCATTCCTAATTCCTCATTCCTAATTCCTCATTCGCGCAAAGCTTTCATTCATAATCAGTGGACGGAGCCGCCCAAGGGGCTAACCCTGAACCTTGAACCATGAACCCTTCCCCCCCTCAATACAAAATCCCGCCGGAGTGACTCCGACGGGATTTTCCCGCAATTTATCCTTCCACCTTTTTCCCGATGCGGCGTTCCTTATACGCAGCGAGTCTGGCATCGCGGATCTCAAGATGTCCGAAGTATTTCTTCGTCTCCGAGACGATGACGCCCGAGAGCCCCAAGAGCGCGATGAGGTTTGGAATGGCCATGAGACCGTTTACGATATCAGCCAGCGCCCAGATGGCTTCGAGCTTCAGGAAGACTGCGGAAGCCAGCACGGCGATGTAGCACACGCGGTACACAGGGATGGTCTTCGTGCCGAAGAGGTATTCCCAGCAGCGTTCCCCATAGTAGTTCCAGCCGATGATGGTGGTGAAAGCAAAGAGCGTTAAGGAGATCGTCAGAAGGAAGGGAGCGAAAGCGCCGTAGGTGGTCGCGAAAGCCGCCTGCGTGAGTTCCGCGCCATTGAGTTCTCCCAGCCACTGGCCGGACACGATGATGGTGAGGCCAGTCATGGTGCAGATGATGATGGTATCGATGAAGGTACCCGTCATGGAAATCAGTCCCTGCTCAGCTGGCCACTTGGTCTTTGCGGCAGCCGCTACGATCGGCGCAGAGCCGAGACCGGATTCATTCGAATACAGGCCGCGGGCGATACCGCTTCGAAGGACGAGCATGACGCCGGCGCCAGCGAAGCCGCCGGCCGCTGCGGTACCATTGAAGGCTCCATCGATGACAAGAGCGATCGCATGCGGCAGTTCACCCGCATTGAGACCGAGGAAAATCACAGTGACGATGAAATAAACGACTGCCATCGCAGGAACGATCTTGGAGGCTGTCTTGGAAATCGATTTCAAGCCGCCAAAGGTGATGATCGCGACAAGGACCGTGATGACGGCGCAGGTGATATAGGTAGAAATCCCGAACCCTGCCTGCACGGAAGCCGTGATCGCATTCATCTGCGTGGTCGTACCACTGCCGAGCATGGCCGTCATGATGCCGAAGATAGAGAAAGCGACAGCGAGCGGTTTCCATTTCTTGCCAAGCCCCATTTCGATGTAGTACATCGGGCCGCCGGAAATATTGCCCTGGTCATCCACGCCTCTATACTTGACCGCGAGGCACCCTTCCGCATACTTGGTCGCCATGCCGAAGAAAGCGGCAAGCCACATCCAGAAGAGCGCGCCCGGGCCGCCGAGCTTGATCGCCGTCGCGACACCGACGATATTGCCCGTTCCGACCGTTGCAGCGAGCGCTGTGCAGAGCGCTTTGAAGCTGTCGATGTCGCCATCGCCTTTGTTTCGCGCGAAAAAAATCAGCTTCAGCGCGCGCGGCAGCTTCAGTACCTGCAGGAGCGAAAGCCTGCACGTCAGGAGTACCCCGGTGCCGACAAGAAGCACCAGGAGCCACGGGCCCCACACGAGCCCGTCGATCTGGTTCAATAATTCAGTCATAATGTTTCCTCCCATTTTACTTTTCTACGAAATAATTGATGTGACTGATGACTGGTATACTGCATCATCTGAACCCACCGCTGCAAGCGATGAGTGATCCGCCTAAAAGTCACCTATGAACCAAAAAAGCCGGTTCTGTATCAAATAAAAAAACAGAACCGGCATCATGAGCTTTCCTCATGAAATCGGCTCTGTCCTTTGGCCTGAGAGATTACAGCGTTTCCGCCTATGCCCCTTCGGCTCTCATTGAAGAGATCTCCAGAGATCTGTCCCCATGGAGTTTCGTGTTCACTGAACGCCTGATAGTGTTACTCCTTCGGCAGCCTCGGGCATCGCCCTCGGTCTTTTTCCCCATGGATCATCCAAGTCAGTATAGAGTTGTTGTGTGTGTTTGGGTGACTAGTGACTAGTCACTGGTTCTCATTTCTAATTCCTCATTTCTCATTCAAGAAAGGCTTTCAAACGGAACCAAAGTTGGCACACCCTACGGGATAGCCCTAAATCCTCTTATTCCATTTCCGTATCTTTTTCTGTCGCATTGACAGCAACTGCTACCGCTGCGTCGCCTGTGATATTGAGGCAGGTACGGAACATATCAAGCACGCGGTCGATGCCGGCTACCAGAGCCAGGCCTTCGAGCGGCAATCCGACAGACTGCAGGACCATCGCCAGCATGATGAGGCCGGCGCCCGGTACGCCTGCGGTACCGATGGAAGCCAGTGTCCCAGTCAGGACAATCATCAACATCTGATCAAAGGTCAGCGGGATACCGAAGACATTCGCGATGAAAAGGGAGCAAACGCCCATGTAAAGAGCCGTCCCGTCCATATTGATGGTCGCGCCCAGCGGAAGGACGAAAGAAGCGATATCTCTCTTGACCCCCAGCTTCGTCTGGATATTTTTCATATTGACCGGAAGTGTGCCGGCAGAAGAGCAGGTGGTGAAACCGATTGCCATCGCTTCCGACATGCCGCGGAAGAAGGTGAGCGGGCTCATGTGTGCAGAGACACCGGCAAGCGTCGAGTATACGCCGATGGCATGGATGCAGCAGCCGATCGCCATACAAAGGATGACCGATAAGAGCGGAAGCAGCACCTTCGGGCCATTCATGACGACGACCGGAAGCAGCAGGCAGAAGACGCCGATCGGTGCGAGACGCATGATCATGGCGATGATCTTGTAGCACACCTCAGCCATCGCATCGAAGAAGGAAATCAGGATTTCCGCACGCTTTCCGCCGACGGAAATGATGCCGGCCCCGGTGAAGAGTGCAAAGATAATGATCGGAAGGATATCCGCCTTCGCCATGGAAGCGATCGGATTCGACGGGATCATCGCGACAAAGACCTGCATGATCGACGGCGCTTCCTTCACCTTCGGTGCTTCTGCCGTCGGCAGAGCCATGCCGATGCCCGGCTCGATCGCCATAGCGACGGCAAAGCCGATCACGATCGCGATCGCCGTCGTCACCATGTAAATGACGAGTGTCTTCACACCGATGCGGCCCAGCTTCTTCATATCCCCCATGGACGTCATGCCCACGATCAGAGAACAGAAAACCACTGGAACGATCATCATTTTGATCAGATTGATGAACATGGTGCCGATCGGAGCGATCCACATCTTGACCGGAGCCGCCGCACCCTCTCCCAGCATCAGTCCTACCACCACGGATAAGACCAATGACAGGAAAATTTGAATAGACAGATTCATTTCTTCCCTCCTGCACCAGAGCGGCAGCCCCATGGACGCCATTGCCCTGACCTATTAAAATCAATGACTACATTATAGGCGCACCCATGCTGAATAACCAATAGATTTATCGAATCATCCATACATTTTCATGTGATTTGAAATCTTATGGTTAATAAATCATATGATTTTTCTCTCTTATATTATAAACTATATAATTTTTGCAAATTCCCTATATTTTTTATTTTTTATAAATATTTGTTTATTGATGTGTACGCTTGCGATCGTTGACGTATACGCTTATCGCGACTTGGGGATGGGGAGTGGCTGGGGACTAGGGATTAGGGATTAGAAACCCCAAGTAACCGGGGACTAGGGAAACACTGATATTTCAGTCAACTTTCGGCGCTTCGCGTCACCTCCTTCCAGAGGAAGGAAACATATAAAAAGCGGCGAAGCCGCCACTATCCCCCATGGAACCTTCTGAACCTTCTGAACCCATTGCCCCTTCCCATGCAAAAAGGAGCAGCCGCCTGACGACAGCTGCTCGCTTATTCCCGAGGGATTTCACTTTATTTACTTTATACCTTATATATAGGCATCAGATCTTCTGTGCTTCTTCTGCTTCTGCAAGAGCTTCCTTGCGAGCCGCCGCCTTTTCCTTTTCGATCACAGCCTGGAAGGAGAAAACTTCTTCCTTGATGACCGGAGCCAGAACGAGGATAGAGATCAGGTTCGGGATCGCCATGAGGGCATTCGCGATATCGGAGAGGTTCCAAACCAGATCGAGGGTCTGGGTCGCGCCGACATAAACGACCAGAGAGAAGACAACGCGGTAAATGATGTTGTACTTATGGGTACCGAAGAGATATTCCCAAGCCTTTTCACCATTGTATTCCCAGCCAAGGATGGTGGAGTAAGCGAAGAGGATGATGCCGATGGAAACGATGTAAGAACCAATGACGCCGATATTGGAAGAGAAAGCTGCCATGGTGAGTGCTACGCCGGTGAGCGGCTTGCCATCCGCGCCGACCATGCCGAGCACGCCGGAGGATGCGATGGTAAGACCGGTGATGGAGCAGACCACGATGGTATCGATGAAGGTACCGGTCATGGAGATGTAGCCCTGTCTTGCCGGATGATCCGTGGTGGAAGCTGCGGCGGAAATTGCTGCCGAGCCAAGGCCGGCTTCATTGGAGAAGCAGCCGCGCGCTACGCCATAGCGCATCGCATTCATGACGGAAACGGTGATGGTACCGACGACGCCGCCTTCGACAGCAGTCGGATCGAAAGCCATCATCAGGATGAGGTAAAGACCATGCGGGATGTTTTCGATGTTCAGAATGATGCAGGAAAGGCCAGCCAGGATATAGAAGACAGCCATGCCGGGAACGACAACGGAAGAAACCTTGGAAATCGAAGTGATACCGCCGACGATGACAGCGAGGGTCATGACAGTCAGGACTGCGCCCACGATTTCATTCGATACGCCGAAGGTGGTGTGGATCGCGGTGGAAATCGAATTCGCCTGCGTCATGTTGCCGATACCGAAGGAAGCAAGGACAGCGAAGAGAGCGAAAGCAGTCCCAAGGAATAGACCGGCTTTTTTGTTTTTGAAGCCGTTCTTCATGGTGAACATCGGGCCGCCCTTCATTTCACCCTTGGCATTCACTTCACGGAACTTGAAGCCGAGCATACATTCAGAGAACTTGGTCGTGAGGCCGAAGCATGCGGAGATCCACATCCAGACCAGAGCGCCAGGGCCGCCGGCGAACATTGCCGTCGCGACACCGACGATATTACCGGTACCGATAGTCGCAGCAAGCGCCGTCATCAGCGCAGAGAAAGGAGAGACGTCGCCGCTCCCGACCTGAGTCGTGCGGGACTTCTTCGAAAAGATCGTTTTTAATGCGTATGGCAGATTTCTCCAGGTCAGGAAACGCAGCTTCAATGTCATGTAGACACCCGTACCAACCAGAAGACACAGCATGACAGGCCCCCATACGAAGCTGTCAAGCTCACCGACAAGTTGATTGATTTGCACCATATCCATAGTAAAATCCCCCTTGTTCCCGTAACTGTTCTTATTGTGATAAGAAACAAAAAATCGCCGCACTCAGTCTTATGTTCGAAGAAGACTGAAGCTGGCGAATTCATTTACGTGAAAACAAGGGAGTTACCCAAGTGCCAGCCCTGTCCTTTTGCCTGAGAGATTCAGGATTTCTACGGGTGAAATCCTTTAACACCTTCGGCCCTCGCATCTTTTCAGCGAGCTTCTCCAGAGTCGTGTCCGTACACAGTTTCGTGTTCTTACTGAACGCCTGATAGTGTTACTCCTTCGGCAGAAGATCGTAAAGACCTTCATTTTTCAGTGTACATCATCCACCTATATGGTATGCGGCAACATACATTTTTCGCTTGGGCTTCCCAGATTCTGAATTCCGAAGCCTCAAGTGATTTACCTAGATTATACACGATGAAAATCAAAATGCAACAGGCGAATTTTGCTCATTTTTCGCATTGTAAACCTTTTGCTATACTAAAGTTTCTTTCTTGTGCTTTTGGCGAGTATTTTCTGTATGTTTGCGAGATGAATATAATTTATATCTTTTTTGTAGCTACTTTAATTTCATTAAATTTCAATAGGAAAAGTATATTGATTTTGGTATCGTGATAGGTTATATAAATCATAGCTGAGTATGATGGTGACTAGGGACTGATGACTGGGGACTGGTAGCTAGGGATTAGGGATTAGCCCTGTTGCCCCATGACCGCTCACCATCAGCCTGCCAAGAGCCTACTCCCCTCTTCGCGCCAGTTCCTCCCGTAGCGCATCGAAGAGTGGGAGGAAGCATGCCTTTGTATCCTCGATCAGCTGCTGCGCGACTTTCTCATTGTATGTATGGGATTGCAGATTGCGCGCGACCAGGGCTTGCAGCCAGCCTTCCTCATCTGTAATGACGCCCGCCTGGTAAGCCGTCTTGATGATCTGACGGGGCGAACCGCTCTCGGCTTCTGCCCAGCCCTCTTCAGCAAGGTACTCTTTCATCGCCCGCCAGGCCTGCTCGAAGCATATGGTATACAGTGCTGTCATCCCGGCGATGATGATAGGATCCGTGTACGGCGGCTCGTAGCGATGGATTTCGTGCAGATTGGCCAGCGCTTTGCAGAAATTTTCAAACTTTTTCATAGATGATGATCCCCTCTTTCTCTATACTCTTCCGAAGCGCTGCCTGCATGGGGCGCGCGAGGTCTACGACGTCGAAGCGGAGAAGCGTCCATGTGTCCTCTTCCACGTCCAGAGAAAAAGCAGCGGTATTTCCGCCTAGCACCGCAAGGTCGATGTCGCTTGTGCGATGACAGTCACCCCGTGCACGGGATCCGAAAAGAATCACCTTCGTCAGCCCGTGCGCACGCGCCAAGCGGCAGATGTCCTCCCTCACCCGCGTAGATAATGTCTGCTCTGTCATGGTTCTTCCTCCTTTTCTTTTATTGTAGCATAGAGAGGAAAATAATAGGTTGTCGGAGTCGGGGTTGTGGTGGCGGCTTCGCCGCAAATTTAGATAGCGCTTCGCGCGTATCGCAGCCTTCCCCTCGAGGGGAAGGTGCCGAGCAAAGCGAGGCGGATAGGGCACAGGCGGTATGAAAGCCAGACGAAGCAATCGGAAAATGCGTCGGGCAAGTATGCCACTGACGGCAGTACCCTATCCACCACTGGCGCGGTCCCCCTTCCCCGATGGGGAAGGCTAATCAGAAAGGCGCGGAGCGCCCAATTATAATGGCGGCGAAGCCGCCACCTTCATTCCTCATTCCTCATTCCTAATTCCTAATTTTCTTCAACCCTGAACCCATCAACCTGAACCCTGAACCCATTTTTTCCATAAAAAATCCCCTATCCTGTTGGAATTCAGAGGAACAGGATAGGGGGGATGTCCCACTTCCTAGGGAAGTGAGGGGGGACAACGATATGGATACGGGAGATGCTTTTCGCACTCCTTTGAGAAAAAATACAGTGGCTAGGGATTAGGGATTAGGGATTAGGATAGCTCCCATCCTGATTCCCATTCTATCCAGCGGCGCTTCATGAATGGCGCGTCGCACCACCATTTCTCATTTCTAGTTTCACATTTCTCATTGCGATGCTAGATTTTCGCATGTTCACCAGCGGTGACGCCGGCTTTCTTTTCTGCCTTTTCCTTTTCAAGGACGATCTGGAAGCGTTCTACTTCTTCCTTGATGACAGGCGAGAGGATGAGCATGGAGATCAGGTTCGGGATCGCCATGAGAGCATTGGCGATATCGGAAAGGTTCCACACCAGATCGAGGGTCTGGGTAGCGCCGACATAAACGACCAGGGAGAAGAGGACACGGTAGATCATATTGTATTTATGAGTACCGAAGAGGTATTCCCAAGCCTTTTCACCGTGATATTCCCAGCCGAGGATGGTGGAGAAGGCGAAGAGGATGATACCGATAGCGACGATCAGAGCGCCGATCTCACCGATATTGGTGGAGAAGGCAGCCATGGTGAGTTCTACGCCTTTCAGAGGCTTGCCGTCAGCACCGGTCATGCCGAGGACGCCGGAAGCTGCGATGGTGATGCCGGTGATGGAGCAGACAACGATGGTATCCCAGAAGGTACCGGTCATATTGATATAGCCCTGACGGACCGGATCATCCGTGGTAGCAGCTGCGGCAGTGATAGCGGCAGAGCCCATGCCGGCTTCATTGGAGAAGCAGCCGCGAGCGACACCGAAACGGACTGCATTCATGACAGAAGCGGTGATGCCGCCGAGGACGCCGCCGCCGACAGCCTGCGGATCGAAAGCCATCATGAAGATGATATAAAGACCATGAGGAACGTTCTGGATATTGAGGATGATGCAGAGGAGACCAGCGATGACATAGAAGAAGGCCATAGCAGGAACGACAACAGAGGAAACTTTGGAGATGGTCTTGATACCACCGACGATGATGATGAGAGAAAGGACGGTCAGGATGACGCCGCAGATTTCAGGAGACATGCCGAAGGTGGTATGTACTGCACCGGAGATGGAGTTTGCCTGGGTCATGTTGCCGATCCCGAAGGAAGCGATGACCGCGAAGAGTGCGAAGAGGAAGCCCATGACGGAGCCAAGCGTTTTGTTCTTGAAGCCGTTCTTCATGGTGAACATCGGGCCGCCTTTCATTTCGCCTTTTGCATTGACTTCGCGGTACTTGATCGCGAGCATGCATTCAGAGAATTTCGAGGTGAGGCCGAAGCAGGCGGAGATCCACATCCAGACCAGAGCGCCAGGGCCGCCGGCGAACATAGCCGTCGCTACACCGACGATATTGCCGGTGCCGATGGTCGCAGCCAGCGCAGTCATCAGTGCGGAGAATGGCGATACATCGCCCGTGCCGCGTTTCTTGGTGCGGGCTTCTTTGGAAAGGACGCTGCCGATCGCATACGGCAGGTTCCGCCAGGTTCTAAATTTCAATAAGCAGGTGAGGTACACGCCGGTACCGACCAGCAGGGTAAGCATGATAGGGCCCCATACGAGGCTGTCAATTTCATTGACGACTGAATTGATTGCAGCCATGTCCATAATAAATATCCCCCTTTAATCGATTTGCCCGTTTCTTTAAAAAACAAAACCGCCGAACCCAGGTAAGAGATCTACGGGCTGGCGGTCAAAAAATGTATGCATCCACGCATAAGGGTGTTACCCCATTGCCAGCCCTGTCCTTTTGCCTGAGAGATTCGGGATCCACGGGTGGGATCCCTTTACACCTTCGGCGCCCGCCTCCTTTCCGCGGGACTCTCCAGAGTTGTGTCCGTACACAGTTTCGTATTCCAATAAACGCCTGATAGTGTTACTCCTTCGGCAGGCTGGAAGTTTATCACTTCTTTCAGGTCCTGATCTCTTATAAGAAGAAATCGCCGCCCGGGGTCGCCTTTTTTCAGTGTACTTCATCCACGCACTATGAAATTTTCATGCACTTCTGGTTTTCTTTCGAGAAACAAGCTTCTGAATTCCCTCTACTGGAAAATCTGCCGGGCATGTCGGCCTATATTCAAAGGTCATGAGCCTTCGACTATACAATGTGAGTGACTGGTGACTAGGGATTAGCCCGTGAGGCATACCGCCCTTTGATTACGTACAAAAGAGGTTCAGCGGGTTCTGTGGGTTCTGTGGGTTCTACGGGTTCAAAGGGGTCGGTGCGGCGCATTTCGTCATCCTGAGCGGAGAAAAACGTCGTATATTAGAGAATGGCTTATCTAAAGCATGAGAACTGAGTCGAAGGATCTAAGCGCCGCGGAGTTTTAAAATATACGGTATTCACGAAAGATGGGAAACCTGTGAACCTTTTGAACCTTCAGAACCTGTTTCCCCTATGAGACTTCGTAAGTAGGGAATAAGAATAGTCTCTTTCAAACTTGTGGTGGCGGCTTCTCCGCTTTTTTAGAAAAGGCATCCCCCGTATCGTCATTTCGAGCGTAGCCGAGAAATCTTTCTTGCAGACCGTCAAACGTCGCTTGCTTGAAAACCTTAACGCGATGCATCGAGTCATCGTTTCCATAGAGGCTTATAAGAGCTGATTCCATTCTGCAATGGAGATCCCTCGACTTCGCTCGGGATGACAGCCCGGGGAAACCGCCAGTCCCCTTTCTAATCCCTAATCCCTTCTCTCTAAAACCTGCGGCGCTTCCATCTTTTTCGCGCCGCTACCACCATTTCTCATTTCTAACTAAAATACAAAAGCCCGCAGGAGATCAGATCTCCTTAGCGGGCTTCCTTGCTCAAGATATGCATTTCACCATTTATAAAGAGGTAGGGCCTCCGCGGCGGGGAAGACTTTCTGGGGATCTTCCCCGCCGCCCGGCAAACTCCTTGGATCAGTTTAGGAGGGCTTATCCGAAGGAGTGCCCTTTGCCGGATGGGGTGTCATATTATGCCGCCGGGAAGGAAAATGGGAAAACCTTCCGGGAGGAAATAATATGTTATATCAGGACCTGATGCTAGTCCTCGAGACTTTCTTGAGCCTTGGACATGGTGACCTTGCTGGGATCTAAATCTTCGTATTCTTCATATGCTTTACCAGTTTTGAGATGGTCGAAATATTTAGCTGTCTCTCTTACGACGACGCCGGAGAGAGCCAGAAGGGCGATCAGGTTTGGAATAGCCATGAGACCATTGACGATATCCGCCAGGACCCAGATGGCTTCAAGCTTCAGGAATGCGCCGCTTGCGACGAGGATGATGAAGATGACGCGATAGGGAAGGACGCCCTTCGTGCCGCAGAGATAGATCATGCAGCGTTCCCCATAGTAGTTCCATCCGAGGATGGTGGTGAAAGCGAAGAGGACCAGCCCGATCATCAGCATATAGCCGCCGAATACGGGGAATGCATCTTTGAAAGCTGCATTCGTGAGTGCTGCACCGTTGAGACCATTCATCCATTCGCCGGAAACGACGATGGAAAGACCGGTCAGTGTGCAGATGATGATGGTATCGATGAAGGTACCGGTCATAGAGATCAGACCCTGTTCTGCAGGCCATTTGGTCTTAGCGGCAGCAGCTACGATAGGAGCAGAGCCGAGGCCGGATTCATTGGAGAATACGCCTCTGGCGATACCATTTCTCATCGCGAGCATCACTGTCGCACCCAGGAAACCGCCGGCTGCTGCACTTCCGGAGAAGGCACTGTACACGATGGTCTGAATGGCTGCAGGCACCTTGTCTGCGAAATACACAAGTACACCGATAGTAGAAATAAAGTAAATCACTGCCATAGCCGGAACGATTTTCGCAGCGGCCGATGCGATAGACTGCAGCCCGCCCAAGGTGATCGCTGCGACCAGTATGGTCAGGATGAGAGCGGTCCACATAGGATCGAGGCCGATCGTCATTTTGGTGATATCGACGATGGAATTCACCTGAGCGAAAGTACCGATACCGAAGTAAGCGACCAATATGCCAAAGATGGCAAAGAGCGATCCCAGCCATTTGAACTTTGGACCCATACCATTCTTGATGTAGAACATCGGGCCGCCGGCGATCTCGCCTTTGGAGTCCACCTCACGATATTTCACCGCCAGAAGACCTTCGGCATACTTGGTGGCCATTCCGAAGAAAGCGGCCATCCACATCCAGAAAATAGCGCCCGGGCCGCCGGCAGCGATCGCTGTCGCGACACCTACGATATTCCCTGTGCCTACCGTAGCAGAAAGTGCTGTGCAGAGAGCTTTGAAGGAGTCGATATCCCCGCTGCCCTTATTCTGTGCTTTGAAGATCAGTCCCAGCGCCTTCGGCAGCTGGAAAACCTGCAAGAGCTTCAGACGAAGCGTCAGGAGGATGCCCGTCCCTACCAGCAGTACCAAGAGCGGCGGTCCCCATACAAAACTATCAATCGCATTCAGCAATTCAAGATTCAAATCCATTTCTTTGTCTCCCTCCAGGAAAGTAAGATAAATAAAAAAGCCGGCTTTTCCAATAAAAAATAACTCTGGAAGCCGGCATTGTCTACCTTAACAATCACAAGAAGTGTGACGTTTTTTCTCTGTCCTTTTGCCTGAGAGATTGGGATCATCGGATCCTTACACCTTCGGCGCTCTTATTATGAGACTCTCCAGAGTGTGTCCACATACGGTACTATCTCCTTCGAGATACCTGAGAGTGTTACTCCTTCGGTAAGCCTTGCGGCTTTCTCCCACATGTTTCATCCACCAATATGAATTTGATGTTTGCATTATAAGTCCCTTGCTTTCATTTTGCAAGAGGAAATTTTAGCTTTTATTGTTTTCTAATAATTGACTAGGATTCAGGGTTCATCGGGTTCTATAGGTTCAAGAGGTTCAAAGGGGTTGGTGCGGCGCATAAAAAATCAGAAGCGCCGCAGAGTTTTGAAACTAGCGGTTTTCTCGTATCGCAAACCTAATCCCTAGCTACTAATCCCTAGCTACCAGTCACCAGTCACTAGTCACCAGTCACTAATCCCTACTTTCAAACTTGAGGGCTCTCCCCACTATCTCCCCTTATGATTTTTCTCCTTCTCCTCATACATGCGCTGGTCGGCCAGGATGCGGATATAGGCAGCATCGCCCGACTCCTTCGGATAGGCGGCAAGACCCACACTGCAGCCCACTCGCAGGGTATGTCCATCGATTTCAAAGGGCTTCTCCAGCATCGTTTTCAGCCGCGTCCTGATCTCTGATGCCATATGCTCATCGAAATCCATGCTGAAGAGGATGGTAAATTCATCGCCGCCGATGCGGAAGACATAGTCATTTTTACGAATGCACTGCAAGAGACGCTTCGCCGTTTCCTGCAAGAGTTTATCTCCCATCATATGCCCATAGGTATCATTGATGGGCTTGAAATGATCCAGATCCAGATACACCAGAACGAAGGGCAGCTTCTTTTTCTCTTTACTCTGCAGCATCATCGTGAAATAGCGCTCATTGAAAAGTCCGGTCAGTCCATCGGTATTCGCCAATGTTTCCAGATCATGCTTTTCCCCGATATCCTGACTGATGCACATCACTTTTTCCAGCATGCCCTTTTTATCCCAGGAAATCGGCACCACCGTCATAAGCCCGAAGACCTGTTTCTGGCGGCCGCAGTACTCAAAGCGCATGAGATCATCCTTCGATTTCAAAACGCTGACGAGGTGCTCTTGGGACAGCAGCTGGCTGAGCTTCATATGCTCCGCATCCCCCGTCGCGACAAAGGCACGGGAGAGTTCCTCCACGAGCAGCGAGAAAGAGCCTGTCTCCGGATACAGAGATTTCTTCAGCAGATTCTCCCCATAGTAATACTGGTCCGTCTTCAGATTGGCCACGACGAAGCGATCCGCCACGCGCCCCATCCCTCCGAAAAGCTCCCGCATCATCTCTTTCTGGCTGGTGAGCACCTTCTTCTCCTGTTCTTTCTCATGGAGTCTCTGCCGGGCCTCCTTGATGGTCACACCGATCATGAAAAAGGCCAAGAGTGAGAAGATAGCCGCCAGGGCGAAAACCGTCGCATTCCGCACACGCACAAGACCTTCATCCACCACGCGGTCACGGACAAGCCCCACCAGTGACAGATGACTGATCCCAAGCGGGCGATAGACGGTATAGTACTTCCTTTTCCCCAGAGAAATGAGAAGACTTCCCCCCTGCTCATCGCGGATACCGCGCGCCATCCATTCAAGATTCCCCTTCTCTTCGGCTGCACCATGCCCCTTGAAATAGGAAAGAATATTGTCCACATGCTCCGGGATCTCGCTCTTCGGCGTCAGAGACAGTACGACATTTCCCGCCTCATCGACGACATAGCAGTCACTTTCCCCATCGTAAATATTGCCCGTGATGAGACGCTCCACCACCTGATTGTCATACGATGCAGCGATCCCCATATAATCGATCCCATCGATCGTCAAAGGTTCTTTGAAAGGCACGGCAAAGACGACACGCCGCGTACCATCCGTCGACACATAGCTCGAAAGGATCGGCTTCCCTTCCTTTTCTACCGCTTCAACGACCACTTTGAAGCTCTCCGCCTGCCCTTTGCGTCCGCTATCCGTCACAAAATGGCCAGACTTTTCAAAGAGATAGAAATCCCTATACATCCACTGGTCTCTCGCCCCGAGAAGCACCTTCCATCGATCATCCGTCCGATATTCCGCCGGCAGTAAATGAATATTCTTTTCATACACCGAGAGAATATTCCAGTTGCGCTGGGTGAACAAGCGAAAAGAAGTCCCCACCTGGGTATAGGTCGCACGCAGACTGTCCGTACTTTCCTGATAAATCATGTCCTGGGTATAGCGATAGTAGGAATGTATCCCGCCCCACCCCAGCAAAGTAGCGATCGCCAGAACAGCCGCCTTTTTGTACGCCTGATGCATGAAATCTTCCCCCTTGCACATCATAAGCCGCAAATAACGATAAAATTTCTATAAAATTATACAAAATGCAATCATTTTCGTAAAGAAGCACACCTGTAATTCCTATCATTTTATCACAAAAAAATACGGTTGCCCCTGTCATAAGTGACAGGGGCAGCCGTATTCCAGTGACTAGTCAGCCGTTACGAGTCACTCCTAACGAGAGAACGCAAGGCTCTCAAACGTAATCAAAGGACAGCATGCCCCACGGGCTAAGTTTGAAAGCAGGGATGAGTAGCTAGGGATTAGGAGTCTCGAGTGACTGGTGACTAAATACTACCTTCGGGCATCGCCCTATATATATTCGCGGCAAAGCCGCCACCTTCATTCCTAATTCAAGCAAAGCTTTTATTCAGTGGCAAGAGCCAGCCGCCCAACGCGCCAATCTATCCCAGTGCGACATCCAGAGCCATCATCAGCATGAAGCCGACGGCAAAAGAGATGACCCCTACATCCGAGTGCTCGCCCGCCGACATTTCCGGGATCAGCTCCTCCACGACGACATACAGCATCGCACCCGCCGCAAAAGAAAGGAGATACGGCATCAGCGGCACCAGCATCGCTGTCAGCAGAATGGTGGCTACAGCGCCGATCGGTTCTACGATGCCGGAAAGCACACCGCCCGCAAAAGATTTCCAGCGCCCCATCCCCGCGGACTTGAGCGGCATGGAAATGATCGCGCCTTCTGGAAAATTCTGAATCGCGATTCCCAGCGAGAGCACCATGGCTGATGCTGCCGTGATGCTCCCATGCCCGGATAAGAATCCCGCATACACTACGCCGACAGCCATCCCTTCCGGAATGTTGTGCAGCGTCACCGCAAGCACCAGCATCGTCGTGCGCGCCAGATGACTTCGCGGCCCTTCCGCCTCGCTGGCATTCATATGCAGATGTGGGATCACATGGTCAAGCAGCAGTAGAAACGCCATCCCGATCCCAAAGCCGATGACAGGCGGCAGAAATGCCCAGCGCCCCATCGGTTCGCACTCATCCAGCGCAGGGATCAAAAGACTCCAGATCGAAGCCGCCACCATGACGCCAGCGGCAAATCCCGTGAGCCCTCTCTGCACCCCTCGGTTCATCTCGCCCCGCATGAAAAAGACACACGCTGCGCCCAGCGATGTCCCAAGAAAAGGAATCAATAATCCCCAAAATATATCTGCCATAGTTCCTCCTTATTGAAAATTGTTTTCAATATCTTTATAACGCGGAAGGAGTGCTTTGTCAAGGGATGAGGGATTAGGAGCCTTGAGTGACTGGTGACTGGTGACTAGTAGCTGGTAGCTAGTGGCTAGTAACTAGTGACTTGAATACCACCTTCGGGCATCGCCCCATATATGATTTGCGGCGAAGCCGCTACCACACCCCCGAACCCTGAACCTTGAACCTTGAACCCCGAACCCTTTTATGTGAATAGTTGAATAACTCCATTCACTTATCCACATAAAAAACAGCCCGATTTTATCGGGCTTTGTTCACATGTGTACAACTTTCTTTTCACAGCTATTCACAATTTGTTCACATTTTGTGAATAGCTAAAAAGTATCTGTTATCCAGTCACTAGTCACTAAACTTCCCCATCTCCCGATTGATCTCCCCCGCGATCATCTGCTTGGCATTCCAGTCGCCATGGAGGCCGTCCATCGCAAGCTCAGTCGGCATGACAGGAAAGTCCGCAAAGGGCGCCGCGGTATCGATGTGCGATTCGCTGCGGATGAACGCATTCACCGTATCCACCGCTTCGCGCCAGTTCTCGCTGGTGTGCTCGCCGTAGTACTTCTCGATGTTTTCCGGATTGATGGGAAGGATCGTCATGAGGATCGGCGTGATGCCATGGGCGCGGCATTTCTCCTGTATGCGCTTCAGGTGGCCGATGACTTTCTGCGGATCAGTTCCCATACGCAGATCGTTGATACCGCCCATGACAAGCAATTGTTTCACGTGAAACGGCAGCACGTCACGCTCAAAGCGTTTCTCCATCATCTCCGTCGTATCCCCGCTTCTCCCCAGATTCACGGCAGGGAAGTCCAGATACGACACATAGCTGTAGGCGAGGTCGGACGGACTGTGATAGAGGTGTCCCCCGCCCTGTGTGATGCTGTCGCCGAAGATACCGATATCAAAATGCACCGCCGCCTGATTTCGTATCTTTTCCGGCAGGCTCCAGACACCGACCGGCTGTCCATCACTGCCTATCCCGCGGACACGCCAGTAGCATGTCCCCAGTCTAGGCTGGTCATCATAGACGTTGGAAAGTGTCGTCACCGCGCTCCAGATGCGGTATCTGGAGCGGCTCGCGTCATCGATATTTTCCGGATATTCTTTCGTCACTTCAACTTCGTAGGATGAGGCCCCCGGATTTCCTGTATACGAATAGACGGGATAGAGAAGGGAAGAGCCATTCCCCCGTCCTGCGCTTTTCGGATAAGGGGCATTTCTGGAAATCACGCGCATCGTGCTCCTGACTTCCATCGGAGAAGAGAAGGGGGCAAGGCCCTCCCAGTCGGCACCGATCGGACGCACGCGCCAGTAGAGCGGCGTGCCGTCCATGACAGGAGGGACGCGGACGAGGATGCGGTTCATGTAAATGCGGCGGTTGTGATAGACCGTCTCCTCGAGGGGAGTATTCCGATCCAGATGCTCTGGCAGGCCTTTGAAAATCTCCACTTCGTAGCGGACAGACTCCGCATTTTCCGGCCAGGAAAGAAGCAGAAGCGGGTCTTCAGCCTTCTGTGCGCTGACATTTTCATAAGAGACGGCATTTTCCATCAGCATGGAGCCAAGGTCTGTCTCAGCCATAGCGGCCATGGGGAGCGCTGCAAGAAGCAGCGCGGAGAGTAGGATATGTTTCATGGTTGTTTTCTTATTTTAAGGGTTATCCCTTGGGGCGTGCTGCCCTTTGATTTCGCACAAAAGAGGTTCAGCGGGTTCTATGGGTTCAAGAGGTTCAAAAGGGGTTGTGCGGCGCATAATAATCAGGAGTGCCGCAGAGTATAAATGGGGCGATGCCCGAAAGTCTACCGGATAGTGGATTTCCCATCTTTGTTTATCCATGAGCGCAGATGGCATGCTTACCACTACAGGAAAAGCAGCCTCTGCCTCTTCAGGGCACTTTTTTCGAAGGAGGGCGATCAGAGAAGCCAAATTTCTAACCCCTAGTCACCAGTCACCAGTCACTAGTCCCTCTATCAAAAAAGCAGGCTTGCGCCTGCTCGTGATCAATCATTTCCGGGGAGAAAGTACGTCGGATCGACCGCATCGCCATGGATACGGACTTCGTAGTGGCAGTGCGGGCCGGTACTGTTTCCTGTACTCCCTACAAGAGCAAGGATGGTACCCTGCTCGACCTGCTGGCCTTCCGTGACGAGGATCGCAGAATTATGTCCATAGCGGGTCGTGATGTCGCCGTCGTGCTTCACCTCGACAAGGTAGCCATAGCCATCTACCCAGCCTGCGCGGGTGACGGTGCCGGAGGCCGTCGCTGAGACGGGCGCGCCGTAGTCTGCAGCAATATCGAGGCCTTCGTGGTAGGTGGAGCCGATGCCCCCCGGACTTGTGCGGAAGCCGTAACTGCTGGAGACCTGTCCTTTGACCGGCCAGATGTCCGGCGTCGTAGACGAGGCGGAGAGCAGCGTGGTCTGCATGCCGTAGGTCTGGTTCATCACCTGCTCACGCAGGACGATCATGGTCTTGATCTGCGCATCAAGGCGTGCATCGAGCTGACGCATCGATTTCAAAAGACTGCCCGGCGTTGCATAGGAGGTACCTGTCATTTGTTCTTTCGCGGATACCGTTTTCGCCTTATCCGGTACGGTGGAGGCACCGCCGATGCCGCCCGTCATATTCTGCGCGGCACCATTGTTATTGGCCTTCACCATCTCCTGTAGCTGGTCGGATAGCTTTTCTATTGTCTCTGTCTTGTCCTCCAGCGACTTCATCTTTTCTTCCGCCATTTTGAGCTGGTTCTGATAAAGCTGGTTTTGCCTGGAGAGGCTCTCCATAGACACGGCAGAGTACACCGCTGTCCCGAGGCTGGCTATCAGGATGATGCCTGCCGCGATGCCTCCGATTTTCAGTTTTTTCCATTCGTCACCGGTGAAATGAAAGCTCACTTCGCCAGTGTCTGTATTTTCATTTCGTTTCATAGCTGTTTCCTTATTTTTTCCCCGGGGCTACGCTGCAGACATACATAGGGGTGCCAGAAGGTTTCTTGGAAAGCAGGTTTCCTGTTTGAGTTTTTCTGGCATGCCCCATTTCACTGCGAATGATAAAGATTTCTCGCTTCGCTCGAAATGACAGCGCAAGCGGAGCTGCAGTCACCCGCCGCCGGTCACATGCTTCTATTTTCCAGCCGTATCAATGCGATGGTTATCCGGCTGGGACTGGGACAGGGCTTCGCCGCGCGTCTCATTCACAAGGTCCTGCGCCTGAGAAGCCATATCCGGCATCAGGGTATCCAAAGCCATATTGATGCTTTCCGCTTCTTCAGAAGAGAGAGCTTCCTTGCACTGGCCATTCACGATCTGCTTCGCGTAGATGCGGGAGGTGTCGTGACCCGCCAGCGAGGACAGGACGAAGCCGTTGTTCTTGCCGTCGAGCACAGTCAGCGAGAAGGAGAGCTTGTCGCCGGTGTCATCGAAGGCATCGTAGCGCACAAGCCCCACCTTCTGGAAGGAGGACAGCTGCATGGTCGCGAGAAGCTCCTGCTGATGCAGCATGCTTTCGGAGGAATTCACCATTTCCCGAAGCTCTCTCACCTCGGTCGAGAGGCGCAGCTCGAGCGAGCCTCCGTCTTCGCCATTCATGAAATATTTGTACTTCTTGGCCAGACGGTTCAGCTTATTTCTCATGAGCAGCATATTCACGAGAAGGAAAAGGAAAAGCACGATGATGATCGCGCCGATGACATAAAAAATCATATTTGCACTCTGCATGGTTTGTATATATCTCCTGGGGATAGGGTTGTAGGTTAAAGGTTTAGGGTTCAGGGTTCAGGGTTCAGGGTTCAGGGTTCAGGGTTGTAGTGGCGGCTTCGCCGCAAATATATATGGGGCGATGCCCGAAGGTGGTATTTAAGTCACCAGTCACTAGCTACCAGTCACTTGCGGCTCCTAATCCCTAGCCACT
>UQRR01000025.1 GCA_900543455.1 uncultured Dialister sp.
CATGGAGAAAAAAGAAGGCTGAAACTGGGGGATTCCCCCTTTTTCTTTTTCAAAATCCATTCATTGGGTAAAATTCGCATCAAATTGTTACACGGTTGCTAAATAGCATGTTCCAAACCTCATTTTTCAAGGGGTTTTTCAGCGGCCTCTCCTCTGGAAGGGGCTGACGAGCGGAGCGAGGCGGGGTTGGCTCGCGACTTTCTTCAACAGACGCTTTCCTCACTTTGCATCCGCTTCGCGGATGCTGCGGCGCTATGCGCCGCCCATCACCCCTGCCCCTCTTCCAAAGGAAGAGGGTAGAATGGTATGGGTACCGCTTTCTCACATCCGCAGTCAGTCTCACATAGACTGCCTTTACTGCCTGCTCACCCGTCTCCCTATCCCCCCTGCCCCCTTTCCCGATGGGAAGGGGGTAAAAAGGGTAAAACGCTTCCCCCTAGTCACTAGTCACTAAAGTCCCCAACGCAAAAAAGGAAATCGCACAGGCGATTTCCTTTTTAGCAGTCTATCGAAAAGACGATTTCCAGAGAGCCGATCACACCAGCTTGCTGAAGTCGCCCCATGTATTGAAGAGGGCGAGGGTGGCAAGGAGCTGGGAGATGCGGTTGTTCTTGACGACTTCGTCGTCGACCATGACCATGACGTTGTCAAGGTAGTCGTTAATCGGCGCGGTGAGTTCTTTGAGGACGGGAAGGGCTTCTCCATACTGGTAAGCGGCGAAGAGCGGGAGAACTTTCTTAGATGCGGCTTCGAAAGCGTCCTGCAGTTTCTTTTCTACGTCTTCGGTGAAGAGGGATGGATCGACTTTGCCGCCGGTCTTGCCTTTTGTGATGTTCGCAAGACGGGTGACGGCCTGACGGAGGTCGGCTTCGTCCTTCAGCTGGCTTTCTGCCATGCTGCGGGCCTTCAGGAAGAGGGCGTAGATATCGTCGACAGGGCCTGCAAGGACGGCGTCGATGATGTCGTAGGCGATGCCTTCGTCGAGCATGATGGCTTTGATGCGCTGGCGGAAGAAGTCTTCGATCTGGGTGAGGACGGTCTTCTTTGTCTCTTCTTCGCCCGGAAGGAGGGCAAGGGCTGCCTCGATGCCGCGGCGGATATCCCAGTGGATCTTTCCGTCGGTCAGGATATTCACGGCGCCGATGGTCTGACGGCGGAGAGCGAATGGATCCTGCGAGCCGGTCGGGATGAGGCCGCGCAGGAAGGTGGCAGCAAGGTTATCCAGTTTGTCAGCGAGGGAGAGCGCACGGCCGATTTCCTGCTGCGGAAGAATGTCTCCGGCGAATCTTGGCATATACTGTTCGAAGATGGCCTGTGCGACTTCCGATTTTTCTCCGTCAAGGAGCGCATATTCCTTCCCCATTTCGCCCTGCAGTTCGGTGAATTCGGTGACCATGCCGGTCGCGAGGTCGGACTTGGAGAGGAAGGCAGCGCGATCAGCGTCGGCGGTTTTTTCCGCGTCGAAGTCCCAGTCTTTGCCGATGGCTTCCGTCAGCTTCTGAAGGCGGTCTGCTTTATCACGCATGTCGCCCATGCCTTCCTGATAGTTGATGCGGGTGAGATCGTCTCTGTGACCTTCCAGTGTCTTCTTGCGGTCGTTTTCGAAGAAGAATTTCGCATCGTCAAGACGGGCACGGAGGACTTTTTCGTTGCCGTGCTGGACGTTTTCAAGGGCTTTCGTACCGCCGTTACGAACAGTCAGGAAGTACGGCATGAGGGATCCGTCTTCGTTTCTGACAGGGTAGTATCTCTGATGGTCACGCATCGGGGTAACGACGGCGGGAACCGGGAGCTTCAGGAATTCATCATCGATCTTGCCATAGAGCGGGGTCGGGTATTCGACGAGGTAGTTGATTTCTTCCAGAAGGTCTGCATTGTGCCAGACGTGGCCGCCGAGCTTATCTGCAACGGCGAGAAGGCCGGTGCGAATCATTTCGCGGCGTTCATCCTGATCGACGATGACAAAGGCGTGACGCATGGTTTCCTGGTAGGAGAGCGGGTCGGAGATCACGACAGGTTCCTTGCAGAGGAAACGGTGTCCGCGGCTGACATTGCCACTCTTGACGTGGGCAAATTCCATCGGGATGATCTCCTTGTCACAGAGAGCGACGATCCAGCGGACAGGACGGATAAAATGGGCTTCTTCATCGGCCCAGCGCATGCTTCTTGTGAAGTTCAGGCCGGTGATGAGGGAGAGGAAGAGCTCGGGAAGGACGTCTTCGACTTTCTTGCCCGCATGTACGACATGCGCCCATGTGTATTCCCCTTCTTTGACGAGTTCAGATGGATCGATGTGCTGGCCGCGGGCAAATCCCTGGGCCGCGCGTGTCGGATTTCCATCAGCATCGAAAGCAGCTTTGACGGATGGGCCGCGTTTCTTGACTTCTTCATCCGGCTGGCGGTCTGCGGCATCCTTGACGAGGACGGCGAGACGGCGCGGGGTCGCGTAGATGGTGATGTTTTCAGCAGCGATGCGGTGGGCTTCGAACTGGGAAGCCGCGAGTGTTTTCAGCTGGTCTACGACACCGGACATGATATTGGCCGGCATTTCCTCTGTACCGATTTCTAAGAGAAGATTCTTACTCATTTCGCTTCGCCTCCTTTAAGCATGGGGAATCCCAGCTCTTTGCGCTTTTTCAGCCAAGCCTTGGCGCACATGCGGGCCAGGTTTCTGACACGGGAAATATATTCTGTACGTTCCGAGAGGGAGATCGCTCCGGCAGCGTCCAGCAGATTGAAAGAATGGGAGCATTTCAGTACGTAGTCGTAGGCTGGGAGTACGAGGCCGGCCTTTACGACGCGCTGTGCTTCTTTTTCATACATGTCAAAGAGCTTGAAGAGCATGTCGTGGTCAGAGAGCTCGTAGCTGTAGACGGACTGCTCGTATTCATTCTGGTGCCAGATATCGCCATAGGTGACTCCGTCGGTCCATTCGAGGTCATAGACATTGTCTACTTCCTGAATGTACATCGCGATACGCTCGAGACCGTAGGTGATCTCTACGGAGACCGGATGCTCATCGATACCGCCGACCTGCTGGAAATAGGTGAACTGGGTGATTTCCATGCCGTCGAGCCAGACTTCCCAGCCAATGCCCCATGCGCCTAAAGTCGGGGACTCCCAGTTATCTTCGACGAAGCGGATGTCGTGTTCTTGCGGATCGATACCGAGCTCTTTTAAGGATTCCAGATAGGTTTCCTGGATGTTATTCGGAGACGGCTTCATGATGACCTGGAACTGATGGTGCTGGTAGAGACGGTTCGGATTATCCCCATAACGGCCGTCATCCGGACGGCGGGATGGTTCCATATAGGCTACGTTCCACGGTTCCGGTCCGATGGTGCGCAGGAAGGTAGCCGGATTCATCGTGCCTGCGCCTTTTTCTGTGTCGTAAGCTTCTCCGAGTACGCAGCCCTGCTTGGACCAGAACTTCTGGAGTGCTAAGACGATCTGCTGAAAAGTCATTTGTTCCTCCTGATCGAAGAAATGGGGTGTGACCGATCGATCACTGCGCTCCCATTTCCTGACAATATAAAAATCCCTGTAACAAAAAGTTACAGGGACGAGTTACAGGGATCATTAACCCGCGGTTCCACCCTCATTGACCTAAGGAAACACTGATTACATCGCAGAGTCTGATTTAATCAGTGTTCCTTAAGGCCCACCTTGATTTCTCTTATTTCCCTACTCTGTTCAGGAAACAGCTCAGAAACGCCTTCTGTCCATCGCCGGCCTCTCACCACCGCCGGCTCGCTTTGTCGGACATACTCCTCTTCCTCATCGCCGTATATGGGAACATTGTAGCAAATCGCGATGGAAATGTAAAGGGGCGTGATGCCCATGATTACGTTTGAAAGCCTCGCTTGAATGAGAAATTAGAAATGAGAAATGCGAAATGATGGTGCGGCGCATAAAAATATAGAAGCGCCGCAAAATTTTGATAGCACTTCGCGCGCATCGTCATTTCGAGCGTAGCCCTCAATCTTTATTGCAGAACGGTCATCGCCTGATGTGAGGCAGCACTAGGACATCGTTTTCCCTCGGCGGGATGACGATGCCGGAGAATCCCAGTCACTCCTAATCCCCAATCCCTAATCCCTAGCTACTAATCCCTAGTCCCTAGTCCCTAGTCACCAGCCACTAGTCACCAGCCACCAGTCACTAGTCACCAGCCACCAGTCACCTATTCTCCCAATAAAAAATCCGCTCAGTGAGCGGATAAAAAAATGGAGCGGGTGAAGGGAATCGAACCCTCGTAACCAGCTTGGAAGGCTGGCGCTCTACCATTGAGCTACACCCGCATAAATGGTCGGAGCAGCAGGATTTGAACCTGCGACCCCTTGGTCCCGAACCAAGTGCGCTACCAAACTGCGCTATGCCCCGACAACGTAGATGATTATAGCATTTTGTTCTCTTTCTGTCAATAGTTTTTTTATTGATAGGTTGATTTACCCCCTTGTCTTCCAATAGCATTTATGCTATCATCAGTATAGGAAGAAGGAGTCTGCTATGTACAATATTGAGTTTTATACAAACAGAAATGGCCAATCTGAGATTCTGAATTTCCTTGAAGCATTGCGTACAAAAAGTAAAACCAGCAAAGATGCGCGCATTCAATACAACCAGATTGTTTTCTATATCGATTTGCTTGCAAAGAACGGCAGCAATCTTCCCATTAAGATCACGAAGCATTTAGAAGAAGATATCTGGGAGCTGCGTCCGGGTTATAACCGCGTTTTTTATTTCTATTATGACAACAAGCAATATGTGCTTCTTCATCATTTTCGCAAGAAATCGCAAAAGACGCCAGCGAAAGAGCTTCTCCGGGCAAAGGCAGAACGCGATGATTACATCAAGCAAAAGGAGGAAAAATCATGAACTGGAATGACTATAAAGAGCACGTCAAAGCATGCAGTGAGGACGACCGTAGAAATATGGAAGAAATTGAAGCGGCGGCTGATATCGTCTCCTCCTTGATCAAGCGTCGGCAGGAGCTTGGCCTCAGCCAACGAGCACTGGCTGAGCGCTGCGGTATCCCACAGTCTTCTGTCGCCCGCATCGAGTCCTGCAGTGTAGCTCCCAAGCTCGATACTCTCATCAAACTGATGCAGGCACTACAGCTCAAACTGCAGGTAGCCGTTGCCAGCTGAATGGCAAACGGGTACGTCCCTGGCAAGCAAGGACGTACCCGTTTAAGATAACAAACCCCCGTAGCGGATATGTCCGCTACGGGGGTTCTTTTATTTCTCTTCCAAGGCTTCTTTCTTGGCCTGATAGGTGCCTGGCTGCGCCATGACCTTTGGTTTCTTCATTTCATTGTACGCCTGGATCATCATCGCGCATTCTACGCGTTTCTTCTGGATCTCACAGGTGATGTGATACGGCTTATGAATGTCGCCGGCGAATGCTTCATTATTCGCATGGCAGCCGCCGGAGCAGAAGAATTTCGCCCAGCAGTCGACGCATTCCGGCTTGCTGAAGACGTGGTTCATGCGGAAGTCACGCATCATCTTGAAGTTCTTAAGCCCTTCATAGACATTGCCGATGACGTAGCCTTCTCGTCCGACGAACTGGTGGCAGGGATAAATGTCGCCATTCGGTACGACGGCGAGATATTCGTGACCGGCACCGCAGCCGCGGAGGCGCTTCGGGAGGCAGGGACCCTTCCAGAGGTCCATATTGAAATGGAAGAAGAAGAATGGACGGCCTTCTTCTTCTCTTGCAATGAAGAGCTTGGCGAGGCGGTCATATTCCGCTTTGACACGCGGCAGATCCTCTTCCTTGATGGAGTAGTCAGCAGTGTCTTCGCCGACGACCGGTTCCATGGATACAGCAGGGAAGCCCTTGTCGATCATATCGATGACGTCGGTCGTAAAGTCCATATTGTAACGGGTGAAGGTACCGCGGACATAATATTCCTCGCCCTTGCGGTTCGCCACGCAGTACTGGAGATTCTTCACGATCTCATCATAGGTGCCTTCGCCATGGACGCCCGGACGCATACGATCATGCATTTCCTTGCGGCCGTCGAGCGAGAGGATGAGGCTGATGTGATTGTCCGTCAGGTATTTGACCTTTTCCTTGTCGAGCAGAAGACCATTCGTGGTGAGGGACATCTTGATCTTCTTGCCGTGCTTCTTTTCCTGCTTGTGTACATAGTCGATGGTCTGCTGTACGACATGCCAGTTCATGAGCGGTTCACCGCCGAAGAAATCAAGCTCGCAGTGTTCACGCGGACCGCTGTGTGCGATGAGGAAATCGACAGCTCTTCTGGCAACGTCGAAGCTCATCAGCATGCGCCACTGGCCATAGCCGCCCTGTCCGGCGAAACAGTACTGGCAGCGCAGATTGCAGTCGTGAGCGATATTGATGCAGAGCGCTTTGATGATCGGACGGTCTTCGATCGCCATTTTGTAATTCTTATCCATCGGTGCAAAGAGTACTTCTTTGGCGATGAGTTCATCAAGGTCATCCATGACTTCATTGAGTTCGGCCTCTTCGTAGTCTTTGGCAAGATTCGCCAGAACCATTCCCCGGTTGGTTCCATTGTAATACGCGAGGACCTTGTACGTCACATCATCGACGACATGTACGATGCCGCTGTTCACATCCATGACGATATTCATGCCGTTCTGCTGGAAACGGTGGATCATTGGCTTAACGTTGTAATCCATGAAATGTTATTCTCCTTTTATTGGGTTATATGGTTTGAGGGTTAGTCCGTGAGGCGTACTGCCCCTGGATTGCGAATGAAAGAGGTTCGGCGGGTTCTATAGGTTCTATGGGTTCAAAGGGGAAGGAGCGGCGCATAAAGATCAGAAGCGCCGCGAAGTATAAATAGGGCGATGTCCGAAGGTGGTATTTAGTCACTAGTCACCAGTCACTCAAGGTTCCCAATCCCCAGCTACTCATCCTTGCTTTCAATCTGTAACAGGTTGGAACGGTTCCATGGGACGGTACCCCGCATCTCATCGGAATGCGCCGAAAAATAATAACGCCATTTCCTTTCCCCCACATCCATTCACTTCACAAGAAAAGCCCCCGGTCTCAAGGCCGGGGGCTTGGCCGTGCATCAGCTTATGCTCTCTTTGCTTCTGCTTCTTCCTGTTCTGTGCAGATCAGGTTGCCAATGGTGCAGCTTGTTTTGCAAGCGGACTGGCAGGAAGTCTGACATTCACTGCAGCCTTCGAATTTGATGGAGTCCTGCAGAGAAGACTTGTTGATTGTAACGATGTGTTTGGACATGATGTCACCTCCCTGAAACCAAGATTTCTTGCATTATCATACCATAGGTGAGGGTAAATGTACACCCTCTCGAGAAAAGTTATTATAAGGAAGTGGGGCCGGGCAGGCACATCGGTCCATGTTCCCTTGACCGTCATGGTGAAGAGACACAGCAGGTACTGCGGATCTAAATGCGTGCCGCACATCCATTCCTCATTTACAGCATCTGACAGAACCCGTAGATCGCACCCACAGGGATAAGAGCCATCATGGCGAGCGCTGCAAAGCAGCCATTGCCTTTACCGTGTACGGTGAACCAGTCGTCCGCAATGCTCTTCATTTCCTGGAATTCTCTTTCAAGTCCCTGGAGGATGCGCCAGAGCTCGCGGCAGTCGGCTTCGGTCATTTCTTCGCTGGCATCGACCTCAAAGCCTTCCTCCGCCTCAGCTTCGCGCTTCTTGCGCTCGGCTTCCTTCTTCGCCTTCTCTTCCGCAGCCGCCATCTGTCCTTTGATGGAGGATTTCCAGTCGCCTGTCTCCTCTTCCTTTGGAGCGACTTCTACTGCTTCCTCTTCCTTCGGCGCTTCTTCCTTCGGCGCTGCCTCTTCCTGATCGACGACCTTCAATAGCTCTGCCTTCAGGGCTTCCATGTCTTCGGTGTATTTATGAACGGCTGCATCCCAAAGGGCATAGTCGAGTTTCTTTTTGAAATCATACATCGTCCCCATTGTCGCCTGATTGAAAAGAAACTGGGTGTTGTCCATATCCGCAAAGATCTCGCCAATGCGTCCCTTGTGCTTGAACTTCGACTTGCCCACTTTGACAAAGTACATGTAGGTACCGATGTGCGCTCTCAGGTTTCCTATCGGGGTGTCGGATTCGTGCTTTTTATCAAAAAATCCCATGGATGGTTGCTCTCCTTACATTTTTATTTCTTCTTATTATATAGGGAACGAAGGGAAGGTTCAAGGTTTTTGAAAAGAGTGACTTGTGACTGGTAGCTAGTGACTGGTAGCTGGTGTCCAGTCACTAGTCACCAGTCACTAGTCACTAAAATCTCCCTCAATACATCGCCTCATATCCTTCTCCCATCGTGATGAGTCCGATGCCCATGGCCTTCATGAGCGGCTCTACGAAGGGAAGATCCCGCAAAAAGAGGTCGTACTGCATCCCCTTTCCTACGACGAGACGTACCTCCATCGTCGTTTCCTCCGGCAGCCGAAGATCTGCCATCAGCTTCTTCCGATCGACCAGCACGAGATGCGTGAACGCGCGAAGTACGCTCCGAAGCAGGCTGTCGGACGGATCGACCCTTTCGAGCGCTCTCACGAGAGAGTACGTCCCCGTCCCTGACGGATTTCCATCATAGAGCAGCATAGAGGGGCGTCCTAGCTCCTGCGACCGATTTCCCAAAAGCACGAGCGCGACAGGCAGCACTTCGCCAAAAGGCGGAAAGACGCGCTGCTTGCGGATCCTTTGGAGATCAGGATCCTTCATCATGATGCTGACGCGATTCCCTTCGACCAATCGGTAAAGACCATGCGCCACCCCCATCCACAGATCCCGATGCCCGGTGAGCCAGCCGGCTGCGACAGCCGCGTACGGCTCCTTCGTATCCGCCGTGAGGCCAAATCGATTGATATAGTCCTTCTGATACAGAAGCTCCGGATGCTTGGCATCTTTTTCCAGGAGCGAGATCAGCTCCGCGCGCGTCATCTGCGCCGGAGCCTGTGCTCCGCTCACGGGGACGCCGTACAGGCCATGGAAGAGATAAAGGCAAAAAACACCGAGCATCCCGCCCAGCTGCTTCAAAGGAAGAGGCACCGGCTGTCTCCCCGCAGGCGTGAAGTGATCACTTCCTCCGCCGGTGATGAGCGTCACGATGGAGATCCGTGGCAGCTTTTCCATGCCGAGCTTCTGCAAAAGAAGCGCCTGATTCAGCGAGGTCTTGAGGCTCCAGCAGCGAAGGATGCGCGAAAGCGGCTGTTCCTTTTCCGGATAGGGCCGGATCTCAAAGAGGGTAAGGCTCTTTCCTTCTTTATCGAGCGTCATAAAATCAAAGTACCCGATCTCCGCCGTCGTCCCATCCGTCAGACGCACATCTCCGTCAAGCGGAATGGCATGGAAGAAATCCTTCTCCGAAAGCAGCTTCTGCGCCATGCGGCTCCCCCGCTCGGAAGTCTTTCCGATAGCGGTATGCACCATGCCCCAATTCGTATCCGTCATTTTCAGTGCTTCTGCATGAGAGACGAGATACGTGCTGATGATGTCCTCATAGGAGCGCCCTGTATCGCTCGCGGTCCCGCCCTCTTGTATATAGTCCTTTACATACAGCTCGCCCGGACGCGCGAGATCCTTCTCCAGCTGACCGATCAATTCCGCTTCTGTGTATGCCATCGTGTTCCACCTCCACTGCACTTGCTACTATCTTATCACATTTGTGGATGGTTGTTCGTTGTTTGTTGTTTGGAAATCGTGCTAAAAGATTTAGAGAGCATGCCGTCTTTGGATTGCGTATGAAGGCTCTGCTTGAATGAGGAATAAGGAATTAGGAATGAAGGTGGCAGCTTCGCAGCAAGTATATGGGGCGATGTCCGAAGGTTTGCGATGGCAGGTTTTCCGCGTATCGCCAGCCTTCCCCTCGAGGGGAAGGTGCCCCGTAGGGGGGATAGGGCACAGTCGGCATGAAAGACAGATGAGGAAAGCGGAGAAATGCGCAGCACATGTGGGGAAAGCGTGAGTCTCAGTCCGCGAATGACAAAGATTTCTCGCTTGCGCTCGAAATGACGATATAGGAGAGTCTAAAATCTCTTGGTCTCCTAGTCTCCTAGTCTCCTAGTCTCTTAGTCTCTTAGTCTCTTAGTCTCTAATTCCTAATCCCTAGCCACTAGTCACCAGTCACCAGTCACCAGCCATTTCAGGCAATAAAAAAGCCCGCCCCAAGAGCGGATCGTTTCTGGAGCGGGTGAAGGGAATCGAACCCTCGTAACCAGCTTGGAAGGCTGGCGCTCTACCATTGAGCTACACCCGCATAAATGGTCGGAGCAGCAGGATTTGAACCTGCGACCCCTTGGTCCCGAACCAAGTGCGCTACCAAACTGCGCTATGCCCCGACAATGTTTAGAAGTATAGCACGGAAATTCGGATTTGTCAATACATTTTTAAAAGCCCATGACGCATATCCCGTTTCCTTCTTACAGGCGCATACGCTCGGCATGATCCTAGGAAAACACGCAGCCTTCTCTGAAACAGAAAAATTCATTTGACAACCCCCTACTCCATTTGTTACAATATTTCATGTCAATGCCGGTATAGCTCAGCTGGTAGAGCGGCGCATTCGTAATGCGTAGGTCGCAGGTTCAAATCCTGTTGCCGGCTCCAGAACATGAACGCCCATGTGTATGCATGGGCGTTTTTTTGTGGTCCCCATTCCATCGGTTCTCCATCGCAGAGCGCCGCCCGGGTTTCCCATGCTTTTCCCGCTTCCATGCTCATTCGCCAAAAGCATTTGTGATTGAAGAACATACAGACTATACTAATGACGTAGATCGGAGCTGCCACAGGCAGCCCTAACCATTAAAGGAGGATATGATATGAAAACATACAGACAGGCTCCCGTCATCGGCTCGCGCCGTGTGGATGAGAGTGCAGAGGGCAGCCGCGCCAAGGTGTACTTCACCCGCATGATCGATGCGGCACACCTGATCTCGCTCTACACACGGATCAATGATGCCATCTATGGCAAAGTAGCCATCAAACTGCATACCGGTGAAAAGCATGGGCCGAATATTCTGCCGCGTGACATGGTAGCCGCCTTTCAGAAGCAGGTGAAGGACAGCACGATCGTAGAAACGAATACGCTCTACCAGGGAGACCGCTACACGACAGCCATGCATCGCGACACCCTGCAGGTGAATGGCTGGACCTTCTGCCCCGTCGATATCATGGACGAAGAAGGGACTATCGAGCTTCCGGTCCGTGGCGGCAAGCATTTCAAGACAGTCTCCATGGGCAGCCACATCGTGAACTATGACTCGATGATCGTCCTCACCCATTTCAAAGGACATGCCATGGGCGGCTTCGGCGGCTCGATGAAGAATCTCGCCATCGGCTGTGCGGATGGACGCATCGGCAAGAGCCAGGTCCATGGCGTCGATGTAAATAACCAGCCGGAAGACTGGGACGCCTGGCCAGGCAAGGAGCTCCTCATGGAGAACATGGCGGAATCCGCCAAAGCCACCATTGATCTCTTCGGCAAACACATCGTCTACCTGAATGTCCTGCGCCGCATGTCTGTCGACTGCGACTGCGCCGGTCTCATCGCTGCCGAGCCGACGATCCCGGATATCGGCATCCTCGCCTCGACTGACCTTCTCGCTATCGATCAGGCATCGGTCGACCTCGTCTATCAGACCGCCTCGAATCAGGATCTCGTCAAGCGCATCGAATCTCGCCACGGTCTCCATCAGCTACAGGCGATGAAAGAGCTCAAGATGGGAAATCCACAGTATGAACTCATCGAAGTGGAATGATAAAGGTTCAGCGGGTTCTATAGGTTCAAGAGGTTCAAAGGGATTGGTACGGCGCATCATAATCAGAAGCGCCGCGGAATTTTGATAGCGCTTCGCGCCGTCGTCATTTCGAGCGTAGCCGAGAAATCTCTATGGCAGAACGCTCATTGCCTGCTGTGAGACAGCACCAAGACATCGTTTTCCCTCGGCGCATGCACGCTGATTTCCTGCGGTGCAGTAAAGATCCCTCGGCTACGCTCGGGATGACGATGCCGGAGAATCCCAGTGACTAGTCACTAGTCACTCCTAATCCCTAGCAACTAGCTACTCTTCCCTGCTTTCAAACTTATCCCCCGGGTCGTGCCGCCCCATAGGTCCCCATAGCATCAAAAAGCATTTTCCCCGCGGAAAATGCTTTTTTGCTTTCAATTTACAGCCCCTCGTTCTTTGACTATAATTAAGGAAACGCTGATTAAATCGCAGAGTCCGATTTGGCATGTATTTTCATGCAATGCTTCGTCATAACCCTCCTTAAATAGCTCGCTATTCGCGTCGGATTATTCCTCGCCTTGCATGAAAATGCAAGAGCCAAGTCGGACAACGATTTAATCAGTGTTTCCTTAGGATAGAATCTATCATCTTCCCGGAGGTGCTCTCTATGAAAAAACGTACACTGCTCCTGACGCTCGCCGCCCTTTTGGCAGCGACTACGATTTCTGCCAACAACTCTCTCCCCTTCACGGCCGCAGTCAAAGAGAACGGCATGTGGGGCGCAGTGAATGGTGCCGGCCAAGTCGTGATCCCGACCTCGTATGACCGCCTCGGCCTCTCACTCAGAGACGCAGAGGAGCAGGCGGAAGACCTTTCCTCAGAAGAAGGCCGCGATGATCTCATCGAAGCAGAAAAAGGCGGGCTTCGCGGATTCTTCACCCGCACGGGGAAGGAAATCGTGCCGATCTCCTACGAAAGCCGCTCCATCTGGAAAGAAGGAGCCCTCGCCGTCCGCGGGAGGGACAAGAAGATCTCCTTCTATAAAAATGATGGATCGCTGATTTCTGGTGCCGCCTACGATCAAGTCTCCGACTTCGAGAACGGCATGGCGATCGTAAAGCAGGGCGCGACCTATGGTTATCTGGCGCTCGATGGAAAAGAAGTGAAGCCTGTCTATCAGGAAGCGCGCTTCTTTGAAGACGGCCTCGCCGCCGTCAAAGAAAAAGGACGCTGGGGCGTCATCGACATGACGGGCCGCTATATCGTCTTCCCGATCTACAAGGATACCGGTGCTGCCTTCCAAGAGGGACGACTGGCCGTCAAAAACCAGAAGAATCTCTGGGGCTACATAGATAGAGAGGGCAAGGAAATCATCCCTCCCGCTTACAAAGCCGTCTCGCCGGCCTTCAGCGAAGGCTACGCGGCTATCAGGGACGACAGCAAGCTCTGGGGATTCATCGATACCGAAGGAAACGTCACCGCAAAGCCGCAGTTCAAAGCTGTGCTGACCCCCTTTTCCGAGGGGCTCTCCGGTGTCAAGACCATCGACGGCAACGGCTATGCCAGACCTGACGGCACCATCGCCTTCATGGCAGACTACGACCAGCTTTTCCCCTTCAGGGACGGCCTTGCCGAAGTCAGAGAAGGCGAGGTGGAGACGCACGCCGTCCGCAGCCTTCCTCCTATCTCCATAGGTATCGGCTGGGGATGGGGCGACTGGCTTGCCTTCCGCCATCACCACCATCACCCATGGGGATGGGGCATCGGCATGCCCATCTGGTATCCTGGCTGGTACGACTATGAGCCTGTCCCATCCGTCACGGTCAAGCGCGGCTATATCGACAAGAACGGGAAAGTCATCGCCAGCCCCGCCAATGACCGCGTCTTCTCCGCCGGAGAAAAAGGCATCCTCCTTTCGAAAGACGGCCGCTATGGCTGGGTCGACCGCGAAGGCACCTACATTGCCCACACCATCTACACCGGCCTTCTCCCCGATGAGGCAGACGGCGTACTTCTCGCCAAAGACGAAAACAAGAAATGGGGCCTACTCTCCATGGAAGACGGTCACGAGCTTCTGCCATTCTCCTATAAGGAGCTCCGACCCTTGGGCAGTGGTCTTTTCGGTTATAAGGAAGAGGACAAATGGGGCATCGCGAGCAATGACGGGGTACGCCTCACCGCGCCCCTCTACCTCGCCGTATCGAAAGCAGGAGAAGGCCTCCTTCCCGTCAAGACAAAGAACGGCTGGACCTTCATCACTCCTGCGGGTCATGAAGCCTTCCCTCATGACGACACCTTTTCCGACGTCACCCCCTTCTCCTCCGGTCTCGCCGGCGTCAAGGTCAAAGGCAAATGGGGGCTCATCGATAAGACGGGAACATATGTGATGCGCCCCGCTTATGAGGATCTGGATATTTTGTGACAGTGGGACAGAGAGCGCCATTCCGTGAAAAAACGCTGATCCGATCGTATTACGATCCGATCAGCGTTTTCTTATTCCTCCTCGATCTCGCCTTCGACCTCAAGATACAGCTTCTCGAGAGCATCCACAGTCTCCTCTTTGGCCTGCCACAGACCTCGCCGCGCTGCCTCAAGGAGCGTCTCAGTGATGCGGCTAAGCGCCCAGGGATTCACACGCTTCATCCAGTCCTGCACCTTGGGATCCAGGGCATAGGCGGCGGAGAGCTTCTCATACATCCAGTCCTCCATGACATCGCTCGTCGCATCCCACTGGAAACTGACGGCGACGCGATTTGAAAGATCTGCCGCGCCTTTGTAGCCATGCTGCATAAGGCCTTCGATGAATTTCGGATTCACAGTCTCCGTGCGGAAGATGCGCTTCGCTGCCGCTTCGACAGTGCGTACCTTGATGCGGCTCCGATCGCTGCTGTCCCCTTCGTAGGCATGCGGTTTCTTTCCCGAGCAGCTTCTGACCGCTGCGATCAAGCCGCCGTGGTAAGCATTGTAGTCATCCGATGACATCATATTGGTCTCATGGTTATCCTCATTCTTGATGGTGACTTCCATATGCGAGAGACGCTCACGGAAGAGCTCGGGCTTGTAGCTGCCATTTGACTTCGATCCATAGGCATGACCGCCCCATCGGATGAAAACATTCGCGAGATCATCGAGGCTGTCCCAATTTTTCTCCTCCAGAAGCGCCGCAACGCCTGCGCCATACGTCCCCGGGGCATCCCCGAAGATGCGATACGCAGCCTCCCGCCACGCCTCTTCCTTGGGCGAGCCTTTCTCTTCCATGATCCGGCTGTCCTCAGAAATATGTTTTCTGACGTAATTATCCTCGTCATTTTCCGCAAGAGAGGCGGCGAGCAGCACCGCCCTGTCCATGAGCGAGACGACAGCGGGCATGGTATCACGGAAAAGACCGCTGATGCGCGCCGTCACATCGATGCGCGGACGCTTGAGCTCCGACAGGGGGATGGGCTCCATACGCTTCACATAGAGGCTTCCCGGCTCCCAGATAGGACGAATGCCCATGAGATAGAGAAATTCTGCGATGCACTGCCCGTGACTTCGCATATTCGCACCCGACCAGAAAACCATGCCGACGCTTTCCGGATACCGGCCTTCGCTCTCGATATATTGCGAGATGACCTGATCTCCGAGCTCTTTCCCTACCTCCCATGCCGTCCTTGTCGGCAGACGCCGCGGATCGATGCCGTAGAAATTCACCCCTGCCGGCAGAAGAGAGACACCGCCCGCGTGCGGAGAACCGGAGATCCCCGGCACAATGTAACGGGCAGAAAGCCCGCGAAGGGTATGCTCCATTTCCTTTTTTGTCTCTGCAAGGCGCGGATATACCTCCTCACAAACGAAACGAAGCAGCGGCTGCTCTCTCTCTGTCCCCAGTGCCTTCGCCTTCTCTTTGTCGAAATGCATTTCTGCCAGCTTGCGGACCAGCCCCTCTGCCTTCCTCTGAAGGTGCGCCATCCACTCGCCCCCGGTGAGACCATTCGGATACAGTGTCTGTGCCTGTCCCAACAGCGTATCTACGGATGTCCCCTCCTCCTCAGCCAGCAGCTCACAGATCGAGGGGATGTCACCATTCGGCAGACGAAGAAGAGCCAATATTTCATGGATGAGCGTTTCCCCCTTCGGCATCTCTCCTAGAATGTGCAATCCGACATGGCACTCGCTATTTTTGAGATCCTCGATATAGCAGTGAAGGCGCGAAAGATACCCTGCCAAATCCGCTTCCGTATACGGCACCTCACCGTCCAGACTTGCTTTCTCCGCAAGCTCACGGATCCGTGGTACCAGCCGCTTCGCCGTTTCCGGTTCCGATTTCTCAAAATGCGCGTACTCATCCATCGCCTGCTCCAGCTCAGCCAGCTCCTCATACGTCCCGGCCTCTTCCATCGGTGCAGGCAAATGATCCACAAGACATGCACCGCCGCGCCGCTTCGCCTGGATCCCCTCTCCCGTGATCGTCATATGGTAGGGATAGATATTCGGCAGGCTTCCCAGAGCCAGATCAGGATAGCTTCCTCTATCCATCCCCGCACTTTTCCCCGGAAGCCATTCCAGATTTCCATGCGTCCCCACATGGAGCACGGCATCAGCTCCCCATACATCACGGATCCACTGATAGTATGCCAGATACTGATGCGTCGGTGCTATAAAAGGATCATGATAGATCTTCGACGCATCAAAGCCATACCCGCGCGGCGCCTGCACCGTGAGGAAAATATGCCCGTCCATCAGCCCCGGTACCAGAATATCGCCCGACTCCGTCGTCATGACCCTGCCAGGCGCCTTTCCCCAGTCCTTCTCCATCTGCAGCCGCGTCTCTTCGGGGAAGGTAGCAAAGAGATCACAGTAGAGCTTCTTCGGGACCTTCTGACACGCCGCCTCCTGCTCCTCCGTCAGCATCGAGCGGTCATTCGTCGCCTGCGCCGTCAGCCGCTTCATGAAGGCCTCCGTGTCCTCCGGGATGAAATCGACCTGATAGCCGGCCTCCTTCATGAAGCCGAGCAGACGGCGCACGCTCTCGATGCTGTCCAGACCATACGCACTCCCGATGTTCGAATTCTTCGGCGGGTAATTGTGAAAAATGATCGCGATCTTCTTCTCCGCATTCGGTTTCCTGTGCAGTCTCGCCCATGCCCCCGCCCGCGAGACCATCGCACGCATACGCTCGGGGATGGGCAGGTACTCCACCTCCCCATCCTCCTTCACATGCTTTGCGGCGATCGGCATCCCGTGGATGATCCCATCAAATTCCGGCATCGTGACCGAGATGGAGATCTCCATCGCATTCATTCCCTCCGGCGATGCCTCCCATTCCTCCTTAGGAGCGATCAGAGAGTAGGCCTCGAGCACAGGGACGCCCATTTCTTCCAGTGCCTTGATGGAAATCGACCCCGACGTCGTGAAGGAAAACTTCATCACATTCACGATGACATCGATGACGGGCTTCCCATCCTTCATGAAATACTTCTCAAACACCTCATGGATCGTCGGCATTCCCAGCTTCGGATCCGGCAGACCGTTCGTGAAAACTGCGATCACATTCAGCCCCTGCCGCTCCACCTCCTCTATGAATGCCTTCTGGTAATGCAGGTCATCCCAGATCCACTCATCCCGATAGAAGAGAAGGCCCAGCGTCGGACGCCCCTCCTGCAGGAAAGCCTTCTCATACAGGGAAAGATCCGTCATGAATTTCTTAGCCATCCCCGGATGATAGATCCCTGCCCAGCAGATCGGCGACGGCGGCTCCGCATCAGGCATCCCCTTATCAAAAAGGGAACGCACATAGCGCCACAGATTCTTGTAATTCGTCAGACCCCCATAGAACGAGTACGCCTTCATAGCCTCGATTTCCTTTGCCGCGACCCGCTCTATGCACTCCTCCTCTGCTGATCCCTGCGCATCCATGTAGTACGGGATCCCTTCCTGCGAGAGAAAATGCATACACGCCGTCCAAAACTTCGTGCGGATCGTATTTCCCATGAAACGGATCATGACCAGTGCGCTCCCGCGTAGTTTTTCTTCCCACGATGCGCTCCACACAGAGCCATCCTCCGTCTTTACGACCTGTGAGGATGCGGGCATCTCTCCATCCGCGATCAATTCGTCAAGCGCACGGCGCATCATGAAATAGCGACGATCAACATTCGTCATATAAATGATTTTGGGTGTCATAGGTGAGTCTCCTTATACCTCATTCAATCATCCCATTCATCAGTCAAGCAAAAATGCAAACGGGCGAAATGCGAGAAGGGGTGAAATGTCCTAGCCCCTAGTCACTAGTCACAAACACTTCCGGATACACCGCCCGCGCCGCCGCTTCCACTGCGTCCACGACATGCTGGCTCATGACGTACTTGTACTTCTCCGAAAAAGGCACGAGCCGCCTCTCTTTGACCGCCGTCACCTCGCGAAGTGCAGGATTTGACAAAAGCCCTTCCTCGAAGGCCTTCGTATCATCCCCCGCCTTCACCCGCCAGGTGGGAAGAAGGATCACATCCGGATCGATCTTCGGGAGGATCTCCAAAGAAAGGTACGCATCCGCCCCCTTCGGCACCTCATACACCGCTGCCCCATCCTTCACATGCGCGAGACGCAGGACATCCGAGAAAAGCGTCCCCTTCTTCCCAAGAATCCCGCGGAAAGACATGCCGAGAGCCACCCGTTCCTTCTCCGGTGGTATCTGCGATAGCTTTTCTTCCAAAGAGGCGAGCCGCGACTCCATGTCAGAAACCATCGCCTCCCCCTTCTCCTCTTCGTGGACTGCTTTCGCGACGCCGCGCACCTTCTCCTTCATTTCCTCTACCGTCGTCGGGATCCCGGAAACATAGACAGGAATCCCCGAGTGCGTGAGTACCTCGACCGTCTGCATGGGCGTAGACGTCGAAGCGATCACCAGATCCGGCGCAAGTGCCAAAATATGCTCCGGCTCCATATCGACCGTCCGCCCGACCCGGCTGACCTCGTCCTTGGTGAGGAAACTGATCCCGTCATCTCCCGCATACTTCGAGTAGGCGGCAATGCGCCAAGGGGAAAGAAGCGACGTCAGTATCTCATCCGTCCCGTACGTGAGCGAAACGATGCGTGTGGGATGGATGGGTGCGGATATAGTGCGCCCGGCATCGTCCGTTATGCTTCGCGTCTCGCTTTGCGGCGCGGGCGTGACCGAGCAGGCAGGAAGAAGGATCGATGCCAGCGCGGCAAGTATCGTAAAAAGAATTCTTTTCCACATAGCTTCCTTTGGGCTCATCAAATAAAAAGCGGCGGCAGCCTTTGGCTGTCAGCCGCTTTTGTGTTCACTGCGATCAGAAAGAATATTTATAGGTCAGTGTCCAGTTGAATGGAAGATCATAGTTTTCATTTTCATTAATGCAGTTGTTGTGCCGATCAAGCAAATTGTACATATTCAGTGTGATACGATGACTATCATTGGGAGCATATGAAATGGAAGACGTCAGGTTCACTCTGTTCGGGATAGCGTGGTCATAGTTACCATCGTTCTTCGCAATAGCCCCTTTATTCGTATAATAGGAGTATTCTCTTTCTCCCGTAAAGAACAGATTCAGATTGGCCGTCCATTTTTTATCGGAATACTGTACGCCGGCATTGGTCTGCAACTTCGCCGCTTCCTGCATCCATTCATTTTCATGGCCCACTACCCATTTGCTCTTCAGTTTTGGATCTGACCAGCTTACCCCCAAATTATACTGCCAATTCTCATTGATTTTATGCGTCCACTCCGCCTCAAGACCTGTATTTTTGAATTTGCCTCCATTAATCTGAACATTCATATCGCTAGCGCCACCAGCTACGATTTGGCTTTCCTTGACCCATTTGAAGTAGTTATCAATGTCCATATGGAAAAGGGCAATCTTTACGCTATCCTTATCCTTAATGTATTTTGAGCCGATTTCATACGACCACCCTTCCTGTGGTTGATAATCAATCGCTTTGGTCTTCTTCGAATAGAATTTGGAATTGATCGCTGGCATATCGAAGGATTTCCCAATATTGGAATACAAGCTCCAGCTATCATTCAATTTGTAAAGCATCTGCCACTGGGGAAGGAATACATTCTGCTCTTTATCCCAGCCATTTCCTTTGACAAACTCTCCACGCATGCCAATGATGGTAGAAAGTTTATCACTGAACTGATGATCATAAGAAGAATAAATACTGTAAGCATCTCGATGAATACGATCAGATGGCGTAGCCAGTGCCTTGTAGTGTTCTCTCTTAAATGTAGCTCCACTGGTCAGGCTGTCCTTCCCATCATTGAAATGCCATGTTTTCTGATTATCAAAAGTTACACCGTACACGTTGTAATTTGTCCCACGTACAGCAGGTGCTTTACCATTTTTATACTGCTTCGTATCAATTCTTCTATTGTTATAAGCCAGAACTGATTTAAACGCACTGTCTTTATCGTTATAAATCAAATTAATGTTATTCCGCTGCGAATCATAATCATAAATACCATAGCTATAATAGGTGTCAGTTTTCTTTCCATTAACGACTTTAAAGGCAGATCTCTTTTTATTTCTATCCACATGCGACCAGTCCAGCGTCAAGCGATCATTCAGCTGCGTCGACAAATAAAGGCTACTCTTTCTCCCCTTCCCATTTGTCCAGTTATATTTAGATTGAGGGAAAATTTTGGCTGCATCGTCAAATTCATCTTCAAAATCGCGAGTAAAATAAGCGGTATACCTTTCACCGGTCACTCCAACCTGATAACCGGAATTATAATTACCATATTTTGCGGAAATCGATGCACTCGGTTTTCCACCATGCTTGGTAATAATATTTACAACACCGCCCATGGCTTCGGCACCATAAAGTACAGAATTCGAGCCTTTGATCACTTCAATCTTCTCTACCGCATCGACAGGTACACCCTCTGTCGAGCTGTAATTCATCACATTGATCGGCGCACCATTGACGAGAACCAATGTCCCTTTATCCATCCCACGGATATAGAAACGGCTCTGGGATCCACCGAGGTCATCACCACCACCGGCACTATAGTTATAACTATCCACCCCTACGGTATGTTCAAGTGCATCAAAAACACTAACATAGCCTTTATCCTGAATATCCTTCGCCGTGATGACCGTCGTGGTCGCCGGCACATCCACATCCGCCTTCTCCGTTCTCGTCGCGGTCACGACCACCGGATTCAGCTCATACACTGCTTCACCGGCAGCAGATGCTATTCCGTACCCCCCCATGAAATTCCGGCAAAAACGAGTGCTGAGAGCAAACATTTGACATCCTTTTTCATATATATCCCTCTCTCTTATAAACAGCGCAGCCGATTCCATAGATCCTGAAGCAGACCCTATCGACGACTGCGTAAAAACCACTGATAGAAAATAAAAAATGAAAACCTAAAAACAAGCCCGGCTTCGGACCTGCAGGTTCTCATTATATTAAACTATCTGAAGTGCATTATTATTGTTTTTATGTGTTTTATTATGAATCATAAATCTCGTATTGTCAAATTTCTATATTAGATTTAGGACAATAATGAGTTTAGATGATAGGATGAGGAATCTTTTCCCTTTCCACTCCTTTTCGGCACAAAAAGCCCCCGCACCGCTACGCGGCCGGGGGCTCCGTAATGCTATTAAGTTAAGCGGCAGAACGTTCTTGGCTCCCCATCGGGGGGAGCTGCCCGAAGGGCTTGTGCAAGCGAACTGGATTTTTAGGAGTGAAGCGACGCGAAAATCCAGTGAGACGCCATTTCGAGCGAAGTGAGATGAGGGGGCAGCACTACGGTATATCCAACATTGTTCGATGGCCGCTGGCATGCCCCATTGCCTTCGGCACTTCCCCCGAAGGGGGAAGCAAGACGTTATGCGGCTAACGATCTCCTTAACTTAATAGCATTACGCCAGCGGGGACGCCGTGTTTCCCCAGCCCCCAGCCCCCTTCTCTCATGCTATAATAGGGACACACGAAAGGAGTCACCCATCTATGTCACAAACATTTTATGCCGCACTCGTTTTGGCCGGCGGCGCTTCCTATGGTATCATTTCCACACTCGTCAAGCTCTCCTATCGGTCGGGCTTTTCTATCAATGACGTCTCTTCCATCCAGTATTTTCTTGGATTTCTTCTGCTCTGGACCATCTGGCTTCTCCGCGTGCGGAGATTCCCCGCGAAAAAGACTGCGCTGGCCTTTCTCCTGACCGGTATTCCGCTCTCAGGCACCACCATGCTCTACAACCGCGCGCTGGAGACTCTGCCCGCTTCGCTCGCCGTCATCTTCCTTTTCCAGTCCATCTGGCTCGGCACGCTCGCTGAGTGCATGATCCGACGTGAGAAGCCCACCCGCATCCGTCTCCTTTCCATCGCGATCGTCCTTACAGGCACTGTACTGGCCGCGGGCGTGATCGGAAGCGCTGGCGCCTTTCCCCTCTCTATCGGCATGCTTTGGGGATTTGCTGCCGCGATTTCCTACACCACCGGCCTTCTCTGCATGAACCGCATCGGACGAGGCATCCACCCCATCACCAAAAGTGCCCTCATGGTAAGCGGCGCGCTCGTGATGGTTCTCCTCCTTCTGCCGCCCGACCTTCCGGTATCGCCCGCGCATTTTGCCTCTATCCTCCCCTACGGAATTCCCCTCACCCTCTTCGGTGTCCTCCTCCCGCCGCTCCTCTTCAGCAGCGGGATGCCGCACATCTCCTCCGGCCTCGGCAGTCTTCTCTCTGCCAGCGAGCTCCCCACCGCCCTCTTCTTCTCCTTCCTGCTTCTCGGCGAATCGATCTCCTTCCTGCAGATCATCGGCGTCGTCATACTCCTTTTCGGGATCTGGCTGGGGAACAGGAAACATGTAGTATAATGAAAGAAAATGATTCTCCAAGGAGGCCCTATGAAGAAATACTTTTTCTTTGATATCGACGGCACGCTGACCACGCCGCTCACTGCCGACTATCCCGACAGCACCAGAGAAGCCATCCGACGCCTCCAAAAGGCAGGGCACTTCGTCTCGCTTGCGACCGGACGCATTCAGGCAGACGCCTGGCAGGTCGCATGTGACCTTGGCATCACAGCCGCTGTCTCCGATGGAGGAAATGCGGTCACCATAGACGGCAAGATCCTTTATGATGAAGGTCTTGCACTTGAAGACTGCTTCGCGATGCTCTCTGCCATCGACGGCGAGAAGCATCCCTGGGCGCTTGCGATCAGAAATGAGAAATACCGCATCACGACCACGAATAGCTACCTTGCGAAGGTGAAAGACCGCTACTACAAGACGGAAGTGGACCCCGCTTTTGATTTTCACACCGCCTCCGTCATTCACAAGATCTTCATCGCCTGCAGCAAGCAGGAGGAAGCGGAGATTCCCTTAGGCACACTCCCTCACGTCTGGTTCCGTGCGGATACCATGCTCATCGAGCCTATCCATAAGGAGCACGGCATCAAAGAGCTTCAGCGCCGCTTCGCCATTCCGGATGAAGACATCATCGTCTTTGGCGACGGCATGAATGACCGCACCATGTTCCGCCCCGAATGGTTCTCCATTGCGATGGGAAATGCCAAGCCACAGCTCAAGGAAAAAGCGAAATATATCACCAGCCGGGCTGATGAAGACGGCATCTATGAAGCATGCAGGCGGTTTGGATGGATTTGAAAAAGCAGCCCCAGGCTGCTTTTTTTAGTGAGAAGTGAGAAGTGGCGGTGCGGCGCTTTTCGTCATCCTGAGCGGAGAAAAAGGCTGTATGTTAGGGAAACGCTTCTCTGAATAATGCCAGCTGAGTCGAAGGATCTAAGGAAACGCTGATTAAATCGCAGAGTCAACTTTTACAAGAATTTTTATACATAGCTTCGTCATACCCTTCCTTAAATAGCTCGCTATTCGCGTCAGGTTATTCCTCGCTATACATAAAAATTCAAGAGTGAAATCTGACAACGATTTAATCAGTGTTTCCCTAAGCGCCGCGAATTTTTTATAGGATGCAGTTCAGTCCGAATGATACCATAAGACAGAAGCAGGATAACCGCATGATTCATGAGCGTTGCCTATAGCATCTTGCATAAAAAAAGAGAAGCGACATGCGCCGCTTCCAAAGGGGTTGGAGCTGGTTGGGCTCCGTAATGAGAACCTGTATAATAGCTTTCGTAGAAAGTTATTACCAAAGAGAGGGAGCCAGGATGGCATTCCCTGATGCCATCCTGACAGAAGGACGATAACGTCCCAAGGAGGTCGAGTCAGCCGGATAGGCCGGCCAAGAGTGGAGGAAATATCCTCCTATAGGAACTTCCCTAAGGGAAGGATCTGTAAAAGGGGGCGATGATTCCATTTCCCTGTTGAAACCATCGCTGAAGGGAGATGAACCATGGGGAACGAAAACCCCACAGGTATATGTAAACCTCAGATACTGAGGAATACATCATATATAGTCACTTCCGAAGAAGTATTCGTAGAAGGGGTGGTGATGATCATTTTCCCAAAAGAAATGAAATTTCTTTATGACCATCACCGGAAAGGAGATGAACCATGGAGAAAAATCCCCACAGGTATATGTAAAGCCCGAAGGCATTACATCGATAGTAAGGAGTTCAGGCATTTACCGCCTGCCACCCATCAAGATAACGATAGATACCGTAGGACCTACACGGAGAATAGTGTTCCCTGTCACCATCCTCAGCAAAAGGGGCTCTGCTTCATTGATCCTCATCATGCCGCAGAAGGAAATCAAAAAATCCACCCTTTTGGATAGAAAAAGAGTGGAATATGCACGTCAAAAGGACTTGCAGTCAAGCACACCTTCCTATCGCTCGTAGGTCAAACGGTTGTACAAAACAGGCAGTTCTCCTGACTCTGCTTCCTCGCTCCTCCAGCCTTCCCGATCTCCTCAAATCAGTGACTTCGTTGGATTCGCTCTGCATTACAGTGGCGGGACCGTGCCGGTCTTTCACCGGTCTTCCCTATTAAGCCCTACAGGGCACCTGTTTTCTTATGAAGTTATTCAAGTACCGAAATCCCCATTAAAAAACCTCTTTGCACGAACGCAAAGAGACATCTGTAAAGACATCCCCTTCCCATCGCTCGTGGGTCATAACGGTGATCAAAGATAAGCAGTTCTCCTGACTCTGCTTCCTCGCTTATCCGTCTTCCCGATCTCTCAGTGACATTATGGATTCGCTCTGCATTACAGTGGCGGGACCGTGCCGGCATTTCACCGGTCTTCCCTATTAAGCCTTTAAGGCACTTACCTTTTCTTATTCGGTTAAGTACATGATAGCACCATTTGTCATGCATGTCAATGAGAAATTCATGAATGAGTTTGGGAAATAGAATGAGATGAGCGTCTGGTGGCTGGTTACTGGTGGCTGGTGACTGGTGACTAGTGACTGGTGACTGTGACTAAAAGACTAAGAGACTAGGAGACATCAGACTCCCGTATCGTCATTTCGAGCAAAGCGAGAAATCTTTGTCATTCGCGGCCCAGCGATCGATGTTTGGAAACCTCAAACGGGAAACCCGCCATCCGCAGACCCTTAGGCATCGCCCCATACATATTCGCGGCGCTTCTATATTCTTATGCGCCGCACCACCATTTCTCATTTCTAATTTCTCATTCAAGCGAAACTTTCAAACGCAATCAAAGGACAGCATGCCCACGAGCCAAGGAAACACGGATCCCATCATTACCAGATTGAATCACCATTTTCCTAGCCCTGACCCAAAAAGGCGATGTGAAATAACGATCATCTCATTTTCGCGTTCCATCTGCCGCGGGGGACTTGCAGCTCTCATAGGA